>JALHNI010000003.1 GCA_022843605.1 Bryobacter sp.
TCCTCCACAAAAACTTCTTCCGCTACCGCTCCCAAATCGAAAACGAATACCACCGTGCCCTCCGCGCCCTCGAACGCGCCAAACTCCTCCCCAAAATTGGCTCCGCTCCGGAGCCCCCAACAAATCCCCACCCCCCGGCAGGGCATCATGAAGAAGACACCAAAAGTCAGAGGAGTTCGCATGTGGTTCCTGTTGACGGCCGCCCTGATGGCCGAACCGAATTCGTACGTCAGCCCGAAGGCTGCCGCACCCCTCAAAATCGACGGCGTCATCGACCACCAATGGGACTCCGCCCCTTGGACTTCCGACTTCGTCGACATCGAAGGCTCCGCGAAACCCAAGCCCCGCTTTCGCACCCGCGCCCGCATGATGTGGGACACCCAATACTTCTACATCGCCGCCGAACTCTCTGAGCCGCACGTCTGGGGCACCCTCACCCGGCATGACTCCGTCATCTTTCACGACAACGACTTCGAAGTCTTCATCGATCCCAACGGCGATAGCCACGAGTACTTCGAATTCGAGATCAACGCGCTCAACACCTCCTGGGACCTCTTCCTCCCCAAGCCCTATAAAGACGCCGGAAGCGCCGACAACGGCTGGGAAATTCCCGGTCTCCGCACCGCCGTTTCCGTTCGCGGTACCCTCAACGACCCTCGCGACATCGACCAGGGCTGGTCGGTTGAGATCGCCATTCCCTGGGCTGCCTTCGGCGCCCGCGCCCGCATGCCCCTGCCTCCCCGCGAAGGCGACCAGTGGCGAGTCAACTTCTCTCGCGTTGAATGGCTCCACGAACTGGTCGGCGGCAAGTACCAACGCATTAAAGGCACGAAGGAGGATAACTGGGTCTGGTCGCCCCAAGGCAAAGTGAACATGCACCTGCCCGAGCATTGGGGCTACGTGCAATTCGGCGGCGGAGCCTTCCGCCCTGACCCCTCACAGCCCGTCCGCCAGCGCCTGCAGGCCTACTACCAAAGCCAGTACGACTTCCACCGCTCCCGCAAACGCTGGGCCACCGATGCCGAGCTTCCCACCCCGCTCAAAGTCACCCGCGACCCGAAAGGTTGGCAGGCTTGCGAAGGCGCCCTGTGCATCCGCCAGGACGCTCTGGTGCAGCCTAGATAATCCAGAAGCCCATCAGTCGCACCACGTCCAGCGTCAATCGCGCCGCCACCACCAGGGCCAGCAAACCGGTCGCCTCTCGTGGCGGCCAATCCTTGGTTAGCAGCTTCCACGCCAGCAAAGCGAAACCGACAATCACCGCGAACGCTACCAGCGCCAACAGCAGCAGAATGAAGAACGATGGCCGCTCTCCCAGCCACCCGAAGGCGACGATTCGAGCCGGCCCCGGTACCGCCAGCGCCCCGATCGTTGCCGCGCCTCCTGCCAGCCATCGTTGGTCCATCCCTTCATCGTAGACTGAACCTAAAGAGGAGGATCATCGCTTGGCTTTGATCGGGTTTGTCGCCAATTACGAGGACCTGTCCACGGATCGTGGCTACCAGTTTCGCTTCCGCTGCGACAAATGCGGCAACGGCTACATGACGCAGTACAAGGCGTCCACCCTCGGCATGGCACAGTCGTTGTTGAACGTCGCCGGCAGCTTTCTCGGCGGCATGGGTAACTTCGGCAACGCCGCTTACGAAGTGCAGCGCGCCGTCGGCGGCAAGGTTCACGACGCCGCCTTGGCCGAAGCCGTCGAGGAGGCTCGTCCCTCCTTCCGCCAGTGCACCAAGTGCGGTAAATGGGTTTGTGGCGAAGTCTGTTGGAACGCGAAAGCCAACCAATGCGAAGAGTGCGCGCCGGACTTCCACGAACACTTGGCCTCCAGTCAGGCCCAGGCCAAAGCGGACGCCGCCCGCGAACAGTTACAAAGTGCCGCCCGCGCCGTAAACTACACCGAAGGCGTTGACCTCAGCGCCGACGCTTACGTTGCCGCCTCCACCGCCGCTACCAATTTGCAGGCCCGCAAAGTCACCTGCGCCGGTTGCGGTGCCGCCCTGTCGGACGCCGCCAAGTTCTGTGGTGAATGCGGCCAAGCCGTCCCGAAACCCGGCCCCAAGGCCTGCGGGAAATGCGGCACCATGACGGAGTCCAAGTTCTGCCCCGAGTGCGGCACCAAAATATAAAAGCCGGAGTCCTTGCGAACTCCGGCTTCCATGATCGTAAAGACGTGAACTAGGCGTTGCGGGCCAGCGCCTCGCTGTTCCAGCCTTCCACCGTCTGGATGCAGCAGCGGATATAGCCGAAAGCAAAGGCAAAAGCCTGTTGGTGGCGCGGATCGCCCGCAATGTTCGGGACGTGGTCCGGCATCACCATGCCGTCGTAGCCCACTTCTTTGTAGGTCTTGATGCATTCCAGGAAGTTGACGTCGCCGTCATCCGGCAGCACTTCCTGGAAGTTCAGGAACTTGCCCTTGATATTGCGGAAGTGCACGTTGAAGATCTTCTTGCGATTGCCGAAATAGCGGATGATCTCGTGGATCTCCTTGTTCGGATTCTCGAGATCTTCGCTGATCGTGCCCTGGCAGAAGTTCAGCCCGTGGTAAGGATTTTCTTTGATGCTGACGAACTTCTTCAAGCCGTCGAAGCTGCCCAGCACCGTCTCGACGCCGCGCCAGCCCTTGCCCTTCGGCATGCCGGGGTCATGCGGATGGCAGGCGATCTTCACTTTGTACTCGGCGGCTACCGGCACCACGCGCTCCAGGAAGTAGGTGATGCGCTCCCAGTAGAGGTCGGCCGGAACAGGGCCGGCTTCGGTGAGTGGCGGATCCTGTTTGCCTTTGTCATAGACGAAGGTGCTCAGCGACGCCCCGCCGCGGCCGATCGTGCGCTCCGTGCGCACCACGCCCAGAATGCTCATGTTGTACTTCGCCGCCGGAATGCCGGCCCGCGAAATGTTGCGGATGATGTTCTGGATGTCTTCGATGTCGCGGTCACGCTGGGGGCTGTTCCCCTTCATGATGTCCGGGTACTCGTGCCGCGTAATGTACGCCGAACTCAGCGGCAGGGGCACCATGTCGAGATTCATCTTGTGCTTCTCAACCCGCTCCTTCAGCGCCTTCAGGTTGTCGACGCTCCACTTCTCGTCGTACTTCCGCGACGGCAAAGTGCTGCAGATGCTGGTGAGCCCAAAGGCGGCGAACAGGCCCAGGCTCACGTCGTCGTCCGCATTCTGCGTTCCAAGTTTCATCACTCCCGGCCGGCCGGAAAGCGAAGGGTGAAATGATTTTGCGGCGGCGGCAGCGGCCGGCGTCGCCATAACGGCAGCGGCGGCGCTGGCTCCGGCGGCAGTAGCGGCGGAGGTGCTGAGAAAGTTACGTCTCTTCATGGTGCCGACATAATATCACTTCGATTCGCCGCGATTCGTCCGGTTCACGCTTCAGCCGCACCTCGATGTGTTCCCGCGGCCAGAGTTCGGGAAAGCGCTCGCCCCATTCGATCAGCGTGAGCGCCGGGCGGTCCAACAGTTCATCCAGGCCGAGCGCCGCTACCTCGTGAGCCTCGTCCAGACGGTAAAGGTCGATGTGGAAGACGCGCGGCGGATCGCCGTATTCGTGGATCAGCGTAAACGTCGGGCTCGTCACCGGGTCCGCGATTCCGCGCCCCTCCACGATGCCCTTGGTCAGAGTTGTCTTGCCCGCGCCCAGATCGCCAATCAGCAGCACCAGCGCTTGTTGTGGCCATTCCGCCGCCAACTGGCGGCCCAAAGCGATCGTCTCGTCTTCGCTATGCGTGATATGCGTCACGAAATGCCTCGGGCAGGTAGGTCAATAAGTCAGTGGCGATCACACAGCGCTCGGTCAGCTTGGCCTCCGCGCATTCGCCGGCCTTGCCGTGCAACCACACCGCCGCGAGGATAGCCGCCTTGGCTGCGTCCGGATATTGGGCCAGCAGGCTGGCGATCATGCCGGTGAGAATGTCGCCGGACCCCGCTTTGGCCATCGCCGGCGAGCCCGTCGGGTTCACGTACACTTCGCCGTCCGGAAACGCGATCAGGCTCCGCTGGCCCTTCAGCACCAGCACCACGCCGTTCTTCTGGGCAAACAGCCGGGCGTCCGACACGCGGTCGCCGGTGCCCTTGGGCTGCAGGCGGCGCATCTCCCCGGGGTGTGGGGTCAGCACCCGTAAGGCGCCCGCCTTCGGAATCTTCGTGGCCGCCAGCGTGTTCAGGGCGTCGGCGTCCACCACCATCGGCTGGCGCGCCTTTCGGTAGAGATCGACAGCGCGAGCGTCAAGGCCAAGTCCGGGCCCGACGGCCAGTACCGCGTACTTCGTCAGATCATCGAGACTCTTCGCGATCATCAGCTCAGGTGGTAGGCGATCGGCTGCGCTATGCACCGACACCCAGCCGGCTCCCGCGCGCAACGCAGCCATTCCGGCCATTTCGGCCGCTCCGGTTTTGCCGAAAGCGCCACCGACGACCAGCACGTGGCCGAAGTCGCCCTTGTGCGCGCCCTTCGCCCGAGGTGCGAGCACCGCGGCAAACTCACTCGGTTCGTTCAGGTGTAGTTGGCTGCGCAACAGGTGGCTTGGCGAGCCGATCTGGACAACGCGGAAGTCGCCCAGGTGGTCGCAGTTGGGCGGTAGCGCGTGGGCCGGTTTGGGCGCCGTGAAGGTGACGGTGAGCGCGGCGCGCACCACTTCGCCTTCTGACTCGCCCGAGTCGCTGGCCATGCCCGAGGGCAGGTCGACGGCGATCACCGGGGCTTCCAGTAGGTTGATTTCGGCGATCAGTTCGGCGGCTCGCCCCCGCGCCGGACCCGTAATGCCGGTCCCCAGCAGCGCATCGACAATCAGCGTGGGAGCGTCGGCGAAGCCGAGCGGAACATCGGCCGTCTGCAGCATCCGGTACTGCGCCGCCGCCTCATCGCCCAGTTCGTCCGGGGCGCAAGACAGAATCACGTCGACCCGGGCGCGATCCACCACGGCCAGAATCCGGGCGATCGCGAGTCCGTCGCCGCCGTTGTTGCCTTTGCCGCAGTACACCGCCACCCGCTGGTTCGCCAACGGCCCGAATCGCTCGCGCATCTGCTCCACCACGCGGTGGGCGGCGTTCTCCATCAGGATGAGTCCCGGAATGCCGAGCTCCATCGTCTGCTCGTCTACCTGACGCATCTCCGCCGCCGTCAGCACTCGCACGCTTTTATCCTTTCGGCCACTCAAACTTCAGGTTGGCCTTGCTGATCTGGTCCAGAGGAACGTTCAGAGGCTCCTCATCCACGGTGATCGTCACCACGCCGTTGGCGAAGCCAGTCAGCCGGCCCACCAGCGTCTTGTGCTTGCCAAGAGGCTCGCGCAGCACCAGCTTGGCGAGCTGGCCGGTAAAGCGCGCATAGTCGCGCGGTGTGGTGAGGGCGCGTTCAATGCCGGGGGAGCCCACCTCTAACTGGTAGCTGTCGCCCGGGATCAGGTCCTCGGCGTCCAGCACCGCCGACACCTGGTGCGACACCATCTCGCACTCGTCCAGCGACACCCCTCCTTCAACGTCCTTGTCGAGGGTGATGCGCAGCAGTCGGTGCTTCCCGCCGCCCACCAACTCCACTTGCATCACTTCCAGGCCCAGGCTGGCGGCAGCCTGTTCCACGATTTCCTTTAAGCGGCCGAGAACTACTTCGCGCAAAACGCCTCCCAGTGTCACCGTAGCAGAAGACTGTAACCGAAATGGCGTTTTGGGCATCTGCCGATTCGTTAAACTGAAGGGGAGCCGGGCCATGCGTGCCCACCCGCTCCCGTGCAAGGACCCGAACCGTTGAGCTTAAAAACTACCGATGCCCCGACGAACTTTGAACCCAACGAGCGCTGGTCAGCAATCGACGCCAACGAACTCTACGACGTCAGCCGCTGGGGCAAAGGCTATTTCTCGGTTGGTCAGAACGGGCACTTGTGGGTGCACCCATCCAAAGAGCCCGGCCGTTCGATCGATCTCAAGAATCTGATCGATACGCTCCGGCTGCGCGGCATTCAGGCGCCGATCCTGATCCGTTTCGGTGAAATCCTGCGTCACCAATTGGGCGAGATCAACGACGCCTTTCAAGTCGCCATCAAGGAAAACGGCTACCAGGGCAAGTACATTTGCGTTTACCCGATCAAGGTGAATCAGCAGCGGCACGTGGTGGAAGAGGTGCTCGCTTACGGTAAGCAGTATGGCTTCGGCCTGGAGGCCGGCTCAAAGCCCGAACTGATGGCGGTGCTCGGCATCACCGACGGCTCGACGCCGATTGTCTGCAACGGATTCAAGGACGACGAGTACATCGAGATGGTGATGCTCGCCAAGAAGATCGGCCGTAACATCACGCCGATCATTGAGAAGTATACCGAGCTCGACCTGATCCTCAAGTACGCGGAGAAGACGGGCGCGAGGCCCACCATTGGTGTGCGCGTGAAGCTGGCGGCGCGGGGTTCCGGCCGTTGGAAGAGTTCGGGCGGCTATCGCTCGAAGTTCGGTTTGACGGTGAGCGAGGCGCTGAAAGTTCTGGCGGAGCTGAAGGCGCGGGGCATGGAAGATTGCCTGGACCTGCTGCACTTCCACTTAGGCAGCCAGATTACGAACATTCGCCAAATCAAGGGCGCGGTGACGGAACTCGCCCGCATCTACGCTGACCTAAAGAAGCAGGGCGCGGGCCTGAAGTTCCTGGACGTCGGCGGTGGCCTGGGCATCGACTACGACGGCTCACAGACCGACTTCGAATCCAGCGTGAACTACACGCTGCAGGAATACGCCAACGACGTGGTGCATCACATCCAGCATGTCTGCGACGAAGAGTCCGTGCCGCATCCTACCATCGTGACGGAGAGCGGACGGGCGATCGCCGCTTATCACAGCGTGCTGGTATTTAATGTGGTGGGCGTCTCCGGCTTTGGCGACGAAGAACTGAAGGACGTCAGTTCAGAGGCCGAACAGCCGCTGATCGACTTACAGGAGACGCACCGGTCGCTGACGCTTAAGAATCTGCTCGAGAGTTTCCACGATGCGCAGCAGGCACTGGATTCGGCGTTGAATCTGTTCTCGCTCGGCTATATGTCGCTCGAACAGCGCAGCATGGCCGAGAATTACTATTGGACGATCTGCCGCCGGGTGCTGAACATGGCGCGCTCCTTGGATGTATTCCCCGAGGAACTCGAAGGGCTCGATAGCCTTCTGGCCGATACTTACTTCTGCAACTTCAGCCTGTTCCAATCGATGCCGGATAGCTGGGCCATTAAGCAACTCTTCCCGGTGATGCCGATTCACCGGCTGAACGAACGTCCGCACCGCAAGGGCGTGCTGGGCGACGTATCCTGTGACTCGGACGGCAAGATTGACCAGTTTATCGACCGGCGCGACGTCAAGAAGACGCTCCCGCTGCATCCCTTCACCGATGGCGAGTACTATCTCGGTGCTTTCCTTGTCGGGGCCTATCAGGAAATTCTGGGTGACTTACACAACCTGTTCGGCGATACGAATGCCGTGCACATTAAGTTAAGTGATACCGGTTCCTACGAGCTCGAGCACTACGTGCCGGGCGATACGGTGCGCGAGGTGTTGGACTACGTGCAGTTCTCTTCCAAGGCCCTGCTGGAGCAGTTCCGGCGCGATGTGGAAGTTGCGCTGCGCGAAGGCCGGATTGGCTACGAAGAATCCGGGCGCCTGCTGCGCTTTTACGAAGACGGATTGCAGGGTTATACCTACCTGGAAGACGCCCACGTTAAGTAGAGTCCATGTCGTTTTAGTGACGCCGCGCAACCCCTTGAATATCGGGGCGGTGGCGCGCGCGGTGAGTAACTTCGGCTTCGAGAGTCTGCGCCTGGTGGACCCCTACCGTGTCGCGATGGACGAAGCGCGTAGCGCACCTGGCGCCGGCGCCATTCTCGCCGCGGCGCGGGAGTTCGCGACGGTGGCTGAGGCGGTGGCCGATTGCGGTCTGGTGGTGGGAACGGCCTCGATGGACTTGCGTGAGTCCCGCATGCCGCTCGATCGTCTGGAGGATGCGGCTCCGTTCATTCGCGGTACGCCGGGGGATGTCGCCCTGCTTTTCGGCTCAGAGAAGTACGGACTTTCGAACGACGACATCAGCTTCTGCCATCGGCTGGTGCGCATTCCGACGCGGCCGGAACATGGGTCAATGAACCTGGGCCAAGCCGTGGCGGTCTGTCTCTACGAATTGATCCGGGAACCTGGCTCCTTCCCGCCGGCGATCCGCCGGCAAGCACCGGCCGAGCAGTTGGACCGTTTGGCCGATGGCTGGCACGCCGTGTTGACGCAGGCCGAGTATGCGCAGATGCCCACCACCATGCACAAGATCCGCCGGCTACTGCGAAGGCTGCAGCTGTCGCCCAAGGACGCGCAAGCTGTGCAAGGGATGGTGCGTCAGGTGCTTTGGAAACTCGGAAGCAAGTTATCCTAGAAATACATGACGAAATGCGAACGCACTTACGAGTTGGCCCGCCCGCTCGATGACGGCCTGCTGAAGCAAATCGGCGCGATGCAGGGCATTGTGGGGATTCAGAAGCTGCGGCCGTCTGCGCAAATGGATGCGATTACGGTGGGTTGGGATGCCGCCCGCCTTTCCATTCCGCAATTGGAAAGCCTGTTGGCGCAGCATGGCTTTTCGCTGAAGCCTTTCGTTCCCCCGCCACCGCCCGTGAAGCCCGAGCCGGCACCTGAAGCAAAGGGATGAAAGTCGCCCTTGCCCAGTTCAATCCCACGGTTGGCGCGCTAGCGGCGAATGCCGATCGCATGGCGGCCATGGCGCGCGATGCGGCCGCGCGCGGCGCCGACATCGTCGCGTTTCCGGAACTGGCGATCTGCGGTTATCCGCCGCGCGACCTGCTGGAGAAGCCGAGTTTCGTTGAGGGCTGTGCGCGTGAAGTGGAGCGTCTCGCGGATCTCACTCAGGATCTGCCGCTGGCTTTGATTGTCGGCACGGTGGCCCCGAACGTCCAGACTGCCGGCAAGCACCTCGCGAATGCCGCTCAGGTGCTCGCCGGTGGCAAGATCATTTTCGAGCAGCGCAAGATGCTGCTGCCCACCTACGACGTCTTCGACGAGACCCGCTACTTCGTGCCTGGCGAGCGCCAATCGATTTGGGAGTATCGCGGCACGAAGATCGCCCTCACTATCTGCGAAGATGCCTGGAACGACAAGCAATTTTGGGATCGCCCCTTGTATACCCGAGATCCGGTGGCTGAGTTGGCCGCGGCGGGCGCGGAGTTCCTGATTTCGATTAACGGGTCGCCTTACCACTTAGGCAAACGCGCCCAGCGCCGGGAGATGTTCACCGCGTTGGCGGAACGTCATCGCATGCCCGTTTACTATGTGAATCAGGCCGGCGGCAACGATCAGTTGGTGTTCGACGGATCCAGCTTTGCGCTGTTGCCCGATGGAACCGAACTGGCGTCGGCCTTGTCGTTTGGCGAGGACCTGATCCTACCGGGTGACCATCACGCGAATCTCAATGACGAGACGGAAGCAGTTTACGACGCCCTGGTGCTGGGCACGCGCGATTACATCGGGAAATGCGGCTTCAAGAAGGTGCTGATTGGCCTGTCCGGCGGCATTGACTCTTCGATCACCGCCGCCGTGGCGGTGGATGCCGTTGGTGCGGAGAACGTGATCGGCGTATCGATGCCGGGGCCTTACTCATCAGACCATTCGCTCACCGATGCGCGCGAGATGGCCCACAGTCTGGGCATCCGTTACGAGGTTTCGCCGATCACCGAAGTTTGCGGGGTTTTCGAACAGGTGCTGGAGCCCTTGTTCTTGGGCTACAAGCGCGATGTGACGGAGGAGAACTTGCAGGCGCGGCTGCGGGGAGTTACTCTGATGGCTCTCTCGAATAAGTTCGGGGCGATGGTGCTGACCACGGGCAATAAGAGTGAGTTAGCCGTCGGCTACTGCACGCTGTATGGCGATATGTGCGGCGGTCTCGCGGTGATTAGCGATGTGCCGAAGACGCTGGTTTACGAGCTTTCGCGGGTGGCCAATCGCCGCCATCCGGGCGCGATTCCGGAGAACGTTTTCACCAAGCCGCCCTCGGCCGAGTTACGGCCGGACCAGAAGGACTCTGATTCGCTGCCGGAGTACGATGTCCTCGATGCGATTCTGAAGGGCTATGTGGAGGAGTGCAAGAGTCCCGCGGCGATTGCCGAGGAGTTGGCGTTGCCCCTGCCTCTGGTGCGCGACATCGCCAACAAGGTGGATCGCAACGAGTACAAGCGCCAGCAGGCCGCACCCGGCTTGAAGGTGACGACCAAAGCTTTCGGAATCGGCCGGCGGTTTCCCATCGCGCAGCGCTTTTCCGAATAGATGAAGCTCCTGAAGGCGATCGCCGAGAGCTTACGCGGCGAGCATCGCGACTATACCGCGGGCTCGTTGCACCAAGCCATTGTGCTGCTCAGCGTGCCCATGGTGCTGGAAATGGCGATGGAATCGCTGTTTGTGGTGGTCGATATCTTTTGGGTGGCGCGTCTGGGTGAGCGGGCGGTCTCGGCGGTGGGCATCACCGAGGCGATGTATGCCATCGTGTTTGCGGCGGCGATGGGCTTGAGCGCCGCTGCCACCGCGACTGTGGCCCGCCGGATCGGCGAGAAGAATCCGGAAGCGGCGAGCCATGCGGGCGCGCAGGCCATCATTCTCGGGGTGATCGTCTCTTTGGCCTTCGCCATTCCCGGCTACATCTACGGCACTGAGTTACTTGCCTGGATGTCCGGCTCCGCTGGCCTCGCGGCTTACGGCGGCAGTTTCACCAAGATCATGCTGGCGGGCACGCCGGGGGTGGTGCTGCTGTTCCTGAATAACGCAATCTTTCGTGGCGCAGGGAACGCAACGATCGCCATGCACGCACTCTGGCTGGCGAACATCTGCAACATGATTCTGGACCCGCTGTTTATTTTCGGCTGGGGCCCGGTGCCGGCGATGGGCGTGACGGGGGCCGCGGTCGCGACGGTGACCGGCCGTTCCGTCGGTGCGCTCTACGGTTTCTGGCGGCTCTACGAGGGCCGCGGCGAACTGCGATTGCGCCTTTCGCACTTCAGTTGGGACGTGCCGCTGATGAAGCAGTTATTCGGCATCGCCGCGCCGGCGGGCTTTCAGTATCTGGTGCCGACGGCGAGTTGGCTCGGCCTGATGCGGATTGTGGCGGTGTTCGGCGGCGCGGCGACGGCCGGATACACCATCGCCATTCGCATTATTGTGTTTGTCTTGCTGCCGGCTTGGGGCCTATCGAACGCGGCGGCGACGCTGGTGGGGCAGAACCTGGGCGCGAAACAGCCGGAACGCGCGGAGAAGTCCGTGCTGGCGTGCGGCTTCTACAACATGACCTTCTTGATGACTGTCTCGGTGGGATTGATTCTGTTTGCCGAGCCGCTGGTGCACGTCTTTACCCAGGAGGAGGCGGTGGTGAAGGTGGCGGTGGAGTGCTTGCGCATCCTGAGTTACGGCTACGGCTTCTACGCCTGGGGCATGGTGCTGATTCAGGCCTTTAACGGCGCCGGCGATACGCGCATTCCGACGATCGTGAACTTCGGCTGTTACTGGCTGTTTCAATTGCCTCTCGCCTATGCGTGGGCGAATTGGTGGGGCGGTGGAACGGCGGGTGTCTTCTGGGCGGTGCCGATGGCGGAATTGCTGTTGGCGGTGGTGGCTTACACCCTGTTCCGCCGGGGAGCCTGGAAGAATACGGTGGTGTGATGCGGGTTTTGCTCGTCAATACCTACGACCTGGGCCACCAGCCTTTTGGCCTGGCTTCGCCGGCCGCTTGGCTGCTGCGTGACGGACATCAGGTGACGTGCGCCGACCTGGCCGTCGGCCGGTTGCCGGCGGACCTGACCGATTTCGACTGCATCGCCTTCCATTTGCCGATGCACACGGCGACGCGGATGGCCGCGCCACTCATCCAACGAATGCGGCGGCTGCTTCCCAGCGTGCGGATTGCCTGCTACGGACTCTACGCGCCATTGAATGCCGAGTATCTGCGGGAGTTGGGTGCGGAGGCCGTGATCGGAGGCGAGTTTGAGCCAGGACTCGTGAACTGGGTGAACGGGGCTTCGGTGAACGGCGTTGCCCTGGAGCGGCTCGCTTTTATTCCGCCGCAACGTGATCTGTTGCCGGTGCTCGACAACTACGCCAAGTTGCGCGTAGACGGTGAGGCCCGTACGGTGGGATACACCGAGGCGAGCCGTGGCTGCAAACACCGGTGCCGTCATTGTCCGGTGGTGAACGTCTATGACGGGCGTTTCCGGGTGGTGTCGGGAGAGGTGGTGCTGGAGGATATCCGGCGGCAGGTGGCGGCCGGCGCGCAGCACATCACCTTCGGCGACCCTGACTTCTGGAACGGCCCGACGCACGCGGAGCGCATCGTGGAAGCGCTGCACGCCGAGTTTCCCGCGCTTACCTACGACGTGACGATTAAGGTGGAGCATCTGCTGCAGAATCGCGGTGGCTTGGCGGGATTGCGGGAAACAGGTTGCCTGATGATCACCAGTGCCGTGGAGTGCCTGGACGACCGGGTGCTGGCGTTGCTGGAGAAGGGCCATACGAAGGCCGATTTCGTGGAGGCCGTCGGGTTGGTGCGGGAGGCGGGGCTGACGCTGGCCCCGACGTTCATCGCCTTTACGCCATGGACGACGCGAGCAGCGTACATCGACTTATTGAGGACGTTGGCGGAATTGGAACTGGTGGAGAACGTATCGCCAGTGCAGTTGGCTTTGCGTTTGCTGATTCCGACGGGGTCTCGGTTACTGGAGTTACCTGAAGTTCAGGCCGTGGTAACCGGGTTTGACCGCGAAGCTTTGTTGCATCGTTGGCAGCATCCGGATGGGGAGATGGACCAGTTGGCGGCGGCGGCGATCCGCATTGCCGGGAAGCGCGGCACGCGAGCGGAGATCTTCCGGCAACTGTGGGAGCAGGCCACGAACGGGGACTATGAGACGCCGCCACTTCCGGCGCGCGCGACGGTCCCCTTTCTGGACGAGCCTTGGTACTGTTGAGCAGAACCAACTGACGACCAGTTGGCCGTCCTTTAAACCTAGTCGAGCCAGAGCAGGCGCAAGATCGTTTCGCGCCGGCGGATGCCACTGCGCAATTCGCTGGATAGCTTAAACGCGCGCAAGGAGAGTAGCGCGGCGAAGCCGGTGCTGCCAAGCGCAAACCATTGCAGCCGGGTAAGTCCGCTGGCCCCCACGTACTCCAGGCCCAACGAGACGAGTACCACCAGGTTGAGTACTAAGACAAGGAGCAGGAGCAGAGGCAGACCTTTTTCTTTAATTTCCATACTGAATTTCCTCCAAGTACTTGTCGGCGCGGCGGGCCAGGAACTTTAGCCGATCTTGGCCCATTACGTTTGTATTGCAAGTTCGATATGATGCCGTCGATGAAGCGCGCCTTACTCACACTGCTGGCCGCCGCGGCCGGCTTGTGCGCCGCGGACTTTAATCGCGACATTGCGCCGGTGCTGGCCGCGCGGTGCCTGAAGTGCCACGGGGCGGCGCTGCAATTGAGCGGCCTGGACCTGCGGACGCGCGAAACCGCTTTGCGTGGCGGCACACACGGACCAGCCTTGGTGCCGTCCGACCCGGCCAAGAGCTCGCTGTTCCGGATGATCAGCGGCGAACTGAAACCGGCCATGCCGATGGACGGGAAGCTGACGGCGGCGGAGATCGAGGCTTTTCGCGTCTGGATTGCCGAGGGCGCGGCGTGGGGCGTGGTGGCCACGAAAGATGTGAAGGCGGAACTGCTGGCGATGGAGAACAGTCCGGTTGCGCCGGCGGCCCGGGAGTGGTGGAGCTTCCGGCCGTTGCGGCGCCCCGCGCCACCGGCGCCGGGCCATCCGATTGATGCCTTTATCGCGGCGAAGCTGGCGGGGCTCTCGCCGGCCGCGCGGGCGGACCGCCGGACATTGATTCGGCGCGCGGCGCTCGACCTGACCGGTCTTCCGCCGACACCCGGCGAGGTGGAGGCCTTCGTCGCCGACCCGTCGCCCCGGGCTTGGGAATCCGTGATCGACCGGCTGCTCGCTTCGCCTCACTATGGCGAACGGTGGGGGCGTCATTGGCTGGATGTGGCGCGCTATGCGGACTCGAACGGCTTCGAGCATGACTTTGACCGCCCGAATGCCTTCCGCTACCGCGACTATGTGATTCGCAGCTTCAACGAGGACAAGCCCTATGACCAGTTACTCAGGGAGCAACTGGCCGGCGATGAGTTAGCGGAGGTGACGCACGACACGCTGACGGCGACGGGTTTTCTGCGGAACCATGCGAAGGTCGGCTTCCGGGAGAAGGACAATCCGGAGTTTCGCTACGAGTACCTGGACGACATGATCGCGACCGTGGGACGGGGCGTGCTGGGGCTGACCGTGCAGTGCGCGCGGTGCCATAACCATAAGTTCGATCCAATTCCGCAGCGGGATTACTACCGGCTGCAGGCGACCCTGTTCGGAGTGGTGGAGGTGGAGCATCCGCTGGTGCCGGCGGCGCAGGCGGAGGCCTATCAGGCGGCGACCGCGAGGATCGACGGCGAGGTGAAGCAGCGGCGTGCCGCGATCGCGACGATTGAGGCGCCTTATCGTGCGCAACTGCTGCCCGCCAAGTACACGCGGTTTCCGAAGAACGTTCAGGAGGCGATTGCGACACCGGAGGCGCAGCGGACGCCGGGGCAGGTGCTGTTGGCGAACCAGGTGATCCGGACGGTGGGGGTGTCGCCGGCGGAGATCCAGAAGATCATCAGTGCGGCAGACGCGGCTCGGGTGAATCTGCTGCGCGGCGAGATTGCGCAGCTGGAGAGCCAGCGGCCCGCGCCGATTCCGATGGCGATGGGCATTACGGATGGCGACTATCGGTATACGCCGGACGGCGCGGGGGATGAGCCAGCGCCGGGCAAGGGTGTGACGCAGGTCGCGACGGGTGGCAGCTTTCTGCATCAGGGTGCCGGGCGGTATCAGGCGCCGCCTTCTTACTTCCTGCATCGCGGCGATATCGCTAACAAGGGCTCTGAGATGAAGCCGGGTTTCGTCACCGTCGCGTCGACGGTGGAGACGCCGGTTGCGCGGCCGCCCGCGCATGGGCGGACTTCGGGGCGGCGCCTGGCGCTGGCGGATTGGCTGGTCTCGGCCGAGAACCCTTTAACTGCGCGGGTGATCGTGAACCGCGTGTGGCATCACCACTTCGGACGAGGCTTGTTCGCTTCGCTCGACAACGTCGGCAAGATGGGAGACCTCCCGACGCATCCAGAGTTACTCGACTATCTCGCCACGGAATTTCGCGAGACGGGCTGGAGTTTCAAACGGCTGCATAAGTTGATTCTGACTTCGGAAGCTTATCAGCGATCGTCGCAGGATGAGAATCCGCGGAACTTAGCCGCGGATCCGGCGAACTTACTCTTGTGGCGGTATCGGGCGCATCGGCTGGAGGCGGAAGCGGTACGGGACCAGATGCTGGCGGTCAGCGGGGCGCTGAATCGGCAACTGTACGGTCCGGCGGTGTTTCCGCCGTTGGCCCCGGAGGTGTTGGCCCAAATGAAGAATGGCATTTGGAAGCAACAGCCGGAGGCGGAGACTTACCGGCGAAGCGTTTATGTGTATCGTAAACGTGGACTGCCGTTTCCGATGTTCGAGGTGTTTGACCTGCCGGACCAGAATCTGACTTGCGCCGGCCGGATGGTATCCACCGTGCCGACGCAGGCACTCACGCTGATGAATAACGACTTTGTGCTGGGGCAATCCCGGATGTTCGCCGCCCGCTTGCGGGAAGGCGCTTTGGACGCGGACCGGCAGATCGAGAATGCTTACCGAGTCGCTTTGGGACGGCCTCCGCGCGCGGAGGAACGCCGCCTGGCGGCCGATTATCTGAAGACGGGCACGCTGGAAGGCTTCGCGCACGTGCTGCTGAACCTGAACGAATTCGTCTATATCCGGTAGTGGCGGATGCGTTAGTGCCGGAAGTGCCGTACGCCCGTGAACACCATGGCCAATCCTAAGCGATTGGCGGCGGCAATCACATCGGGATCCTTGACGGAGCCGCCGGGCTGAATGGCGGCGGTGATGCCATGCTTGGCGGCTTCTTCCAGGCCATCGGGGAAGGGGAAGAAGGCGTCGGAAGCTACGACAGAACCGGTGAGCGGCAGGTGCGACTTCATGGCGCCGACCTTGACGGAATCGACGCGGCTCATCTGTCCGGCGCCGGCGCTGACAGCCTGGCCGGGCCGCGCGTAAAGGATGGCGTTGGACTTGAGGTGCTTTACGACTTTCCAGCCGAAGCGCAGGGCGTGCCATTCTTCGGGCGTTGGCTGGCGCTCGGTGACGACGCGGGCGTCGGCGAGTTGGGCACGGTCAGCCGTTTGGACGAGGTAGCCGCCGGAGATGCTCTTGACGACTGGTTCCGCGAGGTCGGTGGTGGCGACGCGGAGGACGCGCAGGTTCTTTTTGGCGGCCAGGATCTGCAGGGCCTCGTCGCGGTAGCCCGGGGCGGCGATGGCTTCGGTGAAGAGCTTGGCGACTTCGGTGGCCGTGGCAGCGTCCAGGGGGCGGTTGAAAGCGAGCACGCCGCCGAAGGCCGAGATGGGGTCGGCTTCAAGAGCGAGGGCGTAGGCTTCCACCAGGGTGTTGGCTTCGGCGCAGCCGCAGGGGTTGGTGTGCTTGATGATGGCGCAGGCGGGCAGTTCGGTGAACTCGTTGATCAACTGCCAGGCGGCGTCGAGGTCGACCAGGTTGTTGTAGGAAAGCTCCTTGCCCTGCAACTGTTCCGCGCCGGCGATGCCGGTGGCGCGGGTGGAGTAAAGCGCGGCGGACTGGTGTGGATTTTCGCCGTAGCGTAGGTCGAAAGCCTTGGGGACTTGCAAGTCGAGCGTGGCGGGCAGCGTGGCAGGAGGCGCGTCGATTTGGGCGAGGCGAGCGGTAATCGCACGGTCATAGGCGGCGGTGCGGGCGAAGGCCTTGCGGGCCAGTTCCCAGCGATAGGCGGGTGGCAACTCGCCGTGCTCGCGCAGGAGGCGGATGGTTTCGTCATAGTCGGCGGGAGAGGTGACGACGCCGACGCTTTCGTAGTTTTTGGCGGCGGCGCGGATCATGGTGGGTCCGCCGATGTCGATGTTCTCGATTAACTGCTCAACGGTGACGCCGGTCTGGGCGGCCACTTTCTCGAACTCGTAGAGGTTGACGCAGACGAGGTCAATGGGGGGAATGCCGTGTTCCCGCATCGCGGCCAGATGGGCGGGCTGATCGCGGCGCGCGAGCATGCCACCGGCGATCCGCGGATGAATGGTCTTGAGGCGGCCGTCCATCATTTCGGGGAAGCCGGTGACTTCGCTGACATCGCGGACCGGGATGCCGGCGGTGGCGATAGCTTTGGCGGTGCCGCCGGTGGAGACGAGTTCCACGCCGAATTGGTGGAGGGCCCGGGCGAAATCGACCAGGCCGGTTTTGTCAGTAACGCTCAACAGCGCGCGTGCAATCATGAACCTCTATTCTCGCGCAATAATCAAAAGGTGGCCCATCCGATCGCTCCTCAGTCAGTTGGAAAGGTAGCGATTCTGGGGGGTGGCCTGGCCGGTTTGGCGGCTGCGGCAGCCTTGGGCGGGGCCGGCTACGATGTGGATCTCTTCGAAGCGCGCCCCTATTTCGGCGGGCGGGCGACCTCCTACGCGATTGCCGAAGAGACGATCGACAACTGCCAGCACATCCTGTTGCGTTGCTGCGTGAATCTGATGGATTTCTACGAACGTCTGGGGGCGGCCGGCGAGATCGAGTTTCACCGCAACATCGACTTTATTGAGCCCGGCGGGCGAACTTCCCGCCTTTATGCCGGCTGGTTGCCGCCGCCGCTGCACTTTGCGAGCGCGTTTTCGAGGGCGACCTGGCTGACCTGGGGTGAGAAGTTCGCTCTGGGCCGAGGATTGTTGGCCATGCGGCAGCAGCGGCTGACTCGGACTGACTTGGATGCCATCACGATGCAGGCGTGGCTTGAGCAAAATCACCAGCCGCCGAGGGTGATCGAGCGGTTTTGGCGGCAGGTATTGGTGAGTGCGATCAACGAAGAGCTGCACCTGATGTCGGCGGCGCATGGATTTCAGGTCTTCTGGCTCGGTTTTCTGGCGGGGCCGGACTTCTACGAGATGGGCATCCCCGCGGTGCCGCTGGCGGAGCTTTACGGGCAGGCGCGCTGGGAACGCTATCCCCAGGTGCGCTTGCGGGGACGGACGCCGGTGGAAGCGGTGAGATTCGACGGGGCCCGCATCAGTGGCATCGTGGCCGGGGGCGAACTGCAGACGGCCGATGCGTACGTGAGCGCGCTGCCGTTTGAGAAGGCGCAGCCACTGCTGCCGCCATTGCCCATCGACTGGACGGCGTTTACGCACTCGCCGATTACGGGCATTCACCTGTGGTTCGATCGTCCGGTGACGCAGTTGCCGCATGGCACTCTGTTGGACCGGACGATTCAATGGTTCTTCAACAAGGATGAGGGCCGCTATCTGCAGGTGGTGGTATCGGCGTCGCGCAGCTTGACGGAGATGGCGCGGGGCGACGTGATCGCGCTCACTTTGCGCGAGCTTGCGGAATTCTTGCCGACCGTGCACGAGGCGCAACTCGTGAAGGCGCATGTGGTGAAGGAGGTGCGGGCGACGTTTTCGGCGTGCCCGGGCCTGGAAGCGAAGCGTCCGCCGGCAAAGACCCACTTCGAGAATCTGTTTCTGGCGGGCGACTGGACGCGTTCGGGATGGCCCGCCACGATGGAAGGCGCGGTGCGCAGCGGCTATCTGGCGGCTGAAGCGGTAGCCGAGAGTCTGGGGCGGCCATTGAAGTTCCTGAAGCCCGATGTCGCCTGATAGGATGGCAGCCATGATGCGGCTCCTGATGGTTGCCCTAGTGAGTTGCTCCGTTGCGGCTCAGCCGGCTCCGCCGCCCTTTGCGGCGACCATCGCTGAGTTCTCTGAGCCCAGCGGTTTCTTTGATACCGACAATCTGATTTCGAACGAGCGAACGTTTCTGCATGTAACGGGCCCGATGAAGCGGCAAGGGGTGACGGGTGGCCTCTACATCGGCGTCGGTCCGGACCAGAACTTCTCCTATATCGCGCAGATCCGGCCGGCGATCGCGTTCCTGGTGGACATCCGGCGGGACAACCTGCTGGGGCATCTGATGTTTCGCGCGCTCTTTGAAATGGCCCGGACGAGGACCGAGTATCTGTGCCTGTGGCTGGCGCGGACGTGCCCGGCCCGGGAGATCGAGAGCATCGAGAAGCTGGTGGAGGCGATCGACAAGGCGCCCGCGCCTCGCGAACGTTTTGACGCGGCGGCCACCGCGGTGCGTGAGCGGGTGCTGACTTATGGAGTAGATCTCTCGAAGGACGACTTGCAGGTGATCCGGCGGATCCACGAGCGGTTTGCGTCCGCAGGGCTGAACTTGAAGTTTGAGACGCACGGCCGCCGGCAGCAGGACTACTATCCGCGGCTGCGTGAGCTGATTCTAGGGCGGGACGCCGGTGGCCAATACGCGAGCTACCTGGCGTCGGACGAGCGCTATCAGACAGTGAGGAAGATGCAGGCCGCCGGGCGCATCATCCCGGTGGTTGGCAACCTGGCGGGCCCGCAGGCGTTGCGGCGAATCGCGGTTTATGCGAAGGCCAATCAATTGACGCTGTCGGCTTTCTACGCGTCGAACGTCGAGCAATATCTCTTCCGCAGCCGTGGAGATTTCGGTCGTTTTGCGGGCAATCTGCTGGCCTTGCCGCATACTCCGGGGACCGTCATCATTCGCAGTTGCTTTGGGCTCTATGCCCGCGGCCTTGCACCGGAAGGGAGTTATAGCGCGCAGTTGCTGCAACCGGTGGAAGAACTGATTGCCGCGCAGGCTCGGGGCAAGATCTCGGGTTTTGAGGATCTGGTGCGGTTGAGCGAGGTGGGCCGCTAGCGGCCGAAGGCGCGGCGGGGATTGGTCCAGAGCAATTGGGTGCGGGTGGCGGCATCAAGCTTGGGCAGCAAGTCGGTATAGAGGCAGGTGTAGCCGCGATAGTCGCCACCGCGCGGTTCGCCGACGTGATACCAGCCGGCGTCGTGCGAAATGAGCGTGCGGTGGAGCATTTTGTGTTCCGCCATGAAGCGGATGCAGTCGAGGTGCCACTGAAGCGAGCCCGGGCTGATGCCATCGAACTCCACCCAGCCGCCGCTTTCCGCCACTCGCTGATGGATGGCATGGTCGCGTTCACTTTGCGCATGCACCCAGACCCACTTGGCCGGCGAATGGCGCATCGTCCGCAGGATGGAAAGTTGTTCGAGCGCGGCGGCGCCGTTGCCGGTGTGTACCGCGATGGTGAGGCCGGTGGCGCGGGAGGTGAGCACGGCCGCCTCTACCAGTTTGCGATCGAGCGGATGCAACGGACCGCGGTTGACGCCGATTTTGATGAAGCGCGGGCGGACGCCGTCGATGCCGCCGCGCGCTTCGGCGATCCAGCGGGCGGCGAGTTCGCTGGCGGACTCCCGGCGGGCAAAGTCGGGCAGGTATTTGAAGTCGCCGGCGCCGTAGAGGCCGGTATTGGTCCAGAGTTCGAGGCCGGAGTCGCGGGCCAGCCGTTGCAGGAGTAGGGGATCGCGGCCGAGGAAGTTGGGGGTGCACTCGAGCAATCGCCGGCAGCCCAGAGCGTGGAGCGCCTTGAGGTGGGGCAGGGCAATGGCGGCCACTTCGTCGGGTTGGTAGCGGCCCGGCCGGATGGCCGCGGCGCCCACGAAATCCACCATCACATGTTCATGGACGAGGATACTCGGGGTGGCCTGGGCCAGGGGAGCCAAAAGGAAGTCGCGGCGTTGCATGCTTACCAGTCATAGTAGATGAAAGCCAAATGCCGATTCTCTTCCTCCTGCTTCGCATCCTCTCCGGAATCCTGCTGACTTGCGGCCTCACCGTGCTGATGCTGATCGTCTTCCTCCATAGTGCGGTGAACCTGATGAAGGAGGGCGTCGGGGTGTTGGGTTATGTAGCGACGCTGTTCGGTTCCGGTTTCACCAAGGGAACCGCGCCGACGGATCCGCAGGGCTTTATGGTTACGATGCCGCAGGTGGGGCTGACAGTGCTGTTCGTGGCGATGATCGTCTCGCTGTTTCTTCCAGGATCGAGGCTCTTGCTGCATGCCGTCGCTGTGGCTGGGGGAGTCGCTTTAGTCTGGTACGCGCGGATGCTGTTCAACGGTCCGCAGCTGGAGCTTCTGTGCTTGCCGGTGTTCCCCGTTTGGTACGTCTACTATGCGCTGTGCCTGTTCTGGAGCGGTAGCCAGAACCCGTTGATCCAGGCTAATCCGGCTGTTCGTTGATCGCCGTGGCATAATCAGGCTTCAATGCCCGCCCTGTCTCTTCTTCAAAAGTACCCCTGGCTGACAGGCTTCGCGGTGCTGCTGTACTCGATCGCGGTGACTTTGCCGCACGAGAAGGTACAGGACTGGCTGGCGATTGCCGTGGTGAAGCCGCTCGGGATCGGGACTTTTTACCTGATGATGGCGTCGCTGGCGCTGAGCGCTCTGGTGCTGGCCGGTTTCGTGTTCGCCCGCCGGTTGCCGCGGCATCCGGCCCGGGGCGGCCTGGTGACTTACGGGGTGCTGACGCTGATTCTGGTGTTGCTAAGCTGGCGTTTTCTGTCGGTGAACAATTCTGAATTGGCGCATTTTCCCCAATACGCGCTCACCGGCTTCGTGCTGATGGCGCTCACGCTGACGGTGACGGAGACGCTGAGTTGGGTGACTTTGCTGGGCGGACTCGACGAAGCATACCAGTACGCTGTGATCCATCCCACCTGGGGCAATCCTTATGACTTCAACGATGTCGTGCTGGACTTTTTGGGGGGCGCGATCGGCATGTTGCTTTGCGTACTTTGGCTGGATGCCCGGCCGCGTCTGCGAGCGGGCTGGTACTGGAAGCCAGGGATCCTGCTGCTGGGGCTGGTGGTGACGGTGGGCGCGCTGATGTTGCTGACGAATAACGCGGTGGTGTATGAGGACAAGCAGCGCACCGATTATTGGTTTGCGTTGAGCCGACAGACGCCTATGGGATTCTGGTTTTTCGACGCGACGTGGGGTCCCCGCACCATCCACGCCATTGCACCGCTCGAAGGGCCGCTGGTGATCCTGGGATTGCTGGCCATTTATAGCTGGCTTGACCGCCGTTACGAATTCCGGATTGCTGGATGAACCCGTGGCTGGTGGTAAGTGCGCTGAGTCTGGTGGCCTTGTGGCTGCGGACCGGCAATCTCTATTCGCGGGTGTTCGGCGAGCCGGGGTTGGTGAACTTTATCGAGAGCGATGCGTGGTGGCATGTGCGGGTGATCGAGCACATGGCGCGCAACTTTCCGTTCCGGATGACGCTGGATCCGTACGGGCGGATCGATGGCGGGCAACCAGTGGATACCGGTATTTTCTACGATGCCTTGCCGGCGGCACTGGCTTGGGCGGCGAGGCTCTCACCCGAGGCGATTCATCAACTCGCCGCCTGGTATCCGGCGGTGCTGGGCGTCCTGCTGGTGCCGGTGACGTTTCTTTGCGGCCGGGCAATATTCAGCAGCAGCGCGGGCTTATGGGCGGCCGCGGTGGTGGCGACCCTGCCGGGACACTTTCTGAATACGGGCAGCCTTGGCTTTACTGACCATCATGTGATGGAAGCGTTGCTGACGTCGGTATTGTTGTGGCTGCTGACGCGCGAGCCGCGGAGTTCCCCGTGGAAATTGGGCGCGGCGCTCACCGCGTACTTACTGACTTTCCCTGGCGGCGCATTCGTCGTGGCGATCATTACCTTCTGGTACTGGCTGCAGGCGGCATGCGGCGACGTGCCGGAGTCGCGTAACTTCGCGCTGGCCTGCCTGATCGCGGCTCCTTTCACTTACTGGCAGGTACGTGTCTACCTGATGCGCTATTCGCTGGCCGCCGTCGTGCTGGCGGCTGCCGGACTGTGGCTGTTGCCGGTATTCGCGGCGTGGTGCCAGCGGCAGGCACGGCCGACGCTCACCTTTCTGGGGATCTCGGCAACCGGAGGAGCGGTGACACTCGCGGCTCTCTCGGCAGTGCTTTCCGGAGAGGAGTCGATCTTCGCGGTGGTGGGCCGCATGACCGCGGCGGGCCCCTTGGCGGGGACGGTGGGTGAGTTACAGTCACTTACGCGGATGAAGGGCTTCTTTTCGCTGGAGTATCCGTGGCGCGAGTTTGGCGGTGCGTTAGTGGGTGCGATTGCCGCTCTGCCGTTGCTGGCGGAGTCAGCCTGGCGCCGCCCCACCGGCCGCCATTTACTGTTTCTGTTGTGGGCGGCCACCTTCTTTGTGATGGCCATGACGCAGGCGCGGATGACTTACTACTTCGGGGTGAGCGCGGCGTTGCTTTCCGGGTATCTGATGAGCCAACTGCGCGCTCGTTCCTGGGCCGCGTTGGCGCTGGCAGCATTCCTGATCGTGCCGAACGCGATTCAGGCGGTGACCGACCAGAGGGACTTTCTGGGACAGGTGACACCGGATTGGCGCGAGGCGTTGCAGTATCTGCGCGAGCGAACGCCGGAGCCATTTGGGGATCCAAAGGCTTTCCAAGCTTGGCCCAGGCAGTCGGCTACTTATAGCGTCCTGGGTTGGTGGGACTACGGCTATTGGATTACGGCGGTGGGACGCCGGGTGCCGGTGACCAATCCCACGCAGGGCAACGTTGAGCCGGCGGCGAAGTTCTTTCTGGCTACGGCGGAACTGCCGGCGCTCTACGAGTTGGCGGAGGCGCGCGTGGGGTACATCGTCGTCGATCATCGCTTGCCGTTTTTGGGCGACGAGAGGGCATTTCGCGGCTATTTTGCGAATCTGTTTGCTTACACGAAGTCTGCCCGAGTGAGTGACTACATGCTGCCCTATGTCGAGCCGGGCCAGCCGAGCCGAGTGTTTTTCCGGGCGAGTTACTTTCGGACGATGTTAGTGCGGCTGTATCTGAGTGGCGGACAGGGGCTGCCGGCGTCGCAGACGGGAAAGTTTGCGGTGATTGAGGCGCAGGGCGATCGAGTGCAGCGGCGGCGGGGCCAGTTCGATTCCTTGGCTGAAGCACAGGCAGCGAGCCAGTGCGCGGGGTGTGAAGTGGTGAGCGAGAATCCGTTGACGCCTTGTGTGGACCTGGATCCCGTGCCGTTTGCGGAGCCGGTATTCGAGTCCTCTACGTCGGCCATTCGCTGGCCAGGGCGGCGGCGGGCCGAAGTGCAGATTTATCGGGTGCGTTAGGGTTAGCCCCAAAGTTGCCGCGATTTTGCTTTGCGCGCGAGGCCTTTCATGATGCGTTCCATGCCGGTGCCGAAGGGCTGGTCGGTGGTGAGGTAGGTCCAGGTGGCGCCGCGGCGAGCGGGCTCGTCGTTACCGGCTTCCAGTTCCACCTGATCCCAGAGCGAGGTGAACAGGTGATCGATGGTGCGGAGGTATTCGCTGAGGGGATCGCGTCCACCGAGATTGAGCCACGCAAAGCCGGTTTTGAGCTCGGCGATTTCTTCGAGGTAGCAGGCCCAGGCTTCATCGACGGCGGCGAGGCGGCCGAGGTGCTCCGGCGCATCAATGAGCGAGTCGCGCTGGGCCAGCACCGCGTGGCGCTGACCTTCGAGTACGCGCTCGTATTTGTCCAGAAAAAGGCGCGCGTCCAGGTGCTGTCCTTCGGCGCGGCGCTGCAACATGCCGATGTCGGCGACGGTGCGGATGGGTTCGCCGTCCTCGCGAAAGCGGCGGACGAGATCGTCTTCAAGGGAGACGAAGAACTGGGAACTACCGGGGTCTCCCTGGCGGCCGGCCCTTCCGCGCAACTGGTGATCGATGCGGCGGCTGGCGTGCCGGCTGGTGCCGATGACATGCAAGCCGCCGAGTGCGGGGACGCCTTCGCCGAGGAGGATGTCGACGCCGCGGCCGGCCATGTTGGTGGAGACGGTGACCGCGCCGCGCTGGCCGGCGCGAGCGATGAGCGAGGCTTCAGTGGCTTCGTGCCGGGCGTTGAGCACCTGATGCGGCAGGCCGGCGAGGGCGGCGCTGAGTTGCTCGGAGGCTTCAACGGAGTCGGTACCGACCAGGACGGGCCGGCCTGAAGCATGCAGGCGATGGATCTCCTCGACGACCGCCTGCAGCTTGGCGGCTTTGGTTTCGAAGAGGCGGTCCGGCAGATCCTGCCTGATCATCGGACGGTGGGTGGGCAGCGTTTCGAGATCCAGTTCGTAGAGGCTCCTGAACTCCAGGGCCTGGGTGACGGCCGTCCCGGTCATGCCGCTGAGGTGCTGATACTGCAAGACGTAGTTTTGTAGGGTGATGGACGAGAGTACGCGCCCGGGATCGCGGATGGCGAGCCCTTCTTTTTCTTCGAGGGCCGCATGGATTCCAGCCGGCCAGCGGCGTTCCTGGGCGAGGCGGCCTTTGAACTCGTCCACCGGAATCACGCGGCCGTCCTGCACCAGATAGTCAGAGTCCCGGGCGAGCAGGTAGCGGGCGTGGATGGCGTGATAGACGGCGGTGAGGAGGGGCAGATTGTCGTAGATGTTGCCGAGCGACCGCTCGATTTCGTGCAGGCCGAGGTCAGTGAGTTGGACGTCGGGCTGAACGGTGTTGAGGGTGAAGTGCAGATGGGGCTGAAGCCGCTGAACCGCGCGGGCCGCCTGGGTGGCTCGTTCGGCCACGCCGGCGGTTTCACCGGCCAGCACAAGTGGGATGCGCGCTTCGTCGATCAGGATGGAATCGGCTTCATCGATGAGGGCGGCGTGCAGGGTGCGCTGCACGCGTTCGGCGCGGGTGAGGGCGCGGCAGTCGCGCAGATGGTCGAAGCCGGCTTCGGTAGCGGCAAGGTAGGTGATGTCAGCGGCGTAGGCCTCGCGCCGCTCCTGTTCGGTGCTGGACTGGCGGATCCAGGCGGCGCGGAGGCCCAGATGGCGGTAAGCGGGGCCCATCCATTCGGCGTCGCGCTGGGCCAGGTAGTCGTTTGCGGTGAGGACGTGGACGCCGTGGCCATCCTGGGCCAGAACGGCGGCGGCAGGCATCGCCGCGAGAGTCTTCCCTTCGCCGGTCTGCATTTCGACAATGCGCCCTTCGAGTAGCGCCTGCGCGCAACGAATCTGGGTGGGGAACAGGGTGAGCCCCAACGTCGACCGCGCGGCTTCCACGGCACGCGAAAAAGTATCCTGCATGGGAATGTCCTCTCTTGGCTCTCAGGAACGGGCGAAGCGTTCTAGAGCGGGGGAGGGCGCTGGTGGTGGGGCTGGGAGAAGCCGGGAAAACCGTGGGCAGATGAAGGAGGCGGGACGGGGAGGAGGAAGGGTTTGGAGGGTACAGGCGAAATCTGCGGCGCCGGCAAGGAGGGTTGCGGCTGGCGGGCGGCTCTTGCCGTGCAAACGACGCAGGAATGGGAAACAGAGCGGACAGAGATTGACGGCGCCGCTTGCAGCAACGCCGCCAACAGGAACAACAGTGGAGCGAGGCGGCTTATGCCTCCGCCTCAGTCGGCTCGGCGACTTCGGCCGGGTCAGCCGGCATTTCGCCCGCCACTTTCCGGGCATTGTCGAAGAGGAAATTGCGGGTCTTCCAGTCGCGGATCTGGCTGGCCACGTTCTGCATGATGCCGTCCTTTTCCCAGCGCTGGCGGACGGCGATGGGGGGCTCACGGCGTTCGCGGGCCACGCGCTGAATCTCGCGGTCGAGATCTTCCTGCGTCGCGTCGATGGTTTCGGCTTTGGCGATGCGGTCCATCAGGACGCTGGCCTTCACCTGGCGCGCGGCGGTCTCTTTGCGGGCTTCGCGGATCTTCTCCCAATCCAGATTCATCTGGCTGGGGTCACCGCCGTTTTGCTGGACCATCTGCAGATAGTTTTCGACGTCGATCTGAATCTGGCGGTCCACCCAGGCCTGGGGTACGGCGAAGGGATGGGCGTCCACGAGTTTGTCGAGCAGGAGGCGCTTGGAGCCTTCCTGGGCGCTGGTTTCTTTGCCGCGGAGGAGTTGGGTGCGGACGGCACTCTTGAGTTCATCGAAGGTCTGGAAGTCGCCCAGGTCCTTGGCGAAATCGTCGTTCAGCTCGGGCAATTCCTTGCGCCGCAGCTGGTTGAGGGTGATGCGGAAGGCGACTTTCTTGCCAGCCAGCTTTTCGTGGGAATAGTCTTCGGGATAGTCGACGGTGACTTCGGTCGTGGCGCCGGGCTCCAAGCCCGTGATGCCGGCGGTGAACTCGGCCATGGTGCTTTCGGCACCGATTTCGAGCTGGAGGTCCTTGGTGCTGACGGGTTCGCCGTCGACGCCGGAAATGCTTTCGAGGTCGACGACGGCGAAGTCGCCGGCTTTGGCCGGGCGAGGATCTTCGTTGACGAACTGGGCTTTGTCCTCACGGATTTCGGCGATGCGGGCATCGAGCTCTTCGTCAGCGATGACGGGCTCGTTGTAGATCACTTCGAGATTGCGGTACTCGCCGAGTTCGAACTCCGGTACGACTTCGAAGCGGGCTTTAAAGGCCACGTCCATGCCGTCGAGGTATTTCAGGTCGACGATGTCCGGGCGGCCGACCACCTGAATCTGGTCGGCTTTGAAGCGTTCCTGCAGCACCTTCGGAATCAGCGTCTCCAGGGTTTCCTGACGGATCTCACCGGCAAACTTCTGCCGCACAATGCCCATGGGCGCTTTGCCGGGCCGGAAGCCGGGCAAACGCACTTTTTGCGTGTAGCCTTGGGCGATCCGTTCGCTTTCTTTCTCCACCTCGTGAGCCGGGATGGTGAACTCTAACTCGTGTTGACAACCTTCAATCAGCGCCATGGCTCTAAATCATTCTCACTTCGGGGCAATCTTATTTATGGGGAAAAATCAAAAAACAGGCCAGAAGCCTGCTACTAGCATTGTAACAGCCTGCGTCGGATAATAGCGGAACCGATGCCTGACCTCCGTCGCGCGATCCTCGTGATACTTTTCGTCGCCGTCGCGGCGGTACAGGTGCGCTGGGCGACTTCGACGGTCTCGGTCCTGGTGCAGCCCGTCAACGCCGCCAATTTGATTGACGCCGTCAATGGCTCGCTGGAACTCGGCGAACCAGGTGCCAAGCTGATCGGCGCCGCTGCCCAGGCAACCGACCGGGTCGTGGCCTTTGGCGGCGAAGCGGTCGCTGACCGTCATACGCTCTACCGCCGATTGATGGTAGCGCCCGTCGGCCCCGTGACACTCACGCTGGCGCGGGGAGCCGAGAGGGTGCTGGTTCCTTTCACCGTCACGCGCAATGAAGAGCGCTCTGGTTTCTGGAGCGTCCTGCTCGTCATCTCTCTCAATATCCTGATTCCTGGCCTTTGCGTCCTGCTCGGCTTCTTCGTCGCGTGGTGCCGCCCCGCCGAACTGAGGGCTTGGCTGTTGCTGTTGACGCTGCTCGGCTGGTCGCAGTTCGTGCACTCCAACAGCTGGATGCGCTGGGGCTGGTCCTACGAGATGCGTGCGCTTGCCTTTGCCCTGGAGTCCTTTGTCAGCCTCTTCTGGCCTTCGGCCTGGCTCTGGTTCTGCGTCGACTTCCCCGACGCCCGCGAGCGCGCCCTAACGTTTCGCGTGGTCCGGGTGATCTTCATCGTGCCAGCTTTTGTCCTCGCTCTGCTGAATGCCGTCTCCGGCGGTTTGCGCGCGTTCAGTCCGGCACCGCTGCCCTGGGGCCCGGTTTTCAGCTGGCTAAACGAATACAGCGTCTTCAGCATTTTGTTGATGGGCCCGATTGGCTTCAGCTTCGCGACGCTTTTTCATCGATTCTTCCGTGAGCGGAATCCCGATCAGCGCCGGCGTCTGCGCCTCTTCCTCACGGGCCTCAACCTCGGCCTTCTGCCGATCGCGCTCATGGTGCTGTACACCTTCCTGGCGCAGAAGATCCTCGACGATATCCCCGAACCGATTCTGATTCCCGGCCTTCTCATGTTCGGGTTCCTGCCGCTGACGCTGGCCTATGTCGTGCTGGTGGAGCGTGCTTTCGACGTGGGCGTCGTGCTGCGGCAGGGGTTGCAGTACGCCGTGGCGACGCGCGGCGTGAAGGCGATCCGGATGGTGATTATAGCGACGCTGCTTTTCTATGCTTTCCGCATCGGCAGCGACGCCAGCCTGAATACGCCGCAGCGACTGACGCGCTTTTCGGTGGCGATTGGCGCGGCGTTTCTGCTCTCGCGAGCTTTCGTCCCGGTGTTGGCCTGGGTGGATCGCCGCTTCTTCCGCGAGGCGGTGGATACGGAACGGTTGCTGAACAAACTCCACACGGACGTGGTCCGCCTCGTCGATACGCGGCAGGTGCTGGAGACCGTAGCCGTACGCATCTCCGAGGCGCTGCATGTTTCTTGTGTCGCCGGCCTGGCGCCGGTGAATGGCCACTTCGTGGCCGCGCACTCGATTGGTTGCGCCGCCGATGCCGCTCTCCCGGCCGCCGGGGCCGTGGTCGCGAGGCTGAACCAGGGCGCGCAGAACATTGCCCAGCTTCGCCGGATTGCGGATGCGCGCGAATTCGCCGCGCTAGAGGCGCTGAATGCCGAGGTGCTGCTGCCGCTGATGGCGCAGGAGCGGTTGCTGGGTATTCTGAGTCTGGGTCCCAAGCAGTCAGAGGAGCCTTACTCGCCGACGGACTTGCGTTTGCTGGAGTCAGTGGCGGTGCATACGGGGCTGGCGCTCGAGAATAGCCGTCTAACGGCGGCGGTAGCCCAGGAAGCGGCGCAGCGGGAACGAATCCACCGGGAGATTGAGATTGCGCGCGAAGTACAGGAGCGGCTGCTGCCGCGGGAGGGTCCGCGGGTGCCGGGTCTCGACTACGCGGGCCACTGCCGCCCGGCGTTGACGATCGGCGGCGATTACTTCGACTACTTGCAGACGCCAAGCGGAGAGGTGGGGTTTGCGCTGGGCGACATTGCGGGGAAGGGTGTGCCGGCGGCGTTACTGATGGCCAGTCTGCAGGCGTCTTTGCGCGGGCTCACCGCTGGAGGCGTGAGTGATCTACGCGAACTGATGGCGAAGCTGAACACTTTGGTGTACGACGCGACGCCGAAGAATCGCTTCGCCACGTTCGTGTATGTACTCTATGACCACACTACGCGCCGGGCGCGTCTGTGCTCGGCCGGGCACAATGCGAGCCTGCTGATTCGCCAAGGACAGGTGGAGTGGATTCGGCCGGCGGGCGTGGCGTTGGGGCTGACTCGCAGGGCGAAGTACGAACAGGCGGAGCTGACGCTGGAGGCCGATGACCGGCTGATTCTTTACACCGACGGGATCACAGAGGCGCGGGATGCGAGCGGCGAGGAGTACGGGGAGGCGCGGTTAGCGGAACTTGCTCTGGGGATGGGCGAACTGGGGGCGGCAGAAAGCTTGGCTGCCATTGTGTCTGATGTCGACCGGTTTGTGGGAGGTGCGCCGCAGCACGATGACCTGACGGCCGTCGTGCTGCGGGCCGGGTAAACTTTTAGAAGGGGACGTCGTCGTCGGAGATGCCGGGGTCGAAAGCGGGGGCGGCCGGAGGCTGGGTGCGCTGGGCGCTGCGCGGCATGGAGACCGGGGCGCCGCCGCCGCTGGGGCGTTCGTAACCGCCGCCGCCCTCTTCGCCGCCGCCGCGACCGCCGCCGGAGTTCAGCAGCATCAGCTCTTCGCAAACCACTTCGGTGTAGCTGCGCTTCTGGCCCTCTTTGTCCTCATAGGAACTGGTGCGCAGTCGCCCTTCCACGTAGACTTGCTTACCTTTGGTGAGGTAAGGCGCGACATTTTCCTGCTTCCAGAGCGTGATGTTGTGCCACTCGGTCTCTTCCTTCCAGTCGCCGGAGGATTGATCCTTCCAGCGCCGTTGAGTGGCCAGAGTGAACTTGGTGACGGGGGTACCACCGGCGGTGAACTTGGTCTCCGCGTCCTTCCCCAAATTGCCGATCAGAATTACTTTGTTTACGCTACGCGCCATGTTGTCTCGAATGTACCCTTATTTTGGCAGAAACAGCAACACCGTCCCCAGGAAGGCCAGGGTGAGGGCGATGCGTTCAAACCAGACTTCGGGCAGGACATGCAGCAGCCGCCGGCCGAGCAGGGCGCCGGCAATGGTGGCGGGGGCGAGCGCGGCGTCAAAGGCAAGGGATTTCCAACTGAAGAGGCCGTGATAGTGGTAGACGGGGATCTTGGCGGCATTGACACAAAAGAAGAACCAGGCGCCGGTGGCGACGAATTCCTCGCGCGGCAGGCGGCGGCTGAGGAGGTAGACGTTCATGACGGGTCCGGCGGCGTTGGCGACCATGGTGGAGAAGCCGGCGGCCACACCGTAGACGCCGGCATGCCAGCGGGCTTCGGGGCGATGCACGTCAGAGGGAAGCGTCTTCTTGCGTTTGCGCCAGAGGAACAGCAGCAGCATGCCGAGGAGGATAAAGCCGACCAGCGTCCGCAGCAGTTGTTCGGGATAACCGAGGGCATAGGCGCCGGCGGCTAAGCCGATCACTACCCAGGGGAGCAGGGTAAAGAGGCGGTTGGCGGCGGCGTGGCGGCGGTAGTAAATAATCGCGAAGAGGTCAGCGGTGAGGAGAACGGGCAAGAGCCAACCGGCGGAGAGGCGGGCATCGCCGACGGTGAGCACGAAGAGGGGAACGGCCATAATGCCCAAACCGGGCATACCGGTCTTGGCGAGACCGATGTTAAAGGCGCAGAATGCACCCAGGAGCCACTTCCACCAAACGAGTTCAGGCAAGTTACAACTGTGACATACTCCGCATGCTTCTTTGGCTCAGCCGGCGTCTTTGGTGGCGCGTTCCAGGCTGCGCTCGACGAGGCGGCGAGGGTCCAACAGGTGCATGGGCTTAAATTGCTTGCGGGTCCATTGGCAGTCGCCGACGAATTCAACGCCGAGGAAGTATCCAGCGTCTGTGATGAACTTGCAGTAGCGGACGTCGCCGGCGAACTGGCCACGGCTGTGCTTGATCTGCAAGCGGGTGCCGATCTCAATGGGCTCCTCGGTCTGGAGGCAGACTCCGTTGGTGGAGATGTCGTCCAGATTCGCGGTGATCTGTTGTTCTTTGCCTGCTTGGTCCTGGTATTCGACATCTACCAGATCCGCGCAAAGCATTCGGGGTTTGGTGCGCCGGTCCTGCATACGCTCCATATATCGACCTCCGCCGGACTCAGGATTACCTGAATTGTTCCGGAATTTATTGCCTATCGAGCTAGTACTCTGAGTCTACCTCTACTTAGGGCTTAGTGGAAGTCACTCGGCCACCAGCCGATATCCGACGCCGGGCTCGGTGAGAAGATGCTTGGGCCGGGCCGGATCCTGTTCCAGCTTTCGCCGCAATTGCGCCATGTAAACACGCAAATACTGGGCTTGCTCCGTATGGTTGGGGCCCCACACTTCGCCGAGCAACTGGCGCTGGGTGATGACGCGGCCGGTGTGGCGAATCAACGTGCGCAGCAGTTTGAACTCAATTGGCGTCAGGTGTACCTCCTCGCCTCCCACCAGGACGAGGCGCTTGTCGAGATCGACGTCGATGCGGCCGGCGCGGAAGATGCTGCCCTCCGCTCCGCTCTTCACCACGGCTGACCGGCGGAGGGCGGCGCGAATCCGGGCGATCAGTTCGCCCACGGCAAACGGCTTGCCGACGAAATCGTCGGCGCCGGCGTCGAGGGCCTCAATCTTGTTGCGCTCCTGCCCGCGCGCGGAGAGCACGATGATCGGCAGTTGGGACCAGGAACGCACCTGCCGGATGACCTCCAGGCCATCGGCGTCGGGCAGGCCGAGGTCGAGCACGATGAGGTCCGGTTGACGGGCGGCGGCCTGAGCCAAGCCGTCCTTTGCAGTTTCGGCCTCGTACAGGCGGTAGTCGTCGGCGGTGAGCGATGCGCGCAGAAAACGGCGAATCTGCGGGTCGTCCTCAATCAGGAGGATTTGTGGGGCGTTATGCAAGGCCGGGCATCCGGGGAGGCGTTCCACCGATCGGCAGGTGTACGCGGATCACGGCGCCGCCGCCGGAACGTTGCAGGGCTTCGATGCGGCCGCCGTGGCCGTTGACGATCGCGCGGCAGATGGCCAAGCCGAGTCCGGCACCGCGTCCGCTCTGTTCCGAGCCGCGGAAGAATTTCTCGAAGATGCGGTTCTCCTGACCGGGAGGCAGGCCCGGGCCACGGTCACGCACTTCGACGGAGACCTGCTCACCGTCGCGGAGCGCCGCGATCTCGATCGGCGTTCCAGCCGGCGTGTACTTCACGGCATTCTCCAGTAGGTTGATCAGCACTTGTTCGAGTAGTACATCATCGACGGAGAGCATCGGCAAGTCGAGGGGGAGGCTGGTGGTGACTTCGCGGCCGGCCAGGATTGGCTCCAGGCGGGTGAGCGCTGCGCCGACGATCTCCTCTAGCGGATGCCACTCGCGTTTCACCTCCGCGCCGGCATCAAGCTTCGTCATTTCGAGCAGATTGTTGACCAGCCGGCCCAAGCGCGTCGCTTCCTCGGCGATGCTTTCGAGTAAGCCTAGCCGGGTGGCGGCATCGAAGTGCTCACCGCGGGTCAATAAACTGGTGGCGGCGCCGGTGATGGAGGCGAGCGGGGTTCGCAGGTCATGCGAGACGGCCGAAAGCAGCGAGTTGCGCATCTGTTCGCTTTCCATCTTCACTGCCGTGTCGGCTGCGGCCGCTGCTGCGGCGGCACGCTCCAAAGCCAAGGTGGTTTGGCTGGCGAAGACGTCGAGCAAGTGCAAACGCTCCGGGGTGTTGGCGCGTGCGGGTAGTACGGCCATCACGCCGAACACCTTGCGCGGCTGGCCCAGAGGCAGGTAGATCGCCGTCGCGCCGGGCAGCGTGTCCAGGCCTTTGCCTGCTTTCTGAGCGTGGTCAAACACCCATTGCGCGATGCCCTCTTCGCTCAATGGTACGGGCAGGTGGTCGGTGGTGCGGCGGCGGAAAGAGATCTTGCCGTCTTCGCCCGGCAGGAAGATCACCACTTGTCCGCCGAAGATCTCGCGGGTGATGTTTCCAGCCAGGCGGGCAACGTCGAACTGGCGGGTTTCACCGGCCAGTTCGCGCGTGAGCTGGTAGAGCGCCTGAGTTTGGGCCTCACGCTCGACGGCGTGCTCGGCTTGCTGACGAATGCGGACCGTGAGTCCGCTGATGATCAGCCCCACGGCGAGCATCACCAGAAATGTGACGACGTACTCGTAGTCCGTCACGGAGAAAGTGAGGTAGGGCGGGACGCAGAAGAAGTCAAAGGCCGCGACGCTGAGGAACGCGGCGTAGAAGGCAACGCGACGCCGGGAGCGCATCGCAACGGTGACGATGCCCAGCAGGAAAAGCATGGCGAGATTGGTGGGCGCGAGCCAGGGGCGCAAGAGGAGCGCCACCGCACTGGACAGGGCGACCGCGGCGGTGGCCCAAGCCCAGTCCTGCCAAGACGGATTGATGCTTTCTGCTGGTGCGCCCGCTGGTTCGGGCGCGCCGGGCTCACCGGAGATCGCGTAAATCTCCACTTCACCGCTGAGTTCGATGAGATCGTCGAGCACGGAGCCGCGCCACAGTCGTCGCCACAAGGGGCCCGCCTGTTTGCCGATGACGATCTTGGAGACATTCTTTGAGCGGGCGTATTGCAGAAGAGCGGGGGCTACGCGCGGGCCGACGAGGTTCACGGTTTTCGCCCCGAGCTGCTCGGCCAACCGCAGTGAGGCGAGCAGACTCGTACGCCGCTCGTCGGGTAGGTTGGCGTAGGCCGGAGTCTCCACAAAGGCGACGATCCACTCGGCGTGTAGACGGTCCGCCATGCGCTTCGCTGCGCGAATTAGTTTGGCGGAAAACGGACTCGGCCCGATACAAACCAGCAGCCGCTCCATGACGGGCCAGGTGGATTCGATGGAATGGTTTGCCCGGTAGCTGCGCATTTGCGCATCCACGCGATCGGCGGTGCGGCGGAGGGCCATCTCGCGCAACGCATTCAGATTGCCGGCGCGGAAGAAGCTTTGGCGCGCTCGCTGCGCCTGATCGGGAATGTAGACTTTGCCTTCCTCCAGACGTTGCAGCAGTTCCTCGACTGGCAGGTCAACGAGTTCGATCTCGTCGGCTTGATCAAGCACGGAGTCCGGCAAGGTCTCGCGCACGGTGACACCGGTCACCTGGGCCACGATGTCGTTGAGGCTGTCGAGATGCTGCACGTTGAGCGTGGTGTAGACGTTGATGCCGGCTTCCACCAGTTCCAGCACGTCCTGCCAACGCTTGACGTGGCGCGAGCCGGGGGCGTTGGTGTGGGCAAGCTCGTCCACCAGCAGCAGATCGGGGCGGCGGGCCAGTGCTCCATCGAGGTCGAACTCATCCAGGGTGATGCCGCGGTGGGTGATTTGACGCCGGGGCAGGATGTCGAGACCGTCCAGCAAGGCATTGGTTTCGGCGCGGCGATGCGTTTCTACTAGCCCGACCAGTACCTCGAGGCCCGCTTCGCGTTGACGCCGCGCGGCTTCTAACATCGCAAACGTCTTGCCGACGCCGGGGGAAGAGCCGAAGAAGACCTTCAGACGGCCGCGTTTCTGCTTGCGGTCCTCCGCCGCGACGCGCTCGAGCAATTCATCTGGATTGGGCCGCGGCATCTGCTTTCAGGTTAGCGGTCGAGGGCCCGGTTGAGTTGCACGACGTTGACGGCGGGTTCGCCGAGAATGCCCCAAGCGCGGCCAGTGGAGTGCTCGGCGATCAACTGATAGACGCGGTCAAGGCTCAGGTTTCTAACTCGGGCCACGCGGGCCGCCTGGTAGGCGGCGGCGGCCGGGGTGATGTGCGGATCGAGCCCACTGGCGGAGGCCGTGAGTAAGTCAATGGGCGGAGGGTTGCGGGGATCGAGAGCTTGCAGTGCGGCCCGCCGGGCCTCCATCGCCTTCTTCAGGTCCGGATGGTGCGGCCCGTAGTTGGAGCCTGAAGAGGAGGCCGGGTTGTAAGGCTCAAGGCTGGTGGCCGAGAGGCGAGACCAGAAGTACTTCGGATCTTCGAAGCTCTGGCCGATCAGGTTGGAGCCCCTCACTTTTCCGTTTTCCACGATCAAGCTGCCCGTTGCTTGCGCAGGGAAGACGAGTTTGGCGATGCCGGTGATCGCCAGCGGATAAATCACTCCAGTGAGTACGGTGAGCGTCAGGAACGTAGTCAGTGCTGCACGAATCATGGTTATACCCATCCCAATCCAGCCAGAATCATGTCGATCACTTTGATCCCCGCGAACGGCAGCAGGACGCCACCCGCTCCGTAGATGAGCAAGTGCCTTTGCAGGAGATCTGCCGCTGACACGGGCCGGTACTGAATGCCACGCAGGGCCAGCGGGATCAGCGCGACGATGATGAGGGCGTTGAAGATCACCGCCGACAGAATCGCGCTTTCCGGCGACGCCAGGTGCATGACGTTCAGCGCGCTGAGTTGCGGATAGGTGGTGGCGAAGGCCGCCGGGATGATGGCGAAGTATTTGGCGACGTCGTTGGCGGTGGAGAAAGTGGTGAGGGCGCCACGGGTCATCAGCATTTGCTTGCCGATCTGGACGATTTCAATGAGCTTGGTGGGGTTCGAATCGAGGTCCACCATGTTGCCCGCTTCTTTTGCCGCTTGTGTGCCGGTGTTCATGGCGACGGCGACATCGGCTTGGGCGAGCGCGGGTGCGTCATTGGTGCCGTCCCCGGTCATGGCGACCAGGCGGCCTTCGGCCTGACGTTCGCGAATCAGTTGGAGCTTGCGTTCTGGCGTCGCTTCGGCGAGAAAGTCATCGACGCCGGCTTCGGCCGCAATCGCCGCGGCGGTGAGCGGATTGTCGCCGGTGATCATGATGGTCTTGATGCCGGCGCGGCGCAGTTCGGCGAAGCGCTCCTTGATGCCGCCCTTGACGATGTCCTTCAAGTGAATGACGCCGAGCACCCGGTTACCTTCCGCCACCACGAGCGGGGTGCCGCCCTGGCGGGCGATGCTCTCCACGGCCTGGCGGACGCCAGTGGGAAAGCTACCGCCGAGCGAAGTGACGTAGGCCTCGATGGAGTCGGCTGCGCCTTTGCGGATCTGTCGGCCATCGAGGTCGACGCCGCTCATGCGGGTGCGCGCGGTAAACGGCACAAAGTGCGCGCCGAGTTGGTGTAGATCGCGCTCGCGAATCTGGAACTTCTCCTTGGCGAGGATGACGACGCTGCGCCCCTCCGGTGTTTCATCCGCCAGTGACGCCAGTTGCGCCGCGTCGGCGAGTTGAGTTTCACTCACGCCGTCGGCCGGCACGAAGGCTGTCGCCTGGCGGTTGCCGAGCGTGATGGTGCCGGTCTTATCGAGTAGCAAGACGTCGACATCGCCCGCGGCCTCCACGGCGCGGCCGGACATGGCGAGCACGTTGGCCTGCAGCATACGGTCCATCCCGGCGATACCGATCGCCGAAAGCAGCGCGCCGATGGTGGTGGGAATCAGGCAGACCAACAAAGCCACCAGCACGGTGACCGTGACGGGTTGCCCCTTGCCCGCCTCATTGACGGCAAAGATCGAGAACGGCAGCAATGTCGCGGTCGCCATCAGAAAGACGATCGTCAGCGCGGCCAGCAGGATATTGAGCGCGATTTCGTTTGGCGTCTTTTGACGTTTCGCGCCTTCCACCATCGCGATCATGCGTTCGAGGAAGCTCTCGCCGGCTTCGGCGGTGACGCGGATCACCAGCCAGTCAGAGAGGACGCGCGTGCCGCCGGTGACACTGGAGCGGTCGCCGCCGCTTTCGCGAATCACCGGGGCGCTCTCGCCGGTGATCGCGCTCTCGTCGACGGAGGCCGCGCCTTCGATGATCTCGCCGTCCATTGGAATGAACTCGCCGGTTTCCACGACGACCACGTCGCCTTTGTGCAGCAGGGCGCCGGAGACCGTGGTGTAGGAACTGCCGTATCGCGGTTCGTCCAGCCTTTTGGCATTCACGTCGCGGCGGCTCTTGCGTAGCGTGTCGGCTTGCGCTTTGCCCCGGCCTTCGGCCATCGCTTCGGCGAAGTTGCCAAACAGCACCGTGAACCAGAGCCACAGGCTGATGCCCAGGATGAAGGGCGCAGGCGCTTCGCCCCGCCCGGTGAGCGCTTGCAGGCCCAGTACGGTGGTGAAGACGCTGCCCACGAGGACGACAAACATGACGGGATTCTTGGCCTGATGCCGCGGATCCAGCTTGCGAACGGAATCCATCAAAGCGCCGCGCACGATGTGCGGATCGAACCGTGCACTTTTGCTCATTGTTTTACTCACTGCAATGCCTCCACAATCGGACCTAAAGCCAGTGCCGGGATAAAGGCCAGCACGCCGACAATCAGAACTGCGCCGACTAACAGGCCGACAAATAATGGGGTGTGGGTCGGCAAGGTGCCGGGCCCCACCGGCACCGTCTTCTTGCGCGCCAGCGATCCAGCGATCGCCAGCACCGGCCAAGCCACCCAGTAGCGTGCGAAGAACATCGCGACGCCGCCCGTCAGGTTCACCAATGGATTGTTCGCTCCGTAGCCGCCGAAGGCGCTGCCGTTGTTGTTGCCCATGGAAGAGAAGGCATAGAGAATCTCGCTGAAGCCATGCGCGCCGCGGTCCTGCAGACCGCTCAGGCCCATCGGCGTGACGACGGAGATCGCGGTGCCGAGTAACACGCACACCGGCGGTACCAGAATGGCAATCGAGGCCATCTTCATCTCGAATGCTTCGATTTTCTTGCCGAGATACTCCGGAGTCCGGCCCACCATCAGGCCAGCCAGGAACACGGCGATGATCGCGAAGACGACCATGCCGTAGAGGCCGGAGCCCACACCGCCAAACACCACTTCGCCCAACTGCATCAGGAACATCGGAATCAGTCCGCCGATGGGGGTGAAGGAGTCGTGCATGGCGTTTACTGAGCCATTGGAGGCGGCGGTGGTGGCTACGGCCCACAGCGCCGAGTTCGTGGTGCCGAAGCGGACCTCTTTACCCTCCATGTTGCCGACCTCTACTTGCGCTTCAATCAGCAGCAGTGGGACGAAAATCAGCACCATGGCGGCCAGCAGTGCCCAGCCCTGCCGGTTGTCGTTCACCATTCTGCCGAAGGTGACGCAGAGCGCGGCCGGGATCAGCAGGATGGAAAGCACTTGAAAGAAGTTCGAAAGCGCCGTCGGATTCTCGAAGGGATGCGCCGAGTTGACGTTGAAGAAGCCGCCTCCGTTGGTCCCCAACTGTTTGATTGCTACCTGCGACGCCGCGGGGCCCATTGGCAGTACCCGTTTCGAATCGGCCACCGGCACGTAGCCGTCCAGGTTCTGGATGACGCCTTGCGAGACCAGGAAGATCGCGAGAATTGCGGAAAGCGGCAGCAGGATGTACAAAGTGCCGCGGACCAGATCCGCCCAGAAGTTGCCGATCGATTCGCTGTTTTTCGAGGCCAGCCCGCGCGCCAAGGCGGCCACGACGGCGAGGCCGGAGGCGGCGGAGACGAAGTTCTGCACAGTCAGACCCACCATCTGCGTGAAGTAGCTCAGTGTGGATTCGCCGCCGTAGTTCTGCCAGTTCGTATTCGTCGCGAAGCTGATGGCGATGTTGAGGGCCGTGTGCGGCTCCAGCGCGCCAAAGCCCTGGGGATTCAGCGGGAGCAGATGCTGCAATCGGAGAATCGAATAGACGGCCAAAACGCCCAAGGCATTGAAGGCGAGAAACGCCGCCGCATAGACCTTCCAGGTCATGCCCTGGTCCGGATTCACCCCGGCAAGGCGGTAGAGCCCGCGCTCCAAGGTGCTGGTCCGGCGGCCTTCCAGTACGCTGGCCATGTAGTTGCCCAAGGGCTTCACGCACAGCAGGAGGACGAGGAGATAGAAGCCAAGTTGAGTAAGGTCGTTGCCGCTCATTAGAATTTCTCCGGGAGCAGCAGGGCCACAAAAAGATAGAGCAGCAGCAGAACGGCAACGATGCCGCCTGTCAGATAGAGGAGGTTCATTGCGGCCTCCCCGCTACCCGAATGCACTGGTAGGTGAGTGCAAACAGCAACGCCACGATGGCGATAGAGCCGATATCCATGCCTCCAGCGTAGAGAGGCAAGCATTAAGGTCTTGCAAAGACGTGAGGCTACGCCATCAAGAAAGTATCAAGATTTACGGTTCCGGGAGGCGGAAGGTGAACAGTGCGGAACCCACGGCGATGGCCACATGCTGGCGGCCATCCACCAGGTAGGTAATCGGCGACGCAATCACTTGGCCGCCGAGGTATTTGTTCCACAGCAGCTTACCGGTCTTGGCGTCCAACGCGAAGAAGTGTCCTTCGCGGTTGCCGCTAAACAGGATGTCGGTGGCGGTGGTGAGCAGGCCGCTTTCGCTCATATCGGACATCGGGAAGTCCCAGACCTTCTTTCCCGTCACCGGATCCAGAGCTCGAACCGCGGCGTAGCCGTCTTCGGTACCGCGCTTCATCATCGGCTCGCGGCGTGTCGGCGGTACAGGCGCCTTCACGCCGCCGCCGGCGTACCACTTGCCTTTCTCATAGTCCTGATTCCAGGTGAAGTAAGTGCTGTGATAGTTTTCCCAGGCGGTTAGGTAAAAGAGGCCGGTGCGCGGGCTGTATGAAGGCGCATACCAATTGGTGCCGCCCTGCACGCCGGGGTAGGTCTTAGTGCCCTGCTTACTGGGGCCGCGCCCCGGATTCAGAATGGGGCGGCCTTTGTCGTCAAGACCCGAAGCCCAATCGAGCTTGACGAAGGCCGTGCCGCGCAGAAACTCGCCGGTTGCGCGGTCAAAGACGTAGAAGAAGCCATTGCGATTCGCCCAGTACATTAACTTACGCTGGCGGCCCTGCCACTCGCGATCCACCAGCACGGCAGTCTGGACGGCATCGAAGTCCCATTGGTCGTGCGGCGTGAATTGGAAGTGCCACTTCAGCTTGCCGGTGTCGGGGTCGATGGCGATGACGCTATCGGAATACAGGTTGTCGCCGGCGCGCACGGTGGGATTCCAGTCGGGTCCCGGATTGCCGGTGCCCCAGTAGGTGAGGTTGAGTTCCGGGTCATAGGAGCCGGTGAGCCAGATGGGTCCACCGCCGTGTTTCCAACTGTCGCCGGCCCAGGTTTCGTTGCCCTTCTCGCCCGGACCGGGGATGGTCTGGAAGCGCCAGAGTTCGCGGCCGGTTTTGATGTCGAGCGCCGCCAGGAAGCCGCGAATGCCGAGTTCGCCACCCGCCGAGCCGATCAGCACTTTGTCCTTCACCACCATCGGCGCGTGGGTGAAGACGTAGCCTTCCTGATGGTCGGCGAGAGTCGTCTCCCACTTCTTGCGGCCGGTGCGCGCATCAAGGGCGATCATCTTGGCGTCGTGGGTGCCATGAAAGATGGTGCCGTCATGGTAGGCCACACCGCGGTTGATCTTGCCGCAGCAGGGGAAGGTGACGTCGGGCAGTTTGTGCTCGTAGATCCAGAAGGGGCGGCCGGTGGCCGGGTCCAAGGCGACGACGTTGTTCGGCGCTTCGGTGATGTACATCACGCCATCGATGACCAGCGGCGTGGCTTCGAACTTTTCGAGGGAGCGCGCCTGGAAGACCCAGCCCAGCTCAAGCCCTTTGACGTTGGCCGGCGTAATCTGATTCAGTTCGCTATAGTGCGTGCTTTGATGCGAGCCGTGGTACATCGTCCATTCGCCCGGTTTCTGGGCCAGCAAGCCTGCGGCCACGAGTAAGTAAATGCGGATCATCGCGAGCCTCCGGTCATCAGGAACGCCACTAAGTCATCGACCTGCGCGTCGGTCAGCTTGGTGGCCGGCATCGGCGAAGTTCGGACAATCTCGTAAGTGGACAACGCCGACTTCATGACGGACTTCAGCCCGCTCGAATCGCGGTACTGGACGCTGTAAGTATCTTCGTTGAGGCGGGTGCCGGTGAGCGTGGCGCCCGCTTTGGTGGTGGCGCGAATCCGGAAATACTGTGGCGGCACGTCCGCCTGCGGATCCACAATCGAACGGCGGATCTCGCCCACCGACTGAAACTTGCCGATGCCGGCCAAGTCCGGCGCGGTACCGTCGACGTGGCAGCGGGCGCAGCCCTCGCTGCGAAAGAGCGCCGCCCCGCGCGCCGAATCGCCTTTGACGGCGGTAGCCGTAGCGCGGCCCGCGCTGAACGAGCGGATGTAAGCCAAAGTGGACCAGGTCTCCCGCGCGTTCAACCCGAAGGCCGGCATCGTGGTGCCGGGCACGCCTTTGTTGATGATGGCGAAGAGGCCTTCGTCGGAGGAGGCCCGGCGGAACTGGCCGGTGGTGAAGTCCGGAGTGCCTTGTCCGCCGCGGCCGTCACGGCCATGGCAACTGGCGCACTGCGACAGAAAGATGCGCGCGCCGTTCTCGCGGTCGGCGGGAGTATTGAACGGATTGGTCATCGTCAGCGAGCTTTCTTCCTGGGCCCAGCCCAGGGTCGCGCCGGCGAGCAGTGAAATCAGTTTGAAGTATCTCAAGCGCCCCTGATTGTACAGCGGAGTTTGGGCCGGCGCCAGCGGCGCTATTCTGACAGTATGCGGCTTCTGGTGTTGACGACCATCTATTCGGCAATGATTCTCGGTGCGGCTCCCGCGCGTCCCACCTTTTACAAAGACGTCCTGCCGGTGCTGCAGAGTAAGTGCCAGGGCTGCCATCGCCCGGGCGAAGCGGCGCCGATGTCGTTTCTGACTTATGAAGGGACCCGGCCCTATGCGGCGGCCATTCGCCAGGCGGTGTTGAGTAAGAAGATGCCGCCCTGGGGCGCCGACGGTGTCCACGGCAAGTTTCAGAATGATCCGCGCCTCACCGAGGACGAGAAGAGTACGCTGCTGGCCTGGGTGGCGGCCAAGGCGCCCGCCGGCGACCCGAAGCAGGCGCCTGCCGCCCGTCAGTTTGTCGAAGGCTGGAACGTCGGTCAGCCGGACCTGGTGGTCGCGATGCCCAAGGCCTATGAGGTCCCCGCCAAGGGTACAGTCGAGTACACCCGCTTCATTCTGCCGCTGAACTTTACCGAGGACCGTTGGATTAGCACGGCGGAAGTGCGTCCCGGCAACCGTGCCGTCGTCCATCACGTGATTGCCTATGTACGCGATCCCAAGAGCAAATGGCTGCGGGCCGAGCCCATGAATCAGCCGATCGTCAAAGTGGCGAAGAGCGATGGCGGTGCTCGTTACTGGCTGGCCGCCTATGCTCCCGGCGTCCCGGCGATCCCTGGTACACCTGGCCGTGCGCTGCGCATTAAGGCCGGCTCGGACCTGGTGTTCGAGATGCACTACACCACTAACGGCGAACCCGCCACTGACCTGACGAAGGTCGGTATCGTCTTCGCCAAGGAGCCCCCCAAAGAGGTGATGGCCACCATCGGGGTGGACAACCATGAATTCGCCATCCCGCCCGGCGCGGACAGCCACGAAGTGAAGGCCCGCTGGGAGGTGCCCAACGAAATGACGCTGGTGAACCTGACCCCGCACATGCACTTGCGCGGCAAGGACTTCCGCTACGAAGCCACCTACCCCACTGGCGAAACCGAAGTGCTGCTGAACGTTCCGCGCTACGACTTCAACTGGCAGCACACTTACGTACTCGCCCAGCCCAAAGTGCTGCCCGCCGGTACGGTGATCAACGTGATCGCCCACTTCGACAATTCGCCGAACAACAAGTTCAACCCGGATCCGAAGGCCGAAGTCCGCTACGGCGACCAGAGCTGGGAAGAGATGATGATCGGATTCGGGACTGTGGTGTGGGACGCGAAGGACGTCGACAAGAATATGTTCGCGCCGCGCAAGCCGGCTCAGCCCAGAAAGCCAGCGGAATAGGGCCTATTGGCGATGTTCGCGGCGGAGTTTGGCGTCGAACCAAAAGGGGCCGAACGGGAGTACCGCCGCGGCCAGGGCCATCAAAATCAAAGCCGGACGCCAACTGAAGCGGCGGGCCGCCAGCAGCACCATTAGTACATAGACGACGAAGAGCAGTCCATGCAAACTGCCCACGACGCGCACGGCTTCCGGTTGCCCGGCGACGTACTTCAAGGGCATGGCAATGCCCAGCAACACCAGGAACGAGACGCCTTCAGCGAGGCCGGCCCAGCGGAGCCTTTTGTAAGCGGGTGTGGCAAAGATTGGAATACTTCCAGTGTGCCATCAAAGTGTCTTGCGTAGCCAGTCGATCACCGGTTGTTTGTAGGTGTGGAAGCGCTGGTCCTTTTCCCAATTCATCACACCGTGGACGCCGTCCTGAACGGTGATGATTTCCACCGGGATGCCCCGCTTCTTGAACATCTCCACATGCAGGGTGCCCTGCTCATAGGGCACTTGCTCGTCCTTGGTGCCATGCACGATGAGGAACGGCGGTGTCTTTCGGTTGACGTAGGTATCCGGTGAGGCGGCGCGGAGTTTGGGCTTAGCGGCTTCGTTATAGCCGTCGATCTGGAAGAAGGTCTTCATCCCCTCGGTCATTGGCTTGTGCTCGAAACGGCTTTGGGCGAAGCGCACCATGTCGATCGGTCCGTAGAAGCTCACCACGGCGGCGACGCCGAGGTCGTTTTTGGCGCCCACCAGATTCACCAGATGCGCTCCGGCGGATTCACCCATGAGCGCGATCTTGTTCGGATTCACCTTGTACTTTTTGGCGTTCTGCTTCACAAAGCGAATGGCCGATTCGACGTCCAGGCGCGCGGCCGGGTAGGGGTGCTTCGGTGCCAGGCGATAGTCGATGGTGAACCAGGCCATGCCGGTTTGGTCGAGCACAGGGAACAAGGCGTGCACGAAGTTGACGGTCTTGTGTCCCGCGGTCCAACCGCCGCCGTGTACCAGAATCACCGCCGGAAAGGGTCCGGGCCCTTCGGGAATGTGAGCGTCGAGCTTCAGGCTTTCGCCTCCGGGCGCGGCGAACTCGATGTCCGGCGTTACCTGATAGGGAGCGGCGGCCAGGACGGTAGCGGTCAACAAGGTGGCGAGTAACATGTCGCGAGTATCTTATCGCGGAGCCGATACCCACTCGCGATAGACCTCGGCCCACGGTGCGCCTTCGCGCCGCGGCCGGCCAGTCCCCGTCAGCGGGCGTCCGCCGGAGGGGGCGCGCGGCTGGATGACGATCGGTTTCACGAAGCGTTCCAGGTCGGGCAGGTCATAGTCTTCGATCACGCCGGGGATGATCAGGCTGGCGAGCCCTTCGTGGACCTTCGCCCGAATGACGTCCATGTAGGAGGTGATGCTACCCTCCATCGCCACCCGTTCCACCGGTTCCAGCAGGGCGGTATGCAGAGCGATCACTCCACCATGCCCGCGTCCGATGATGGACACCCGCGCCGGATCCACCCGTGGATGCTGCTTGAGGGCCCGTAGCGCTTCCAGGGCGTCCGCCGTTTGGGTGCCCGTCATGGTGCGGCCCAGCAGCAGCGCCCGCATGGCGTTCTGCCATTGTGGGTTGTATTGCCGGGGCGACGCCTCTTCCGGCCAACCGGTGAGCTTCGGCGCGGTGACGATGTAGCCGGCGGCGGCCATGGCCTTCATTTCGTCGTTGGGCTGCTGGCGCGCGGCCGGATCAAGATAAAGGATCGCGGGCCGGCGGCCCTCATTGTCCAAGCCGACCCATAGGGCCGGAAGCTGCCCGGCGGCTACTCGCTGCACGACGATCCGCCTCTGGACGATCTCCGCCAATTGCTGCCGGGTAGTGGCGCGCAGGGCGGACCGCCGGGCGTACTTCGTTGCGGCCTCGCGGGCGTTGATCGACTGAACGGTTTCGCCGCCCAGCGACGTCTTCACCTGGCCGGTGGGGGTCGCTTCCAGGTCGCGTTCGTGTTCCGTGTTGAAGGCCGGTTCCGGCGCGGAGGCAGCCGGGGGCTTGCCCAGCAGGAACTGGTCGAACCAGGCGTAAGTGCTCTCGCGGCGCGGCAGACTCCAGCCGTGGGTATCGTCGAACTCGAAAAAGCCGACGCGATCGGGCACGTCCAGAATGCGGTAGGCGCGCCCGGCTTCGGCGAAAGCCTTGCGCGCGCCGGCGATCGGGAAGAAGTCGCGGATGGCGGCATGCATTTTTACGGGCCGCGGAGCGAAGGCGAGCAGGAAGTCAGAGAAGTCGAGGCCGTCGGCAAGGAAGCCCGCGAAGTTCTGTTCCGCGTCCTGGGGGCCTGGATTCTTCCAGAGCTCATCCCAACTGGTGAGGTAGCAGGACGGCGCGGCGGCGGTCAGCCGGGGTTCCAACGCCATCAGATAGGCGGACTGCGTGCCGCCCCCGGAGTTGCCGGTGACGCCGAGGCGATTGCGGTCTACTTCCGGGCGGGTTAACAGATAGTCAATGGCGCGGATGCCGTCCCACACCTCGTAGCGCGCGACATTGCTGCCGGCCAGAAAGCACTGGGTGCCGCTCATGATGTGCTCACTGGTACCGACGCCCACCAGCGAGCGGCCGTAGTCGGCATCGAAGTACTCTTGGCGCTCGCCTTGCCCCGGCGGATCGATAGCCAGGACGAGAATGCCTCGTTTGGCCATGCCGATCCAGGCGCGCTGATAGATGGCGATGGCTTTGCCGCTGCTGGAATGGCCGGCGACGCCGAGGACCGCCGGGAAAGGCCCAGGGCCGTTCGGCACGTAGACGTTCGCCGTGACGTAGAAGCGCGGCAGGCTCTCGAAGATCAGTTTTTCGACGCGATAGCCGTCGCGGTTGAGGGTGCCGGTGATGCGTGGGTTGAGCGGCGTCTTTACGGCCGGCAGACCGCCCAAGGCGCGCAGGACGGAGTCCCGTACATGTTGCTGCCGGGCTCGCACCTGGGCGGGCGTCGAGAGCGCGGCGACCTCCTGCTGGTGGCGGGCAAAGGCTTCACGCGCGAGCGCGTCGAACGGCCCATCCTGGGCGAGGAACAGGAGCGAGAGAAACAGCACGCTTCACTTTACAACTCCAGTTTGCCGGCGAACAGCATGTCCTGGAGCTTGAACTTGCGCTTGATCTCGAGCGGCCCCAACTTCGTCGCAAACTCCACTTCCTTGTCGTCGAGCGTGATCGCCTCGGAGCGTGGGAATAAGAAGAAGAGGGTCATCGTCTTCTCGAGCGTGGCCATCTTCACGTCTTCGGGCTTGATCGGTTCTTTGCCTTTGCGCAGCAACGACGTGGAGCGGGCCATCACCTGCAGCATCCGTTCTGGATCCCGGCCGCCTTTGCTTTCCGAACCTTTGCTGGCGGACCCCGGACGCCCCGCACCCATGAGGGGCAGTTTCTCCACCACGATGACGTAGTACGGCTCTTCGTTGGCCAAAACCGTTTTCGCGTCGGCGGCTGTGGCGGCTTCGTTGCCGAACTTATTGCGCAGTAGGGCTTGCTTTACGGGGAGAGCGCTTTGCCAACGGATCAGCACGACGGTTTGCGGCGGGCCGCCCATGCCCCCACCCATGCCACCGCCGCCGCCCATACCCCCTCCGCCACCCATGCCACCGCCACCGCCCATGCCGCCACCGCCGCCCGAGCTAGCGTCCACATCCGCCCCGCCGCCACCACCTCCGCGCATGCCACCGCCGCCACCCCGGCCTCCGCGTCCACCACCCCCACCGCCTGGGCCTCCCATTCCGCCTCCCGCCATGGTCGCAGTTGTTTCCCGCGACCATGGCGAAGCCGTCAGCACCCGCTCGACTTCCTTCGTGGACCAATCTGTAAAGGGCTTTTTGTCCCAAACGTCCGCTGCGATCAGGGTAAACACCAGCGAGAGGGGCACAAACGGTTTCATGCCTCAGCGTGTCACGCCGGGTGGATAAGACTCTCCAAAGTTTTGTAAAGACCGCCCAAATCGCGTAGCAAAATGAAGCATGTTTACTTATGCGACATTAAATTGAGCTGACTGTTCTATTGTTCGGCAAAATCGCCCTAGCCGGGCCACCTGAGAGGCGCGACTACTCTCTCTTAGTGTTAAGAACTTGGCAGCATTTTGATGTGCAGCCGTGCTTAACTATAGTCAAACAAAGCGAGTACGGACTGTATTGCAGCCCATACCGCGACCTTGTTCAGGAGATCTTTGTCATGATACGTGCCCTTGGAGTGACCCTCATGGTGGCTGGCAGCCCGACCGTGATGATGGCCTACACGGACCCCGGAACCGGAATGCTGGTCTGGCAGTCAGTTATGGCCGTTTCGATTGGATTCTTGTTCACCACGCGCCGCATCCTCGCCCGCGTGTTCAAGCGCAATCAGTAGGCTATGGCGCAAGTTTCGTTTCGCGACCCCGAAGGTTTCGTGGTTGCTGGATCGGCTGCTAGACCGATCTTCCGTGTATCTAAACCGGAAGCCGCTCAACGGCTCCTAACTCTCCTCGATACCCCGATGGGGAAGCAAATGGTTGACGGTGGGGACTTCGTCCGCACCGCGCTGGCTTCGCCCGCCGAACGGCGGGCGGTGCTGGACCGGACGCATTCCCCTCAGGGCGCGGTGGTGCTGGAGCATGAACGGGTTTGGCTTCCTACCTATCCCAGTGAGTGGACGCGAGGCATGCTGCGGGAAGCGGGGCTGTTGACGCTTCGTTTGGCCGAGACTTTGCTCTCCCAGGGACACGGGCTGAAGGATGCCACCCCCTGGAACATTCTGTTCCGCGGCGCCAAGCCAGTGTTTGTCGATGCTCTCTCCGTGGAAGAACGCGATCCATGCGATCCACTTTGGCGGCCTCTCGCGCAATTCCTGTCGACCTTTGCTTATCCACTTTGGCTTGACGAATGGAAGGGCGTGGCCGTGCATGAGGCCTTTAACGGACGGCGCGAAGGTTGGCGCACCGAGGAGATGTACGCGCGGATCGGCTGGAGGGACCGTCTCCGTCCAGGGGCGTTTTCCTGGATTACGATGGCTGAATGGATGCGCGACGAGGCCAAGGAAGAGACCTACCGGCCTTCCGCCGTGCGCGATTCCGAGACGGCCCGCTTCATTCTCGGGCGTCTGTTCCGGCGTCTGCGGCGGACGATGGAAGCGGCTTCGGATGGCCTGGAGCGAGGCACCAGTTGGAGCGGCTACCAGGTCTTTTGCCACTACGACCGTGAGGCGCGCGAGGCCAAGCGCGTGTTTGTGGCCGAAGCGATGAAGGGCTCCGGCGACGTGCTCGATCTGGGGGCCAACGATGGCGAGTACTCGCGACTGGCGGCCGAACAGGGCGCGCGAGTCGTCGCCGTCGAAGGCGATCCGCAAGCGGCGAACGAGATCTGGCGCCACGCTCACCGGGCTGGACTGAACATCCTGCCGGTGGTGATGAATCTCGCTCAGCCTACGCCGCCCACCGGATGGCGGAATCGTGAACAGACCGCATTTTTCGACCGAGCAGCCGGCGAGTTCGACACCGTGTTGATGCTGGCGCTGCTGCACCATCTCACGCTTACCGAGCGCGTGCCGCTCTGTTGGATCCTGGACCTGGCCGCTGACCTGACCCGTCGCACCCTGATCATCGAGTACGTCAGCCCCGAGGATCCCTTCTACCGCCGTCTGCTGCGTGGCCGGGACCACCTGCATACCGGCGACACCCGCGAAGCTTTCGAGGCCGAACTCGGCCGCCGGTTTCAGATTCGCCGCCAGCAGCCGATCCTCGATGGCCGCCGGCATCTCTACTGGTGCGAGAAGCGAATCCATCCGTGAGGCCTGCGCTCGCCGCCATTTCACTGGCAAATCTCTTTCTGGTGCGCATCTGGACGGAACTACTCGGCGAGCAGACCGAAGAAATTCCGCCGATCTGGTATGGCGCGGCGTTGCTCAATCTGCTGGCGCTGAGCCTCCTCATCTGGGCGATCGCCCGATGGGGAGGCTTCGCCGGCCGCGTGGCGCTCGCCGTGGGCGGGTCGCTGTTACTGGCGAAGGAACTCACCATGGCCGTTGGTCATGATGCCACTGCGATGAAAAGCTTCATGGCCGGGTTGGTGGCCCAAGGACTGCGTCAAGGCTGGCTGGTGCCGGCCGGAGTTGTGGCGGCGCTGGCGTTGGCCTGGGTGGCTTGGCGGACCCAGTTGCGCTGGGCTCCGCCGTTGCTGGAGATCTTGTGTCCGATCGTCGTCGTGACGGCCGGTCAGGCCGCTTGGCGGGCCACCTTGCCGCCGCCTCCTCAGCCCATCACGCGCATGTCCCAGCCGGGCAAGTTCAAGCCCGGGCCGCGTGTGGTTTGGGTGATCTTCGATGAATTCGACGAACGCATTGTCTTTTCAAGGCGGCCGGCCGGCTTGAAGCTGCCCGCCCTTGACGCTCTGCGCGACGAGGCCATTGCATTTCCTCAGGCCTTCAGTCCCTCGAACTCCACGGCGGACTCGATTCCGGCGCTGTTGGGCGATCTCTTTGAGCGCTCCCAAAGCGTTGGCATCCGTTCGGGCGTCGTCGGCTGGTTTTTGCCGTACTGCCGGAAGTACGGGGCTTCACTGGCGGAATGCCGGTCCTGGCGGATGGACTTGCAGCGGAATAGCTACGCGCTGGGCCTGTTTGGCGCGGTGGGGAGCCAGTTGCGTAGTCTCTTCGAGTCCAGCCTGTACTCGATTTTCGGCCAGTCCATCACGGTGGAGGCGCATGGGCGTACGGTACTGGAGATGGAGGCGGCGGCGGTGGCGTTGGCCGGCCGGGGCGACCTGAATCTGGTGTTTCTGCATCTGCCGGTGCCGCATCCGCCCTATGTTTACAACCCGGTGCGCCGGGATCTAAGCGCGCGAAATCAGGATGAGCGCGGCTATCTGGCGAACCTTGAGTTGGCTGACCGGATGCTGGGCAAGATCCGCGCGGGGCTGGAAGCGAGTGGGCTTTGGACGGGAACGAACGTGCTGGTTTCGGGCGATCACGGCTTTCGCCAAGCCCGCCGCATTGGCTATTCGCTGGAGGACCGGCATGTGCCACTCCTCTGGAAACCCGCCGGTGCCAAGCAGACGCGTGTGGTGAGCCAGCGCTTTGAAACGATCCAGACGGCCGGCCTGATTTCCCGGCTATTGGGTGGTGAGCCAGCGGAGAGCATGCTCGCGGGGTATCCTTGAGTTCGACCCCTGCATGGCCAAGCCTGATCTTCACCCTAAGCCCGAATCCGTCCCGCTGCCCGAAACGGTACCCGTTCCGTTGCGGGTCTCCGTCATCGTCATCGCCCACAATCAGGTGGGCGCGTTGCGCCAGTCGCTAGCGGCACTGGAGCGGTCCACGCCGCGCGAGATGCTGGAAGTGCTCGTTGTCGATGCCGGCAGCGACGATTCCACCCGCGACATTGAGACCGACTTTCCCGCCATCAAGCTGCTGCGTACGCCCAAGAATTTCGGCTGGACGAAATCCGCCAACATTGGCACTCGCACCGCCAAGGGCGAGTTCCTGTTCTTTTTGCCTCCGGGCGTTGAAGTGCAAACCGACACGGTGGAGCGTTTAACGGCGCGGCTGGATGCCGAAAGCGACGTCACGGTCGTTTGCCCGGTGGAGCGCAACTCCTCCGGGGAAACGGTGGGGCGTTCGTTCCAACTGCCGTCTCCGGCTGAACTCAGCGCGCGGGTGAGCGGCGGCCAGTGGCCGATGGCGAGCGGCCTTGAGTTTCCGGCCGGCGCGCCGATCATGATCCGACGCCAGGCGATCGTCCAGATTAACTACCTGGACGAGAAGCGTTACGGGCAGTTTGGTGCGGACCTGGACCTCTTCTACCAGGTGAAGCGCGGCGGACGGCGAGTGGCGTTGGCTGACGATGTCCCGGTGCTGGTGCGCGAACGGCCCACGGAACTGGCCCTGGGGACGGATCCGGTGGACATGGCCCACGGCGCGGCGACTTACACCGGCAAATGGTTCGGCTTCGGCGCTGGACTGGGCATGCGCGTGAAGCTGGCGCTGTCTCGATTGGGGAGCCTCGATCTCGGTGGCTTCGTCGGAGTGTTAAGCGGCTCAAAGACCGATGGCCAATAGCTAGCTGAGAGACTGGGCCGCGGCGCGGCCGGTGAAGAGCTCATAGTGCCGCTGGATCTGCTTTTTCACGCGGGCAATGCTCTCGCTCTTGATATCGCCGTAGCCGCGGACCTGATCCATCATGGCGAGCAGTTCGAGGATCGGCGCTTCGGTTTCGGGGCGCCAGAGTTCGGCGCATTCCTCCACCCAGGCGCGGTACCAGATGATCAGTTCGCGTTCTTCGCGGCGGTGCTGAGCGTAGGCGAAGACGTCCAGCGGACCACCGCGCACGAACTTCAGCATGGCCAGCACACGCATCCAACCGGCGGCCCAGGGCCCCAGGTTGAGCTTCTTCTTCCAGCCCATCGCCCGCAGCACCGGAGGATGCAGTACGTAGCCGTGCCATAGGGGATCGCTGAAGGTGCTCTCGATCTCGGCATTCAGTTCCGGGGCGGTGAGCAGGCGGGCGACTTCGTATTCGTCCTTGTAGGCCATCACCTTGTAGAGATAGCGGCCGACAACTTCTCGCATGCCTTCGGGCTGCGCTTCGACAAAGTCCTTCCAGAGCTGGGCGTAGGCCTTGCTTTGATAGGCGGTGAGTTTGGCGAAGTAGTCCACCGGGCCGTCGGTAGCTTTCTTCGGCTTGACGATTGCCTCGACGCGGGCGGCGTCCGTGTAGTAAAGCCGCCCCCACAGGAGGGCTTCGAGATTGCGCTCGGCTTCGACGCCATTCAACCGGATCGCCTGCTCGAGCGACTCGAGGGGGAGTGGCAGCAGGCCGGCCTGCCAGGCGGCGCCGAGGAGGAAGATATTGACGGCCAGATGGCTACTGAAGAGCGCTTCGGCAACGCGCGTCGCATCGAGGTAGACGTTGCGGTCCCGCCGCGTGACTTGGGCAACGGTATCGACATTCTGCTGCGGCCCCGGCATGGGGAGACGCTGGCGAATTGAGGATGCGGTCGGTACAACGTCGGTGTTGATGACGGCGACGGTGCGGGCGGGGTCGGCGCACTTCAGGTTGTCCGGGGCGACCACACCGAGGGAGTCGAAACCGAGGATCAGGTCGGCGTTGGCCGTGTTGATGCGGTTCGCGCCGGGCCATTCTTTGCGGCTGAGGGTGAGGTGTGACACGACGGCGCCGCCCTTCTGGGCGAGGCCAGTCTGGTCCAGGGTGGAGACGCAGAGGCCGTCCAGGGTGGCGGCGGTGGCCAGCAGCGCGTTGATGGTGATGACGCCAGTGCCGCCGATGCCGGGAGAGAGGATCCGGTAGCCGACGGGGCCGACCTTGGGCAGTTGTTTCGGCTCAGGAACATCGTCATGCGCCAATGCCGGTAGCTTGCGTACCGGGAGACCGGTGCCCGGCTTGACTTCCACCATGACAAACGACGGGCAATCACCCAGTGCGCAGGTGTAGTCCTTATTGCAGGACGACTGGTGGATGGTCATCTTCTCGCCCAACGGAGTCATCACCGGCTGCAGGCTCATGCAGTTGGATTGAGTGACGCAATCGCCGCAGCCTTCGCAGACTTCGGGGTGGATGATGAGACGTTTGGTGGGTTCATCGGCCTTCCCGCGCGAGCGCGCACGGCGCTTTTCGGCAGCGCACTCCTGGTCATAGATCATCACCGTGACGCCAGCGATCTTGGGCAGTTCGAGCATGGTGGCTTCGAACTCGATGCGATCGCGGACCTCGGCGATTTTGGCGAACCGGCTGCGTTGCCCAGCGTAGAGCTTGGTGTCTTCCACCAGGACGACGATCTTCTTGACGCCTTCGGCGGCCAGTTTCTGGGTGAGTTCGGGCACCGGAAGGACGCCGGTGGCGGCCTGGCCACCGGTCATGGCGACGTGTCCGTTGTAGAGCAGCTTGAACGTGATGTGGACGTTCGCAGCGACGCAGGCCTGGATGGCGAGCGATCCGGAATGGAAGTAGGTGCCGTCGCCGAGGTTCTGGAAGATGTGTTCCCGGTGGCTGAAGAGGGACATGCCGACCCAGGGCACGCCTTCGCCGCCCATCTGCGTGGCATATTCATAGCCACGATTGGTTTCGGGCATCAGGATGCCCATGCCGTGGCAACCGGTGCCGCCGCCGGCGGCTTGGCCGGGCATCAGCAGCGTTGAGCGGTTGTGGGGGCAGCCGGAGCAGAAATTCGGAAGACGCACCGGGGCGAGCGTGCCCGTGGCCGGGCGCTGCAACTCTTTCACGCGTTTCGCCAAGCCGGCCTGCGTGAGCACCCGTTCAAGGACGGTGGCGATGATATCCGGGTCGAGCTCGTTGTAGTTGGGGACCAGCGTGTCTCCGGCGCTATCCACCTTGCCGATGACCTTGGGGCGGGTGGGGAAATCGTAGAGCGCGTCGCGAATCTGCGTTTCGAGGAAGGCGCGTTTCTCTTCGATCACCAGGATGGTTTCGAGGCCTTCGGCGAACTCTTCGGTGAAGGTTTTCTCGAGCGGAAAGGTCATGCCGTACTTCGCAATGCGGATACCGAGCGCATCGAGCTGGGCGGCGATGCCGGCGTCGGAGAGCGCCTGCATGAGGTCGTAGTAGGCTTTACCGGCGGTGGCGATGCCGAGCTTGGCGCGCGGAGCGCCTTCCAGGCGGTTGAGACCGTTGCGGGCGGCGAAGCGTCGAGCGGCCTCAAGGCGGGGCCCGAAGGCTTCCTGCTCGGCGGCGATGGTCCAGGGGGCGAGCATGCGCGTCTCGCTCTTTTTTTGATAGCTGTCGGGGACGACAAAGTCGTGCCGGTCGAGATCGAGGTTGACGGTGGCACCGCCGTCGCAGACGTTGGTGACCAGCTTGAGGCCGACCCAGGAGCCGGAATAGCGGGACATGGCGAGGCCAGCGAGGCCGAGGTCGAGGATCTCTTGCGGATTGCCGGGCACCAGGACGGGCATGGCCCAGTTCATCAGGCTGAAGTCGCTTTGATGCGGGATGGTTGAGCTTTTCGAGGCGTGGTCGTCACCGGCGAGGACAAGGGCGCAGCCCAGTTTGCTGGTGCCCGCCAGATTGGCGTGCCGGAAGATGTCGCCGCTGCGGTCGACGCCGGGGCCCTTGCCGTACCAGATTCCGGCGACGCCGTCGACGCGGGCGGGCCCCATGGTTTCGAGAATCTGGGAGCCGTAGATGGCGGTGGCGCCGAGGTCTTCATTGACGGCGGGCCAATGGTGAATTTCGTGCTGCGCGAGCAGCTTCTTTTCCTTGGCGAGGGCGAGGTCGTAGCCGCCGAGGGGTGAGCCTTCGTAGCCCGAGATGAGGGCTCCGGTGTTGCGGCCGGCGCGACGGTCGAGACGCATTTGGTCGAGGGGCAGGCGCACGAGCGCTTGAATGCCGGTGAGATAAGCTTTCCCCTCGGTCCGTGTGTATTTGTCGCTTAGCTCCAAGTTTCCATCATCGTACCATTCAGGTTCCGGGTGACTTTCCTGGCGCTCTGTAGCGGACCGCGGATGGTGGAGATACAATGACGGCGATGGCTTTACCGCGTACCGTCCTGGTTAAACAACATTTCCCCGATCGCCGCATTGTGGATATCCCCGCTGAGGTGCAGCGGGAGCTTTCCGGTTCTTCGCTGGGGGCCAGCTTGAAGCCTGGGGCGCGCATCGCGATCGGGGTGGGCAGCCGCGGCATCTCGAACATTTCGACGATCGTGCGAGCGGTGGTCGACTACTGGAAGTCGCGCGGGATGAACCCGTTTATCTTCCCGGCCATGGGCAGCCACGGCGCCGCGACGGCCGAAGGGCAAGCGGACGTGCTGGCCCACTACGGCATTCACGAAGCGACGATGGGCGTGCCGGTGATCTCGCACCTGGATGTGGTGAGCGTCGGCAAGACCGCCGACGGCATTGAATCCTTCCTCGACAAGAATGCCTTCGAAAGCGACGGCGTGATGTTGATCGGCCGGGTGAAATGGCACACGGACTTTGCGGGCGCGATTGAGAGCGGCCTGTTCAAGATGATGGCCATCGGGCTGGGCAAGTTTGCCGGCGCGCAGAACTATCACACGCATGCCTTCAAGAAAGGCCTGGATCATGTGATCCGCGCGGTTGGCCGGCAGGTGCTGTCTTCAGGCCGAATCCTGGGCGGGTTGGCGATTCTGGAAGATGCGTATCACAACACCGCCAAGCTGGAAGCCGTGCCGACGACGAACATGGAGAGCCGCGAGGAAGAGTTGCTGGCTCTGGTGAAGAGCTGGATGGCGCATGTGCCCTGCGACCTCGACATTTTGATTCTCGACGAGATCGGCAAGAACATTTCGGGCGCGGGCATGGACACGAAGGTCGCCAACCGTTCGGTGCAGGGGGCCTATAATCCGTGGCCGAATACGCCGCATTTTCAGCGCATCTTTGTGCGCGACGTTTCGGACAACACATATGGCAACGCGGTGGGCCTCGGCATGGCGGACGTTCTGAACAGCCGGATGTTGCCCAAGATTGATTGGACTCCGACGCGGATTAATTCGCTGACGGCATCGACGCCCGCGGCGATCCGAACTCCAGTGAATTTCCCGACCGACGTGGAGTGCCTGGAACGCATGATGCCGACGGTGGGTAAGCACGATCTGTCGGAAGTGACGATCGGGCGCATCCGGAATACCTTGGAACTCGGGTTGGTGGAGCTTTCGGAGAACCTGCTGCCGGTGATTGCCGGGCGCAAGGAGATCGAAGTGATGACCGAGCCGCGGCCGATGGACCTGGATGCCGAGGGGAACTTTCGGTCGAAGTTGTCGCCGGCGCATTTGGGTGAACCGGTGGCGAGTCACTAAGTCCTTTCTTTCGTGTTTGATGACGGGAGCCGCGACGTGGGCCGTGGCTCCCGTTTCTCTTTTCGGATCAACCCTCGTTTCGAGGGGCTACGGAGCGAAGCCAATTTTCAGCGATTACGACCGTTGCCCGGTGGTTCGCCCTTCTTTCAGAATCGCAGGTGGGGGCAAGTTTGGGGGTGACTTTTAGCCCGTGGGTGGGAGGGAAGTGGTTGAGCGGGTGAGGGTTGGCAATATTTTCAGTTTTGGTGACCGGGGGAGTTGGGGGGCCGGTGGACTAGTATGGACTGATGGCTGGTACCGGTCGCATCGAGATTGTCACCTTGGCGGATGAGCGCTACGCGTTGCCGCTGGCGGCGATGGTGCGGAGTGTTCTGGATCAATTGGCGCCGGAACGGCGGGTGCGGATCACGGTGATCGACGGGGGGATCAGCGAGAGCATAAAACGGGAGTTGGAGCGTTCGTGGAGTAGTTCCGCGGCTTGGCCGCGTTGCCGGGTTGAGTGGAAGGCGCCGGACTACGGGGACGAGGCGGAGATTCCGGTGTGGGGCCGGGTTCCGAAGATCACCTACGCGCGGATTCACCTTTCGGCCTATTTACCGGAGGCAGCGCGGGTGATTCTGCTGGATTCCGATGTCCTGGCTCTGACCTGCGTGGGACGCCTCTGGGATACGCCCCTCAAGGGGGCCGTCGCCGGCGCGACAGTTGACCCGTTCGTGCCTTTCGTATCGTCACGCGACGGTTTGGCTCGGTACGAGGAGTTGGGATTGCCCTCCGATGCGCCTTATCTGAACGCCGGGGTGATGCTGGTGGATCTCGACCGTTGGCGGCGGGAGGAGATTGCGCGCAAGGCTTTCGCCTACATCCGGAAAAACTGGCAGGTGACCCGATGGTATGACCAGGATGCGCTGAACGCAGTGCTGGCGGGGCGCTGGCGGGAGTTGGACGGCCGCTGGCAAGCCCAGCCGAGGGCGGCCGATCTTTCGATGGCGGGGGTAGCGGCGAGTGAGCAGCCTTGGATCGTGCATTTTTCAGGTCGGCTGAAACCCTGGGTCTATGAAGTGGGGTCGGTTGCGGACCGGGAGTTTTTCGCAGTGCTCGACCGGACGGCGTGGAGCGGTTGGCGGCCTTCGAGATCCGCGAGAACGAGGCTAACCGCTTTGTATGCGCGCCGGTTGCGTCCTCTGCTTTATCCTCTGGAGGTGCGGGCCCTGGGCTATTTGGACCGTTATCACCGTTGGCGGTTGACGCCCAAGGCCGGGTAGTAACCGGCGGCATAACAAACTTGGGCCTGGACATGGGGATCGCGTGGGTAGGGAATCGCGGCGGGAGGCAAAGAAAACCCTCCCTAAGGGTCGTGGTTCAATTGCTGAAGCATGGTCGTAAGCGGACCAAGAAACTTCGAACCGAACCCCGACCTTTAGGGAGGGCGGGAAGGGACTACAGAGGGCATCGCGGGCCCCGAGTGGCGAACTGTTGAGGCTGGCCGCGCTCCTTGGGGGAGCGTTTCAGGCGAGCCGGTTGCCAAATTACCCTTCGGTGAGGGCCCGCGGATTGGGCTTCAAACGGTGGGTGAGGGAGGGGGAGCTTAGGAACCCGAACCGATTGAAGCCGCGAAGAGGAAGTAGTGGCTGACGTTGCCGGCCAGTTGACTGGCTTGCGCCACGAGCTCTGGCATGATCGCTCCGGCGGCCATGGCGATGACACCCGCCATCAGACCGTACTCGACCAGATCGACCTTGATTTCACCCTGAGCCTGTTTGTTTTTCATTAGGATCTACCGTCCTCCTTGATTGAATACTACGCCTAGGTAGTGGAGGATTGAAAGTCGAAATGGCACCTAGAGAAGGCCTACCTCTCGGCCCTATGGTCTGGGTAGGATACCGGAGCCCCGGCCTCGTTGGTACTAGTCCAAGGCGGCGGATGCGGCAATGGAGACGAAGGCGTTGCGTTCGTCAGAGCCCCCTTCGCGATGGATCATGAAGATGCCGATCATGTCGCGTTTGGGATCGATGAAGCAGTAAGTGCCATAGCGTCCGCCGTGGCCGTAGGTTCCAGGGGAGAGCAGGGTGAGGGCGGCTTGGGGATCGCGGAGAAAGGTCCAGCCGAGGCCGGCGCTCATGCCGGCGGCGGCGCCGGGGAGGACACCGGTGTGGTTGGCGGTCATGAGGTCAACTGAGGCGCGGGAGAGAAGGCGGGTGCCTTCCAGTTGGCCGCCATTCAGCATGAGCTGGTAAAGGCGGAAGAGGTCGGCGACGGTGGAGTAGAGGCCGCCTTCGGGAAGCGGGTACTTGGCGTTTTCGCGGAACTTCATGACGCCTTCGCCGAGCGGATCTGAGGTGTACTTGATGGTTTTGCCGTCCTTCACCACGTAGGCGGTGGGCATGCGGTGGAACTTCTCTTTGGGCGGATAGATGTAGGTGTCAACCATACCGAGAGGGGCAAAGATGCGGGTGGCCAGAAACTTCTCGAAAGCCAGGCCGCTTTTCACTTCGATGACGCGGGCGAGGGCGGCGATGCCGTTGTTCGAGTAACTCCAGCGGGTGCCCGGGTCAAAGAGCAGGGGCTGCTGGGACTCGACGAGAACCACTTCGGCCAGGCTGCGATGGAGCGCGCCGTGCAACTCGCCGATGCCGGCGGGCGGATTGAGGAGCATGCCGGAGGTGTGGGTCATGAGGTCGCGCAGGGTGACGAGGCGGGACGGCTTGCGGAGGACGCCGGCATCGAGGACTTGCAGGCCGCGGAACTCGGGCAGGTGCTTCTCAACGGGGTCAGAGAGGTGGAGCAGGCCCTCTTCCTGCAGCATCATGATGCCGAGGCAGACGACGGGCTTGGTCATGGAATGGAGCTGGAAGATGGCGTCGGGCTTGATGGCCTGTTTGGTGTCGAAGTCGGTGTAGCCGATGGCATCAATGGCGGCGACGTGTCCGTGGCGGGCGACCAGGGTAACCATGCCGGCGGCCTTGCCTTGATCGACGAAGGGCTTGAGGCGGGCCGGGATTTGGGCGAGGCGCTGGGGATCGAGCCCGGTCTTCTTGGCGTCGGTGATGACGGGCGGGGCGGCGAGCAGCGCGGCGGCGGTGAGCAGGACGAGGGAGTGTCGCATCGGGCCTGATTTTATCGCAGTGGCGGAAGCGGCTTGAGAACTATTTGACAACTTCCTGACCGGCAGTTGCCGACTTACGCAATGGCGAGCCGTAGACTCGAGAGCATGAAGAAGCAAAACCTTGTCTGTTCCATGATTCTGATGGCGATGCCGCTTGCGGCTCAGCCAGCAGCGGCGATTTTCGGTGCGTCGGGCGCGGATGCCGCGGCCATCCGTTCGGCGGTGACGGCGTTTCAGGAGTCGTTAGGCCCGTTGAACGCGCCAGGAGCCACGGGCAATCCGGCGGGCCGGCGAGAGATCAATTGGGACGGGGTGCCGGCGGGTTTCTCGTCACCGAATAACATGCCGCCCGATTTCTTCAACAAGAACTCGGTGCGGGGCGCGGTGTTTGCGGCGGACCAACCGGATTGGACGGGATTTCAGGTGAGCGCGAACTCGGCGGACGGGCCGGTGCGGTTCGACAACCTCTATGCGGGCAATGCGGCGATCTTCAGCGTGTTCAGTGCGCAGAAGCTGTTTACCAGCGTGGGGACGAACGTCTATAACCTCGACTTTTTCGTTCCTGGCACGGAGGTGCGGGGGAAGGTGAAGGGCTTCGGCGCCGTGTTTGCCAATGTGGCGTTGCCATTCACTTCGGCGATCGAGCTTTACAACGGCGACGGTTTGCTGTTGGGCCGGTACTATGTGCCGGTGGCGGCCAAGGGTCTCTCGTTTATCGGCGTGACCTTTGCGAACAAGATGGTGACGCGGGTGCGCATCGTGCCGGGGAACGCGGTGGTGGGGACGGCTGACGATCCGGCGAATGGGCGGAATGTCGTGGTGGTGGATGACTTCATCTACGGCGAGCCGACGAGCGACTGCGTCGTGAACTAAGTCGAAGAGGGCGGTCCGCCGTTGCTGCGTTGGGTGGCGGCGGACCGTGGTCAGGTTTTCCGGTTAGGTCACAGGGAACGGGACACCGAGGCCGATGTCCGTGGATATCATGGCTTCGAGATGGAGGACTTTGCAGTACGACGTTTCGGTCATGCAACGCGATCCGGGAGTCATTGATTAATGAAGCAACGTCATGCAGATGCCTGTTGCCTTTCTTCCAACCAGTTCATTAGTGTGATGATGTACGTCGAATTCCGCGTAATCCCGACAAGTTCCGTTCGCGGCAGGTTGCCGCTCCTGTAGCGTAGCCAAACCCTTGCCACGTTCTCAAACGGAATCTGTCCAACCTTGCGTGGCTTACCCTTGATTCCGGGACTGGTGACGAAGATGTGATCCGGTCGGATTTCGACGACTTCGAACCAGTTATTGAGGTGACCTTTTGCGGCGCTCCAGGTGCGATGTCTGCCCAGCGCGAGCTTTTGCTGGAGGTCGGCCCACGTGGGCGTTTGTGACTGTTGCATGAAATTCTAATCGGAAGCAATGGGTGTTTTCGGGAGACCGGACCGGTGATTTGATGAAACAGGGGGAGCTTAGAAGTGGAGCTCGTGTCTGGCACCGAGTCGAAAGACTGTGATGGTCAAGCTCCGTAGATACCGACCAGAGTGTCTGGCATGCACCATACTTTTCTGCCAAACTTCACTAGCCTACCAACTTTGTCTTCCAAATTCTTCAGCCGCCACACTCACTGCAGACTGCTTGAATCAGCGAGGGAATTCCGAGTTATCTTTCGGGCATATTCAGCGTTAACGGGCTGAACGAGCCAAGCTTGACCAAGGCCAGCGAGAGCCATATCAGGCGTAAGATACAAGCGGGGAAGCGGGAGTGATTCCGAAACACAACTGAGCCCTATCAATGGCAGACTGCTGAAAATGCCGGACCGGTCGGGAGACCGGTCCCACGGGCAGCCTGCTAGACGAGGGAGGTGGTAGCGATGACGCGGACGCGCCAGTCGTGGGCGTTGCCGTGGGCGTCGATGACTTCGCGGTAGGTGAGGTTTTCGAACCATTCGTCGATGCGGAGGCCGAGGATGGAGAGGTGTTCGCGGAGGCGCTCGGGCGGGACGAATTGGGACCAGGGTTCGGCGGTATTGAAGCCGCAGGGGGTGGCGAGGAGGAGCCGGCCGCCGGGGCGAAGGACGCGGATCATCTGGGCGAGGCCGGCAACGGGGTCCGGGAGGCGGCAGAGGAGCAGGGTGGCGAGGACGAGGTCGAAGGTGAGCGGGGCGAAGGGCAGGTTGAGCGCGCTGGCCTGGGCAATTTTGACGTTGGGCAGTTGGCGCGGTTCGGAGAAGACGATGTTGGGCCGGCCCCAGCGTTCGAGGCCGGGGAGCGGTATCGGGTCAAGGCCGTTGAGCAACTGTACGGAGCGGCGGCACATGTTGTAGGAGAGGTCGAGGCCGGCGAACTGGGTTTCCGGCAGGGCGGGGGCGCAATCGTAGAGGACGCGGCCGACGCCGCAGCCGAGGTCCAGGACGGTTTTGGGCGCCGAGGCGAGCAACAGGGCGCTCATGGTGCGATAGAGGCCTTCGGCGGAGCCATCGCCGAAGAGGCGATGACCGTAGGCGATGCCGGTATAGACGTCGGGGACGTTGAAGTCGCGATCGTAGCGGCTGTTGGCCCGGTCAGCGGCGGAGCAGGGAGCGAAGACGGGGATGCGGCCGTCGATCCACTCGAGGGGCGAGCGGTCGAAGGTCATTAGCGGGCCGCCAACACCTGCTCGCCCACGTGGCAATAGCGAACGATGGCGGGAAGGAAGGATTCCACGCGCGGGGGCGGGGCGGGGATGCGGCGGAGGGTTTCGGCGTTGAGAAAGCTTTGGTCGCGGCCCAGGTGGGGCAGGAAGAGGCCGAGAGCTTCCATGAGGCGGCCGGTGAGCCCGCCGAGGCGGCTTTTGAGGAAACGGTCGAACTCGGCGAGGGGTACGAGTTCGGGGGCGGGGCAATCGTAGATCTCGGAGCAGAGGGCCATCATGTCGGCGAGGCGGATGGCGGCTTGGGGGCCGGCGGAGAGATGCGCGATGCTGCCGGAGGAGAAGGCGTGTTGGTGGAGATGCCAGAGAGACGGGACGGTCCAGTCTTCGGCGATCAGGTCGACGGGGATGTCGGGGTGGCCGGGCGCGACCGGAAAGATGCGGCGCGGGAAGAGCTTCAGCAACTGGTGGACGTGGTTGAACTGGGTGACGACGCCGGTGCTGGCGTTGCCGGCCAGGGAGCTGAGGCGCACGATCTGGACGGGGATGTCGGCGGCAGCGGCCAGGGCGAGGGTTTCGGCTTCGGCCTTCGACTGTTCGTAGCTATTGGGATAGCTGTGGGCGCGGAAGGGGGCTTCGGGCAGTTGGCCTTCATCGTTGCCCATGACGTAGACGGTGCTGACGTGGGTGAACTTGCGGAGTTTCGGAGCGCGGCGGGCGAAATCGAGCAGGCGGCCGGTGGCCTCAGTATTGATGGCGCGGGCCTCGGCAAGAGGCAGGTCAAAACGGACGGCGGCGGCGCTGTGAATGATCTCGGTGACTTCGTTGAGGTGCTGATGAAGTGAGAAGGCGGGGTTGGCGAGGTCGCCGGGGATGACCTGGACGTTCGAGCCCATGGGAACGGGACGTCGCGCGACGGCGAGGACGGATCGGTCCCGGGAGTGTTCGAGGAGGAGCCGACCGACGAGTCCGGTAGCGCCGGTCAAGAGCAAAGACATGAAACTTTGGACAGGATAGCAGGTGCGGACGTCACTCTGGGAAGCGCTAACGCTTTCCAGCGCCATGTGAGACCATAGTACTGATGCTTTTCCCCACCCTGCACGCTTCTGGGGTTTTCTCCGCGTGATCGATCGTTTCCGTTTTCGCATTGCCGGCTGTGGCACTGCTCTCCCCCGCACTCCTTTATCGAACGTCGAACTGGCAAAGCAGTTGGGCGTGGAAACCTCCTGGATTGAGAGCCGGTGCGGCGTGGAAACGCGGTACCGCTCAGAAGAGGACGAAACCACGCTGTCCCTGGCGGTGGAAGCCTCGCAGATGGTGTTGAAGCAGGTGCCCGGTTTTGTGCCGGATATGTTGATTTGTTCGACGTTTACGCCGGAATACCTGCTTTGTCCGACCGCTCCGGCGATTGCGCACAAGTTGGCTTTGGGGCCAATCGGGGCATTCGATTTGAATGCGGCCTGTTCCGGTGCGGCGATCGGGTTTCTGACGGCGATCAACTTTTTGGCGACGGGATTTGCCAAACGCATCCTGCTGGTGTGCAGCGACACGCCGACGAAGTTTCTGGCGGATGGAGATCGTAACACGCGCATTCTGATGGGCGATGGAGCGGCGGCGATGGCGCTGGAGACGACGGGTTCGTGCCAGAGCCGGCTGCTTTCATGGTCGATCGGGAGTGACGGCGAAGGCGCTTCTTTCTATTCGGTACCGGTGGGTGGTTCGGCCTGTCCGCAGCCGCCGGTGACGGGTCCGCTGGAGGGCGAACTTGCACTGTCGGTGAAGATGGAAGGTCGCGCGCTGTTCAAGTTTGCGGTGGCGCAGGGCGCGGAACTGATCGAGAGCATTTGTGAGAAGGCTTCCGTCGCGATGGAGAATGTCCGATGGGTGCTGATTCATCAGGCCAACCTGCGGATCATCAACGCGCTGCGGGAGAAGGTGGCGATTCCGGCCGACCGTTGGGTGGTGAATGTCAACGCGGTGGGCAATACGGTTGCCGCGTCGATTCCGCTGGCCCTGGCCGATTGTCTGGATCGGCAAGCGTTTAAGGAAGGCGACATCATTCTGGTGGTGGGTTTCGGCGCGGGCTTGACCTGGGCCGGCTTCCTGATGCAATGGTAGTGATTAGTTACTAAATGAGTTATCTCGACAGCCTCGAAAACAATCTGAAAGCGCTCGAAAACCAAGCCGAGCGCGACCCCGCGGAAGTCCGCCGGAAGCAGGAAGCTCGCGCGGCGGATCGCGCGGCGGCCGTAGCGGCAGAACCTTATGTGAAGGAACTTCGCGAAGGCGAGTTTACTCGCACCATGTTGGGGCATTGTGCGGTAATTGGCTACAGTTTGCGGACGAAGATCCGGCCCTTGTGGTTGGGGAACGTCCTGCGGTTGGAAGCACGCGAAAAGCAGATTGATTTCGAGCCTTCCGCCGAAGGTGTGCATGTCGTGTTCCGCGAGGGGGGCGAGGTGATCGGACGGGAACCGGTGGACCTGAGCCAGCCCTCTGAACCACTCGCTAAACGCTGGCTTGGTGTGTAAGTCGACACCACCTACGCCGCGTTGGCCTTAAGCATCATAAACCTGTTGACAATCTTTTAAGCGTCACGGATCTTACAGAGAGTAACTTCGTGCGGGTAGCCTAGCCTCGCATGGGGAGGAGCCCTCGTTTGAGACCCCTGACCACAATCCTGGCCGGCTTGATTGGCACCGCGATCATGGCATTTTTGTGCCGTAGTCTGCACGCGGAAGCGATCGCCAACGGCCTGCGTAACCCAATCCAGCAAGCCCTCACCGCGCTGCCCTTGACGGGTGCCTCAGTGTCCGTCGATGGCCGCGATGTTACTTTGCGCGGCGTGGCGGATAGCGAAGCGGCCAAGTTACAAGCGGGTGAAGTGGCTGCCGGCCAGTGGGGCGTCTATCGTGTGACGAATCTGCTGGAAGTGCGCGCCGCCGCGACCCCGAGTTTGCCTCCCGCCGCATCACTGAATTGCCAGGCGGAGTTTGCCGAGATTCTGAAAGCGGAGCAGCCGCGGTTTGCGAACGCCAGCAGCGTTCTGTCGCCGAGTAGCTATCCGCTGCTGGACCGTGTGGCGCAGGCGGCCAGCCAGTGTCCGGCCGCTCAGTTAACGGTGGGTGGCCATACGAGTTCGCGGGGTGGGCTCGCGAAGAATCTGGAACTGAGCCGGGCCCGGGCGCAGGCGGTGGTGACTTACCTGGCGGCGAAGGGCATTCCCGCCAGCCGGATGGAAGCCGAGGGCTTTGGGCCGAATCAGCCGGTAGCGGATAACGCGACGGAAGAGGGCATGGGCAGGAATCGCCGCATTGAGATCAAGGTGAAAGGGCTCTAACGTTCATGGGCTATTTGTTGATGCATATCTGGCTGTGCCTGTTGGCCGCGGCGCTGCTGGGCGGGTTGCTGATGTGGCTGGTGTCGAGGCTGTGGTCACGGAACCTGCAGACGGAATTGGAAGCTCTTTGGAGTGACAAGCTGCGGAATGCCGAGGCGAGGTCCGACGGATTGCAGGCGGATCTGATTCGGGCTCAGGACAGGATTCCAGCTCTTGAAAAAGATAAGGTTCAACTGTCGACGAAGCTAATGAACCTGGGTGCGGAGCACCAGGCGGCGCTCGCGACGGCGGCTGCCGCTGCATCGGCGGCCAGCTTGAAGTTCTCCACGGTGTACAACGAAAAGCGCGAGCTTGAGGGGCGGTTGGAACAACTGCGCAAGGCAAAGACGGAAGATCTGAGCCAGGTGCAGGCGAAGCTGGCCGAGGTGGAGACAGCGAAGCGGGAGCTTGAGGCTCGAGGGGCCGTGGTGGCCCAGGAACTGGAAGCGGTAAAGGGAAAAGCGCTGACGATCATTGCCGAGCGCGATCGCTTTCAGGGTGAGCTTACGGAGGTTCAACTTGAGCGAGGCCAATTGACCTCGCAGGTGGCGGAACTGACGGCCCTGCGAACGGCACCGATGGCGATGGCTGCCGCGGCGAGCGCCACGGCTGTCTCCACGCCGCAGCCGATTCTGAACGAGTGGGAGCCGAAGTTCTATGACCTGCAGCGCCGGTTCCAGGGCTTTGTCGCGGCCCAGCAGAAGGAAGGCTACGGAGATATCGAGCGGATTGAGGGCATTGGTCCGGTGATTGGCCAGAAGTTGCGCCAGGCGGGAATTGCGTGGGTGAAGACGCTGCTGTCGTCCGGCGCGACTTCAGCCGGGCGCAAGCTGATTGTGGACCAGACCGGCCTGAACGCTTCGGACATTCTGAAGTGGGTGAACGCGGCCGATTTGCTGCGTATTGAAGGCGTGACGCCGGATTGGGCGGAGATGCTGGAGGTGGCGGGCGTCGATACGGTGAAGGAGCTACGCAATCGACTGCCGGAGAACCTGCACCGCAAGATGGTGGATACGCGGGCGGAGAACGCGCGGAGATTCCATAGCGAGGCGCCGGCGCTGGAAGTGATCCAGGGGTGGATTGAGGCGGCCAAGACGATGGAGCCGATGATTACGCACTAAAGTGGCGTGAGGCGGCGAGATAGCGGGCGAAACCGGCGCGGTAGATCGCGTTTGCAGCGGGATCAGGATCGAGCGGCGTCTGACGTTTGACGAAATGGCTGGCGGCCTGTTCGCGGGTCCACCATCCCAGCGCGCATCCAACGATGGTGGCAACGCCGAAGGTGGTGAGTTCGTAGTTGTCGAGTGGCACCAAGCGGCGGCCGGTGACACTCGCCTTAATCCGATTGAACTGATGGTTACGGGACAGGCCTCCCGCCAGCAAGACGTCGCCGATGCGAACGCCGTTTTCTTCCATGACGGTTTGAATGTGGAGCAGGGAGTAACAGATACCTTCCAACACGGCGCGGAGCATGTCGGGCAGGGTGGAGGAGCCGCGCAAGCCGGCGAAGACGCCGGTGGCGCCAGGGTTCCACAGGGGGGCGCGTTCGCCCGCGAGATAGGGCAAAAAGATCACACCGTTGGCGCCGGGCGGCGAATCGGCTACGGCCTGATCGAGTTCGTCGTAAGTTCCTCTCAGCAGCACGGCCCGGGCCCATTCGAGGGCGGCACCGGACATGGCCGTGGAGCCGCGCACGAGCCAGAGGTCATTCAGGGGCAGGGAGTAAATGCGGCGGCTTGCATCGCGTACCTGACTGTGGTGCAGGACGCCGAAGCTGGTGACGGTGCCGGAGATGTCGAGGGCTTCGCCAGTGTCGCGCAAATGAGCACCAAGGTAAGCGCAGGCGCTGTCGTAGGGTGCGGAGAAGACGGGGCAGGCGGGGAGGCCGAATTCGTGGCAGAGTTCCGGCCGTAGGGTACCGATCAACTGGCCGACTTGCATCGGTGTGCCGAGCTTGGACGGGTCGAGGTCGAAGGCGTCGCAGAGCGCGCGCGGTATCTGGCTGGTGCCGGGCGTCGCGTAGCAGGTGAACAGCGTGAAGGCGTCGAGCGAGGCGATTCCGGTGAGGAAGTAGTTGAGTGCGCCGGTGGAATCGATCAGCCGTTCGGACTGGGCGTAGATGGCGGGCTCCTCTTGGCGGAGGTAGAGGAGTTGGGGAAAGAAGTCGCCGACGACCGAGCGCCAGCCGTACTGTTCGCGGACGGGAGCGAACTCAGGGTGGGCCTCCAACTGAGCCACCTGGGCGGCGGGGCGAGCATCGGCATACATGATGGCGTTTCGCAGAGGGCGATCTTGGGCATCGAGGCAGACTAAGCCGGATAGGGTTCCAGTGGCGGCGATGCCAGCGAGGTTGGCAGCGAGAGCGGGCTGCTGGCCGATCTCAAGAAGGACGTGGCGCAACGCGGCGTGCCATTCGGCGGGATCCTGTTCGCATTCGCCGTCGTGGCGGGCAGTGACGATGGGTCGGGAGTACTGCCACTGCGCCTGGCCGGCCCGGTTGAAGACGGTGGCGCGGAGGCTTTGGGTTCCAAGGTCGATGACGAGGAGCGAGTCAGCGGGCACGGTTGGCCCCAAGCTGTTCGGCCGCGCGGCGAAAGCCTTCGGCGAGCAGGCTACGGTCCGAGGCGAGGGAGATGAAACGGTAACCCAACTGGCGGTAGCGTGCGGCGTCAGCAGCGTTGCGGGCGAGAATGCCGGCAGTTTTGCCGGCGTCGTTGGCAGTTCTGGCGACGAAGGCGAGGGCCTCGGCGAAGCGCGGGTCCTGGGCGGGATCGACCACCTTCATGCTGATGGACAGGTCAGTGGGGCCGACGAAGAGAACGTCAATGCCATCGACCGCGGCGATTGCGGCGCAGTTCTCGAGAGCCGTGACGGACTCAATTTGGGCAATGGTGAGGAGGCCGTCGTTAGCGGTTGCCAGGTACTCGCGATAACGAAAGCCATAGCCGCTGGCGCGGGTGGAACTGGCGGCGCCGCGATCGCCGAGGGGCGGAATGCGCACGGCGCGGACGAGGGCCGTGGCTTGTTCGGCGGTGTCGACGCACGGGGCCATGATGCCGGACGCACCGGCGTCGAGCGCGCGTTTGATCTCGCTGCGATCGATGCTGCCGACGCGCACGATAGGGGCTGCGCCGCTGGCGGAGGCGGCATGGATCTGGAGGGGCATCTCGGCGTCGCTGCCGGAGCCGTGCTCGCGGTCAATCAGGACCCAATCGAAGCCGGCGAGGCCGGCAATCTCGGCGGAAACGGGCGAGCCTAGGTTGAGCCAAGTGCCGGCGAGACTTTCCCCGGCGGCCACCCGTGGTCTGAGCATGATCATTCAGCTTGATATTATCGCCTGTACCCAAGATGAAGCTTTTTCGTTGGTTCTCGATGCTGGTGCTCACTGCAGCGCTGGGCGCCCAGGTCTTTGATTTTTCTCCGGAGCAGGCCCGGATGTTTGAGCTTTCGGTGATGGAAAAGATTGCCGACCTGGCTCTGATTCCGCCGCGTCTGAATTCGTCGCCGCTGCCGCAGTATGACTACGATCAACTGGACTACGGCATGACGATCGGGATCGCGCGGACGCCCGGCGGGCGGCTTTGGGCGGCATGGGTGGCGGGCGAGGATGGGCCGAGAGCGTTCTTTGTTTTGGCCAGCAGCGATGACGATGGGGCTACGTGGTCAAAGCCGCGTTTGGTGGTGGATGCGCAATCGAAGAACCTGCCGATGTTTCGCAGTGTGCTGGTGGGGAACGTGTGGACGGATCCGCAAGGGCGGCTGTGGCTGTTCTTTAGCCAGTCGATGATGCAGTTCGATGGCCGGGCGGGGAGTTGGGCGGCGGTTTGCGAGAATCCTGATGCGGCGGAGCCGCAATGGTCGACGCCGCGCCGGATCTGGCACGGATTCACCTTGAACAAGCCAACGGTGCTGTCGACGGGTGAATGGCTGTTGCCGGTGTCGTTGAACCCGAAGGGCTTTGGTCCGTTCGAAGGAGCATTCCGGGAACTGGATGGGTATCGCGGCGCCAACCTTTTCGCGTCGACGGATCAAGGTGCGACGTGGACGCGACGTGGGCACGTCGCCTTTCCGAACGCCACCTGGGATGAGCACATGACGGTGGAGCGCAAGGACGGGAGCCTATGGATGCTGGCGCGTACGACGACGGGTTTGATGCAGAGCTCATCGGCGGATCGCGGCAAGACCTGGGCGACACCCTCTGAGCCGCCGGCGATCCGGCATCCGGTGGCGCGGTTCCATTTACGCCGCCTCGCCTCAGGCCGGATCCTGCTGGTGAAGCACGGCGCGACGATTGAGGCGCATGAGGGTCGCAGCAAGCTGACGGCCTGGTTGTCTGAGGATGAGGGCCTGACGTGGAAGGGCGGGTTGATGCTGGACGAGCGGACGGGGATCTCATATCCGGATGGTTTTCAAGCGCCGGATGGGACGCTCTACATTTCGTACGATCGTAATCGGGCCACCGACGGGGAAATTCTGTTGGCCCGGTTTACGGAAGAGGATGTTCTGGCGGGAGCGGTGGTGAACGGTAAGTCGAGGCTGAAGGCGTTGATTAGCCGTCCGCTGGGTCCGAAGCGGCAACCAGGCAAGTAGGGCTTAGTCGAGCGTGGAGTGAAATTCGACGGCGGTGCGTTCCGGGAGCGACGAGAGGAGGTCCTGCACGGTTCGCTGAAGGACGGGATGAACGAAGGTGGGGGCGATCTCGGCCAATGGAATCAGGACGAAAGCGCGTTCAGCGAGACGCGGATGGGGCACGGTGAGTTCCGGTGTGGAGAGGATCTGGTCGCCGAAGAAGAGGATGTCCAGATCAATGGTGCGGGGGCCGTTGGGGATCGTGCGTTCACGCCGTAGGGATGCTTCGATCATGCGGAGGCTTCGCAGCAGGTTTTGCGGCGGGACTGCCGTGGAGAGGCGGATGACGCAGTTCAAGAAGGAATCCTGGTCCAGGTAATAGACGGGTGCGGTGAGGTAGACAGCGGAGGAGGCGGTGACTTCGCCGAGTTCCCGCAGCGCTTGGCGAGCGAGCCGAAGGTTCTGCAGGCGGTCGCCGAGGTTGGAGCCGAGGCCGAGGAAGACGTCATTCATGAGCGACGCCGGTGGATCAGGACCGCGGTGTGGGTGATGCCCCGGTTGGCGAGGGCAAGCGGTTTACGGATCCTAACGGAAAGCTCATCCACCCGGGGGAATTGGGCGAGGATGGCGCCGGCCAGCGAGACGGCGATGGTCTCGATCAGTTTGAACTCGCGGCCGTGGACGCAGATGTTCAACGCGTCACAGACTTCGACGTAGTTCACGGTGGATGAGACGTCGTCGCTTTCGGCGGCGAGGGTCATGTCGAAGAAGAGCTCGAGGTCGACGAAGAGCGGTTGCGGGGTGGCGCGCTCCTCGTCGGGAACCCCGACCCGGCAGGAGACGGGGATGGCCAGCAGCTCGATTCTGTCGTTCACGCGGATTGCATCGCCTCAATGACGTCGAGGGCCTGACGGCATTCTTTGACGTCGTGGACGCGCACGACGCGTGCGCCGTGGAGGACGGCGGCGGTGACGGCGGCAAGGGTGCCGGGAAGGCGGTCATCTGCCTGGGGGCTTCCGGGGAGGCTCGCCAGAAAGGACTTGCGGGAGGGGCCAACGAGGATGGGGCAGTGGAGGGAGTGGAATTCGGGCAGTCTGCGCAGGAGTTCGAAGTTCTGTTTGGCCGTTTTGCCGAAGCCGAGGCCCGGATCCACGATGAGGTGTGAGAGGCCTGCGTGGCGCGCGGCGTCGACGCGCTGTTGAAGATAGGAGAAAATTTCCTGGACAACGTCGGTGTAATGGCAATCGTCCTGCATGGTTTTGGGCGTGCCGCGCATGTGCATGAGGACGACAGGCGCCTGATGACGCACGGCGACTTCCGTCATGCGCGGATCGGCGAGGGCGGTGATGTCGTTGATCATGGCGGCGCCGCGACTCAGACACGCATCGGCGACGGCCGGCTTGGTGGTGTCGATGGAAATGGGCAACGGAAACTCGCCAGCCAGACGTTCGAGGAGGGGCAGCAGTCGCTGCAACTCTTCCGCTTCGCTGACGGGTTGTGCGCCAGGGCGCGAGCTTTCGCCGCCGATATCGAGAATATCGGCGCCCTCATCGGCGAGTTGTTTCGCGTGGTCCACGGCCTTTTCGAGAGCGAGGTAGCGGTTCCCGTCGTAGAAGGAGTCCGGGGTGACGTTCAACACGCCCATGATTAATGCCTGGGGGCCGGCGAGAAGTTGTGGCAGGGATGGCATGTCGAGCAGTCTTCAATGTAGTACGAACCCACGGTGCGGGCGTCGACACTCGTTGTCGATGAAAGGTTGATCCAACTGAAATGCAAAACAGTTAAACTGTGTCGCGGGAGAGATTATGTCGCGCTTCACGATAACTGCATTTTTGTTAGCATTCGCCACTGGTTTGGGTTCTGCCCAGTCGACGACGGGAACGATTCTGGGATCGGTGAAGGACAGCTCAGGCGCAGTGGTGGCGGGAGCCAAGGTGACCGTGACGAACGCGGGGACGAATCTTCGCTTTGAAAGCGTAACGAACAGCGCGGGAGCTTATACGGCGCCGTTACTGCCGATCGGTGATTACACGGTGGAGGTGTCTGCGGCGGGCTTCCGGGCGCATCGGCAGGAGGGGATCCGTCTGCAGGTGAACCAGCAGGCGCGAGTGGATATTGCGCTGGTGGTGGGCCAGTTAACTGAGACGGTGGACGTGCGCGCCGATGCCGAGGTGATTGAAACAACGACTTCCTCAGTGGGCAAGGTGGTGGATAACAAACGCATTCGCGAGTTGCCGCTGAATACGCGGAACGTTTACGGGTTGATCTACCTGACGCCAGGTGTGTCGGGTGGCATTGGCAATTCTCATAACCAGATTGGGTATTCGATCAACGGCGTCCGCGGTGGTTTGATGGATACGCTGGTGGACGGCGCTTCGGCGGCGTTTCCGACGGTGAACGGTTTTCATGGGATTTCGGTTTTCCCGAGCGTCGATGCGGTGGAGGAGTTCAAGGTGCAGGCGCAGAACTACCCTGCGGAGTTCGGGCGGAGCCTCGGTTCGGTGCTGAACTTGGTGTATAAGAGCGGCACCAACGACTTCCACGGGTCAGCTTATAATTTTCTGCGTAACTCAAAGCTGGATGCGAATAACTTTTTTAACAACGGCCGCGGTATACCGTTGGGCAACTTTAAGCGGAATCAGTTCGGGGGCGTGTTTAGCGGGCCGATTCGCAAGAATAAGACTTTCTTCATGACATCGTTTGAGGCACTGCGCCAGCGGAGCTTCTCCGAGACGTTGACGACGGTGCCCACTGCCGCCGAACGGCGCGGTGATTTTTCGCAAACCGCGGCTGGGGTGGGCCGGCCAATCGTAATCTACGACCCGCTGACGACGCAGGCGAGTGCCCGCACGGCCTTCCCCGGGAACGTGATTCCGGCGACGCGCTTTGACCGCGTCTCCAATAACTTACTGCGCTGGTGGCCGCAGGCAAATACGCCGGGCCTGCCCGGAACGAACCAGAATAATTTTTATAACTCCGGTTCGGCGCGGGTGGATACCGATAACTTCGATATCCGGCTGGACCATAACTTCACGGCGAAGCAGCGAATTTTCGGACGATTTAGTCATCGCCGATCGTTTGACGGACCGCCGCAGTTGTTTCCTGGCGAACTGGGCGTGGCCGAAGGGCGCATCAATCTGAATGACTGGGGCAAGAACGTGGTGATCGACTACTCGAATACGATCTCCAGTTCGACGATCTGGACGACGCGGGCAGCTTTCGCGCGGAATCGTTATCACTTCGAGAACAACGGACTCGACTTTCTGCCGTCGACCCTGGGCTTGCCCGCGGCGATCGACACGACGGCCGATCTGGCCATGTTTCCCAGCATCAGTGTGGCCGGGCAGCGCGGTCTGGGCGGCGGCGACAATCGCCTGTCGGGCTTCAATTCGTGGAGCTTACTGTCGAATGTGGCGCGGGTGACCGGCAAGCATTCGTTGAAGGTGGGCTATGAGGGCCGGCTGCTACTGATTAACGTTTGGGAGGCGCGCAATGCAGGGGCGTTTAGCTTCAATGCGGGCTTTACGCAGGGTCCGAATGCGAACACGGCGACGGCGACCGCGGGGTACGGCTTTGCGAGCTTCCTGCTGGGCACCGGCTCGAGCGGGAACCTGCTGCAGGGCTGGAAGAATGTTGCCGCGGCGAGCACGTATCACGCGTTCTACATACAGGACGACTGGCGAGTGACCTCGAAGCTGACGCTGAACCTGGGAATGCGCTATGACTTCGACGTGCCGCGCACGGAGCGCTATAACCGCATGAACTGGTTCGACCCGTCGGCGCGTTCGCCGTTGGCGTCGACGCCCGGTTACTCGAATCTGACGGGCGGGTTGGTGTTTGTCGGCGTTGACGGCAATCCCAGGAGCCAATACGACGGTGAGTACGACAACTTTGCGCCGCGCCTGGGTCTGGCGTATCAGGTGAATCAGAAGACGGTGGTGCGAGCCGGCTTCGCGCAGCTCTTCGGACCTTCGACGATGGCGGCCCAAGGCACGGTGGGTCCGTATGGCTTCCGCAATGAATATCCCTGGGTCACGAGCCTCGACAATGGTCTGACGCCGTTGAACTATCTGAGCAATCCGTTCCCGAATGGTTTCCGTCCTTTGCGCGGAGCCGCGGACGGGCTCTTGACAGGCGTGGGCGGCTTGATTGAAGCGCCGTTGCGTAATCAGGTGACGCCTTACACGCTGCAGTGGAACCTGACCGTGCAGCGGGAGTTGCCGGGGCGGGTGTTGTTGGAGGTGGGATACATCGGCAACGGAGGACGCCAGCAGTCGCGTGGCGGTGAAGGCGGCTTTACATTGAATCAGCTGGATCCGCAGTATCTGGCGTTGGGCAATCAACTGAACCAGCAAGTGCCGAATCCTTTCTTTGGCCAGGGTTTGGGCGGCGGGCTGGCGAACGCCACCGTTGCACGCAGCCAGCTACTTCGGCCGTATCCGCAGTTCGGAGATATCCATCCTTTGTTCTCGAACGGTGGAAATACGAGTTACCACGGCTTGCAGACGACATTCTCCAAGCGGTTTGCGTCTGGCATGTCGTTTGAGGGGAACTATACGTGGTCCAAGGCGATGGCCCATGACGAAAGCCACATGAACAGCTACGATATTTCAATCTCGAAGTCGGTGAGCTCAAATCACATCCCGCATCGACTGGTGTTTAGCGGGATCTACGAGCTTCCGTTCGGCAAGGGCCGGAAGTTTGGTACGTCGATGTCGGGCGTGGCGGACATGATTGTGGGGGGCTGGCAGGTGAACGGCATCGTCAGCATCCAGTCCGGTTCGCCATTGCAGATTGGCGCGACGAACTCCATTGGCCTCTTTACGAAGGCGGCGCGCGCCAATAGCACTGGAATCAGCGGCGCGAAGTCCGGTGACGTGCGGGATCGCCTGACCGCTTACTTCGATCGTGCTGCCTATACCCAGCCCCTGCCCTTTACTTTCGGGAACCTGGGAACGCGGCTGCCGGACGTACTGAGCCACTATCAGAACAACATCGACTTCTCACTGTTTAAGCAGTTCTCCATTACCGAGCGGCTGCGGCTGCAGTTCCGGGCGGAGGCGTTCAACGCGCTCAACCGAGTGCAATTTGGCGGAATCAACACAACGGTGACCTCCGGCGCATTTGGCACGGTAACCAGCCAGGCGAACTCCCCGCGGCAGATGCAGTTTGGCCTGAAGCTGCTGTTTTAGTTATCGGCTTTGGTAGGGCCCGAAAATGGCCTTTACCTGATAGGTTTCGGCGGCGTCATCAAGGATGAGCACGCGAAAGGTTTCGCCGCCGGGGGCGACACGAATCAGGATGTGGCCTTGCGAGCTCTTTAGCCGGTCCAGCATGGTGCCGATGACGGCGCGATTGGCGTCGGTCATGTTGGTGGCGAAGACATCGCGCGGCCCCGGATAGAGGCGTGTGGAGTACATGCGAGTGAGGACATCTTCGCCCGGATGGTTTGCGGACCAGACCGGAACAATGAAGACCTGCGGCCGCACGCCACTTAGGTAGAAGGCGTTGGTGGAATCGCGATTGCCATGGTGATTCAGAATCACGGCGTCGAGCGGCCCCACGGCGCGGGCCACTGGCGTTTCCATGTCGACCCAGACCGGCCCCGCGCCATCGGGCACGGCGCCGGGGATGTCGCCGAAGGTGCCGTAGTCGAACTTCCCGTAACTCACGCGGAAGCCCAGGCTGCAGGGGTTCTCGTCGGGATACTGGTCAGGCGTGAGCGAACTGAGCGGCGGAAACTGCTGGCGCGTATTCGAGGCGACGCCGGTCCAGACCTCGGTGTTCGCGAGGACGTTGCGGATTTCGAAAGACGGGTACTTGCCGGGCGAGCGCAGGACTAACTGGTCATTCCGGCCGGGTTGGAAACGTTCCACTTTCATGCCGGCGTGTTCGGACTGCCACTTGAGAAAGGCCCGGTAGTTGTCCATCATGGGGCCGGTGAGCGGGCGGGGAAAGGCATAGTCCGGCCAGCCGCGATCGAGCATTTTTCGGATGGGCAGATGGTCACCGACTTCGGTGATGCCGGTTAGCTGATAGCCGCCGGCTTTGGAGGGTTTGGCCTGGGGGGTGGGGCCGCCCATGTGGTCGCCGTGGAAGTGGGTGAGGAGGGCGTAGTCGAGGACGGGGTCCGGGCGGAAGGCGAGCATGTGGCGGGCGTAACGGGCGATCCATTCGCCGGGATTGCGCGAGGCGTTGGGACGAGCGGGCGTGCCGCGCGCGCCTTCATTGCCGCCCCAGCCGGCGTCGAGCAGCATGCTGGTGCCATCGGGAAGGACGAAGAGCGTGGAGTTGCCCTTGCCGGTGTTGATCTGGTGGATGTCGAGATGGCCTTCGGTCCAGGGCGGTAGCACTTGCCCGACGGTTTGCGCGGGAGCGCTGAACGGAACGCCGATCAGCAGGGCGGTGAGGAGGAGGTTGACCGTTCGGCGGGTAAGCAGCATTCCGCCATCATGGCTCCCGGGCTGGGGTCGCGTCAACGAGGGAGCGCTCTACATCCAGCCGGAGAGTTTCTGCTGGCCTGAGCGGAGAGCTTCGACGATGGCGGAGGAAGGTCCACCGATCTCGAAGATGAGGATGCCCTGGTAGTTGAGCGTGCGGAGTTTGGCAAAGAGTTTCGGGTAGTCGACGAAGCCATGGATGAGCGGTTTGTGCTCGGCCCAGGTTTGGGGTTCAATGTCGTGCACATGGAAATGGAGGATCTTCGGCCCGAGGCGCTCCATGATGTCGAAGGTGGTTTCGTTATAGGCGCGGATGCCTTCGGGGGTGCCTCGTTGTTCGGGCCGGACACGGGAGGTGAGTTCCCGATAGGTTTTCTGGTGTCCGACGTCGATGGTGGAGCCGACGGCGGGATGGTCAATCTCCTGGATGAGGCGGACGTACTGCTGGACGGAGCGCGGATAGCCGGTTTCGAGGCCGATTTTGAAGCCGAGTTTACGGGCACGGTCACCCCAGAGGCGGAAGCGGTCGAGGTACTCGTTCCAGCGTGTGGATTCTTCGGCAGGGTCAAGCGGCTGGGGATGAAGGACCGCGAGACGCGCGCCGAAATGGCCGGCTCCGTCCAGTGCATGCTCCAGGGTGCGGACGGAGAAGGCGCGCTTGGCGTCATCGCGGTCCATGTAGTTGAGGCCGGAGTAGGGCAGGTGCGCGGTCACCAGCTTGAAGCCGCGCAGGTCGCGAGTGATCTTCGCCTTCTGTGCGGCGGTGAGTTCGTTAAAGAGGAAGCCGGGGTACTTGCCGGGCCGGCCTTGCAGTTCGCCCATGCACTGGATTTCAATGGCGGGAAAGTTCAGTTCGCGGACGGTGCGGATGGAGTCTTCCAGGCTGAAGCCGTCGATGGCGGTACAGGCGCCCATGGGCCAAGTGCGTTGGGCGGCGGAGGCGGTGCTGAGGGCGAGGAAGAGTCGGCGAGTCATGGAATCAGACCTCTGCGGGAGATTTCTTGCGCCTCTCAATCTAGCACCGAAACCTGAGCAAGTGTCGCTGCGCCGGTTGCCATGGCCCCGCAACTGGGATACATATGGAGGCGATGCGTATCTTTCTACCCGCGCTGGTGATCACTTCGTTGGCGATGGCGGACGACGAGGCGGCCCGGAAGATTCTGGCTTCGCAGTGCGTCTCCTGTCATGGGGCGGCCAAAATGGGCGGGCTCGATCTTCGTGAGCGCGCGGCAATGCTGCAGGGCGGCGTGCGGGGAGCGGCCGTGGTGCCGGGCGACTCCGGCAAGAGCTTGCTGTATCAGGCCGTGCTGCGGCAGGGAACTCTCGCCATGCCGCCGGGAAAGAAGGGGCTAAGCGACGCGGAAGTGGCGACTTTGCGCGCGTGGATCGATGGTGGGGCGAAGTGGAGCGAGCAGGCCATCGACGCCAAGCCGACCTGGTGGAGCTTCCAGAAACTGAAGCGGTCGCCCCTGCCCGCGACCGCAGCGAGGAACCCAATCGATGCGTTCGTCATCACCAAGCTGAAGGAGCAGAAGCTGCAGCCTGTGGGGAAGGCCGACGCGCGGACATTGCTGCGGCGGGTGACTTACAGCCTGACGGGGTTGCCGCCGACGACGGATGAGATGGCTGCCTTTCTCGCGGATTCGTCGCCGGAGGCTTACGCGCGGGTGGTGGACCGGCTACTCGCGTCGCCGCGTTATGGCGAACGCTGGGGCCGCCATTGGCTCGATGTCGCGCGCTATGCCGACACGGGTGGCTTTGAAACGGACATCTACTTTCCGAATGCGTGGCGCTATCGGGACTACGTGATCCAGAGCTTCAACGAGGACAAGCCGTACGAGCGCTTCGTGCAGGAGCAGATCGCCGGGGATGAGTTGTTCCCGGACAACCTGGATATGAATGGCGGCTTCAAGATTCCGGAGAGCAAACTGAAGAATCTGAACGCGCGCATTGCCACTGGTCTCTACACGATCGGGCCCGTGTACCATGAGGCCGCGTTTTTCGGTGGGCAGGTTCGGTATGAGTGGTTGACCGACGTGGTGGATACGACAGGCGAGGCCTTTCTGGGTTTGACGCTGGGCTGTTCGCGCTGCCACAACCACAAGTTCGATCCGCTGACTCAGCGCGATTATCACGCCATGATGGCGGTATTCGCCGGTAGTGAGGAGCGCGAAATTCCGGTGGTGAGCCAGTTCAGCACCTTCGGCTTTAAGAGTGGCTATCCGAATTGGCTGAAGGTGGAAGAACTGAAGTCGGCTATCCAAAGGATCGATCAGGCGGCGCGGAAGCGGGTGGTGGATGCAGTGCGGCAGCGGTTTAGCGAGGAGGCGCGGAGGGCGTTCGATACGCCAGCGGAAAAGCAGACTCCGGCGGATCGCAAGCTGGCGGCGCCATTGGAAGCGGCTTTGACGCAAGCCGGCCTGCAGGAGAATGCCGAGGGCAAGGAGGCCGATATCCCGTTGACCGCGGCCGAAAGCGCCGAGCGGGAAAGGTTGTTGGCGGAACTGGGGAAAGCGGCGCTGAAGGCCAATCCAGCGCCGCAGACGGCGACGGTGTTGGGCCATGCGGCGGTGACGCCGGTGGTGCACATGACGCATCGCGGTGATTGGCGCGCCCAGGGCGAAGCGGTGGGGCCGGCGCTGCCGGCGATCCTGGCGGGAGGCCGGAAGATTGAAGACGATCCGGAGAAGAAGTTGCAGCGGCGAAAGGTGCTGGCGCTCTGGCTCACCGAGCCCGACCATCCCTTGACCGCCCGCGTGATGGTGAATCGCGTTTGGCATTGGCATTTCGGACGGGGCATCGTGGGGACGCCAAACGACTTCGGACGTCAGGGCGAGGAGCCGACGCATCCGGAGATGCTGGACTGGCTAGCCAGCGAGTTCGTAGCGCAGGGATGGAGCCTCAAAAAGCTGCATCGGCTGATCTTGCTCTCTGACACTTATCAGCGCTCCAGCGAATTCAGTGAGGCGAATGCCAAGGTTGATGCCAATAATCGTTTTCTGTGGCGGATGAACCGTCAGCGGGTGGATGCCGAAACGCTGCGGGATGCGGTGTTGGCGGTGAGCGGCGAATTGAATTTGAAGATGGGGGGACGCCCGGTAATTCCGAAGCTGAGCCCCGAGGAATACTCGGTGATGTGGGCGCGGAACCAATGGCCGGAGGCGCTGGACCCGCGGGAGCACACGCGCCGCAGCATTTACCTCTATGTGAAGCGCAACTTTCCGCTGCCGATGCTATCGACCTTCGATGCGCCGGATACGTCGCTGAGTTGTTCCCGGCGCGACAACACGACCGTCGCTCCGCAGGCGCTCACGCTGATGAACGGCGAGTTCATGGTGCAGCAAGCCAAGCGATTGGCGGCGCTGGCCCGTCAGCAGTCGTCGCCGCTGGATTTCATCTTTCAGCGGGTGCTGGGCCGCCCCCCCTTTGCGAACGAACGCAGCAAGGCCAAGTCGACGCTGACGGACGAAGCCAGCCTGGACCGGCTGTGTCTGGTGCTATTGAATACGAACGAATTCCTTTATCTCGACTAGGAGCATGACCATGGCGAAGTTCTGTCCCAAAACCTGGCAAGCGGCTTCACGCCGGCAGTTCCTCGAAGCGAGTGGCTTGGGCTTTGGAGCGCTGGCGGCCTCAACGCTGGAGGGGGCGGCGATCGCGAATCCTTTCGCCCCTAAGCCGCGCCATTTCGAGGCGAAGGGCAAGAGCGTCATCTTCCTCTTCATGCATGGCGGGCCCAGCCATATTGACACCTTCGATCCGAAGCCGGCGTTGAATCGTTTGCACGGTCAGCCGATCCCGGCGAGTTTTGGCAAGGTCGATTTTCAGTTTTCCAATATGGAGAAGACGCCGCTGATGGGTTCGCCGCGGGTCTTTAAACGGCGGGGCCAATCGGGCCTGGAGATCTCCGATCTGTTTGAGAATGTCGCCGCGCATGCGGATGACCTGGCGGTGATCCGCTCCTGCCATCACGATGGCTTTACGCACGTGACGGGGCAGACGTGGCTGAATACGGGTTGGGCGCGGGTGGGCCGGCCTAGCGTGGGGTCGTGGGTGGTTTACGGGTTAGGCAACGAGAGCGAGAATCTGCCGGCCTACGTGGTGATGCTCGACGGCGGGATTAAGGCGGGGGCGCCGGCCTATGGCGCGGGCTTTCTGCCGGCGGCCTATCAGGGCACGGTGCTGCGCAGCGAGGGGCCCCCGATTCTGAACATTCGCCGGCCGGAGGGCATGTCGGATCCGGAGCAGCGGCAGATGCTCGATCTGTTGCGCGACTACAACGAAGGCCATCGGCAAGCGCGGAACGAGGATTCAGAGCTAGCGGCTCGCATGGCCTCCTATGAGTTGGCGTTCAAGATGCAGATGTCGGTGCCGGAAGTGGCGGACCTGTCTCGTGAGACCGAGGCGACGCGGAAGCTCTACGGGATGGACGATCCGATGTCGGCCGAGTTTGGGACACAGTGCCTGATGGCGCGGCGTCTGGTGGAGAAGGGCGTCCGGTTCGTGCAGCTCTATTCGGGTGGGAAGAAGGGGGCCGAGGTCGGCTGGGATGGGCACAACGAATGCGACCAGAATCACCAGTACATGGCGCGCAAAGTGGATCGGCCGATTGCCGGGCTGTTGGCGGATTTGAAGTCGCGTGGTTTGCTCGAAAGCACCGTGGTGCTGTGGGGCGGTGACTTCGGCCGTACGCCGTTTACCGATGGCGCGGAAGGCGGAGGCGGCAATCGCAATGGCCGGGATCACAATCCCTACGGGTTTACGGTGTGGATGGCGGGCGGCGGAATCCGTGGCGGCCAGGCGATCGGCAGCACCGATGAGATCGGCTTGAAGGCGATGGAGGATAAAGTCACGATGCACGACTTACACGGCGCGTTGCTGGGCCTGCTGGGAGTCGACCACAAGAAACTGACTTACTTCTTTCAGGGGCGTGAGTTCCGCTTGACCGACGTTGGCGGCGAAGGCAACTTACTCCAGCGGTTGACCCGGGCCTGAAGCGGGCAGTTACTTGGCGAAGTAACTGAGATCGACTTCGGCGGGGGCTGGCTGGGCCGATTCAAGCGCGGCCTGATCGCCCCATTGCTTTTGCTGTTGTGCCATCAAGGCGCGCAGTTCGCGGACGCGAGTGGCGTGCTCGGGGTGGGCGGAGAGATCATGAATCTCGTCAGGATCGCGCTGTAAGTCGAAGAGTTGTTGGCGGTTGATCTTGGGATAGACGATGAGCTTCCAGCGGCCCTGGCGGACGGCGCGTTGCAGATCGCGATAGCCCAGGAAGATGGCGTCGCGTCCTTTGCCTCGCTGGCCGCGCAAGATGGGGGCGAGGCTGCGGCCCTCAAGGGTGGAGGGAGGTGCGATGCCGGCCAGTTCGCACAAGGTGGGATAAATATCGAAGAGATAAGCGAAGTCGTCGACTTGACGATTCTTCGGGATGCCCGGTCCCGCGAGAATCAGTCCGGCGCGCATGCTGTGGTCGTACAGGTTCTGCTTGCCCATCAGACCGTGGCTACCCATGGCGAGGCCTTGGTCAGAAGTGAAGGCGAAGTAAGTGTTGCCCTCTTCGCCCAGGTCCTTCACTGTTTTCACGATGCGGCCGATTTGTTCGTCCATCTGCGTAATGACGGCGTAGTAGTCGCGGAGCTGTTTGCGAATCTCCTCCGGCGTGCGCGGCCACGGGGCTAAGGTTTCGTCGCGGACTTTGAGCTCGCCGTTGTTCAACTTGTGCCAGGGCTGAAAGTTCGGAGGTAAGGGGATCTTGGCCGCGTCATAGCGGGCTAGCGCCTCCGGCGCGGCGACGCGGGGATCGTGGGGTGAACCACCGGCGAGATACATCAGGAAGGGTTTCGACTTGTCGGTCTTCCAACGCTCAAGAAAGTCGATGGCCCTGTCGGCCATTTGGCGGCCGGGTTGGCCGGAGAGGCGGTCGGCTTGGTCATCGGGGAGGGGATAGTCGGTGAACTGATAGCTGCGTTGGGCGGGGTGGTCGGTATTGCCTTTCTTCGTGAACTGATACGTGACGTAGCCTGAGTCGTTGAAGGTGGAGGCGAGATTGGGCTGGGGCTTCTGCTCGCGAACGGCGGTGAACCAGGAGACGCCGCGCTGGATCATCGTGCGGCTGGGGAGACAGACGGCGCCGACGTGGCCGCCCATGCAGTAGGCATTGCGAAAGGTGACGCCGGCGCGCACGAGCGCATCCAGGTTCGGGGTGCGGATGGCCGGATTGCCGAGCGCGCGGATGGTGTCGAAACGTTGGTCGTCGGTGAGGATGAAGACGATGTTGGCTTTGCGCGGCTGGGCGGCGAGTAGCGAGGCCGAGACGAGTGCAGTGAACTGGCGCCGGGTGGGAGAAGGCATCAGCGCCTAGTCTAATGGACGGCGGGGTCAGGTTGGAGAACGGGCGTCTTGCACCAGCGCAGGAGGATTTCGCGGATTTCGCCGGGTTGCCAAGGCTTGGGCACAAAGTCATCCATGCCGGATTCGGTGCAGCGGCGGCGTTCTTCGTCCAGCACGCTGGCGGTCATGGCGACGATAGGGGTTCGGCGTTCGCCGGCCTCGCGGCGGCGGATCTCCTGGGTGGCGGCGTATCCGTCCATTTCGGGCATCAGGCAGTCCATGAAGATCAGGTCGTAGTGGCGTTGCTCGAAGCGTTCGAGGGCCTCAATTCCATTGACGGCGAGGTCCACTTCGCAGCCGAGCCGCGTGACAGTATGCGAGGCGAGCAGGCGATTGACCGAGTTATCTTCCACGATCAGCACGATGGGAGGGCGGGAGAAGCCGAGGCCTTGCAGTGCCGCCGGTGCCGATACCTTGGGCGCCTCGGAGACCGGTAAGTTCAGGGTGAACCAGAACGTGGACCCCACACCCTCCTGGCTTTGAACGTGGATTGAGCCGCCCATCGCTTCAATGAGTTCCTTCGAGATGGCCAAGCCGAGACCGGTGCCGCCGAAGCGGCGCGTGGTGGAGGCATCGGCCTGACGGAAACGTTCGAAGACCAGGTCCAGTTTGCCGGGAGGTATACCCACGCCGGAGTCCGTCACGGTGATCCGCAGTTCGACGCGCTGCTCGTTTCGGCTGAGCGTTTCCCAACGAACGGTGACGTGGCCGGTTTCGGTGAACTTGATCGCATTGCCGACCAGGTTCACGAGCACCTGCCGGATCCGTCCCGGGTCGCCCTGTATCCAACCATGGGCGTCTGAATCCGGATGCAGCGAAAGGGAGAGTTTTTTCTCGGCGGCCAGCGGCGCAAAGGTGTCCAGGACGCTCCGTGTGAGTGACAGCGGCTGGAAGGGGGCCAAGTCGAACTCGAACGCTCCGGACTTGATCTTGGAGAAGTCGAGAATGTCGTTGATAATGGCCAGAAGGGAGCCGGCGCTGGAGCGGATTGCCTCGCCGTAGTCGCGCTGTTGACGGTCCAGGGGTGTGTCCAGCAACAGGTTCGTCATGCCGATGACGCCGTTCATGGGAGTGCGAATTTCATGGCTCATGGTGGCCAGAAACTCCGATTTGGCGGCGGTGGCGAGTTCGGCTTTCTTGAGGGCCAGTTCGGCAAGTTGCCGCGCCGCGCGAACGCGCCGCACCTGCCAACCAATGATCAAGACGACGAGCAGGGCCAGCAGAATGCCCCACTGCAGCGCCTGTTGCCGCCGTTCTGCGGCGGCCAGCTTCATCAGCCAATCGGTGCTGCCCAGCCCGACGGCGTAATGGGCGGAGATACGATGCAGCGTGCCATCCATGGCCATGCGGTCAATCTCGCGGCGAATCGCTTGAGCGTGTCTCTCCTGGCCGGGAGCCGCGCCGGTGGCGATCTCAAGCCGTGTATTGGGCAGGAAGGTAACGACGAAAGATGCGGACTGGCAAGCCGAAGTTCTCGAGAGGGCATGCTGCACCAGGGAGCGCTGATCCATCAGAAACTGGTGCACTTCTCCGGCGCAGAGGGCGTTGAACAGGCGCGTACGGTCACCGAAAGTCTTCACCTGAGCCGTGGGGCTGATCCGTCGGGCCATGTAAACGGAAACGGGCGAGTCAATGGCGCCGACAACGCTCTTGGGTCCGACTTGCGCGGTGGCGAGGGAGACCAAGGCATAGTTATTCTCGGACCAGGGGTTGGTCAGGAAGAAGCGGGCTCGCCGTTCGGGGGTGATCGACAGGTTTCCCCAAAGGTCGAGTTTGCCGCTGGGAAGTAACTCCTCGGGCCCTTCCACCGGATTTACCCACTCCAACCGGATGCCCAGGCGCCGGGCGGCTTCGTTGATGACGTCCGGCCCCAGTCCGGTTGCCGTGCCATCGGGGCGGTAGATTTCCATTGGCGGTCCGTGCCAGATGCCGATGCGGAGGGCCCTCTCCGGAGGGTGATAGAAGGCGCCGTCGACCATCCAGACCAGGAACAGCAGGCTTGCCAAGGCAATACCGACGAGTGCGGCACCCGCCATGTCCCCCCGTAACTTGCTCTTCCACCCACTCATCCTCTGTTTCCAGAATCCCCTACCCATCGTATCGGAGCTTTGGCGAGATCCTTGATCGCCGGAGCGCAAGAATCGGAGTGAATCGATGTCTGGTGCCGTTTAGGATCGGGATTCAGAATGAAGAACTTCGATTGGGAATCAATTGAGACGGATCTAGCGCGTTACGGCAGTGCGCGATTGCCGGCGGCACTGCGTCCGGACGAGTGCCGTGGCTTGAAGGCCAGTTACTCCGACCAGCGACTCTTTCGCAGCCGCGTGATCATGGCCCGGCATGGCTTTGGGCGGGGTGAGTATGGCTACTTTGCGTACCCGTTGCCGGAACTGGTGGCTGAATTGCGGAGAGGTCTCTATCCGCCGCTGGCGGAGATCGCCAACCGGTGGAACGAAGCATTGGGCCTCGCCGCGCGCTTTCCGCCGGAGCACGAGGCGTTCCTTGAGCGCTGCCATGCGGCCGGGCAGCAGCGGCCGACGCCACTTCTACTGCAGTACGGTGAGGGGGACTACAACTGTCTGCATCAGGATCTCTACGGCGAACACATGTTTCCCTTGCAGGTGGCCTTCCTGCTCTCTGCGCCGGTTGACGACTTCATCGGTGGGGAATTCGTGCTCACGGAGCAGCGGCCACGGATGCAGTCGCGCGTAGAGGTGGTTCCGTTGGGGCTGGGCGACGGCGTGATTTTTCCGGTGCATCACCGGCCCGTTGAGGGTGGCCGTGGCGTCTACCGGGTGAACATGCGGCACGGAGTGAGCCGGATTCGGACCGGGCACCGGCACACGTTGGGCATCATCTTCCACGATGCTCGTTAGTGTCAAAGGAAACTTTAAGCTTTTTCAATTTTTGAAATCCGCTTGAGGAGAGCCTCCGTATGAGTGAGGGAGCGGCTGGAAATGCCGCCAAAGCTATTTCATTACAGGAGCATCTCACCATGAAACTTCGCCACTGGGCGTGTCTTCACGCATCCCTCTTTTTGTTGGCGGCTTCCGCATCGGCTGAGCGCATCTACGCCGTCGATTCGCGCGCAGTCCTAGTCAGCTTCGATTCTGAAAGGCCGGCGGCGATGCTGTCGATGAACGTCATTCGAGGCTTGCGGCCTGGCGAAAACATCGTTGGTATGGACTTCCGCCCGGCGAACAAGAAGCTCTATGCCTTAAGCAGCACGCTACGTCTCTATATCGTTGATCCGGTTACCGGTTCGGCCACTCCGGTGGGCGGCGGACCCATCACTACGAACCTCACGGGGACCCGTTTCGGCTTCGACTTCAACCCCACCGTGGACCGGATTCGCATCGTCACCAATACCGGGCAGAACCTTCGCGCGCATCCCGACACTGGTGCGCTCGTAACGCCTGACGGACAGTTGAACTACGCCGATGGCGGTACGCCCAATGTGGTGGCCTGTGCCTATACGAACTCGGTGGCCGGCGCCACCAGCACCACGCTCTATGACTTTGATCTCGCCCGCCGTTCGATTGTGACTCAAGCGCCTCCGAACGATGGTAGGCTGACGCCGTTTTTGAACGTCAAGGGTGACTTCTCCGATGTCACCGGCTTTGACATCTCGCCCATCGGAAACAAGGGTTATCTGACGACCCGTGAGAACGGTGCGGCCCGCGTTCAGTTGTACGAGATCGATTTCGCCAACGCCCGTGCGGTTCTCACCGGTACGGTGGGTACGCTGGACCAGGTAACGGCCATCGCCGTTGAACCCGCCGGTGTTCCGACGCTGTTCACCAATCTGGGAGGCTTGCCCGCGATCTCAGCCGTGGTGGATGAATTCCTGGGCATTGTGGTGGGCGACGCGCGCATCAACAAGTTCTTCACCCAGACGGTGGCCAGTCCCCAGCGAGTGGCGGCGTTGCGGCAGAATCTGATTGACCAGGTTTGCGCCGGCTCGGGCGGTCCCTGTGAGTATAAGGGTCAAGATATGAAGACGGCGCATCGCAACATGGCGATTACTGACGTCGAGTTTGACGCTCTGGTGGAGGATCTGGTGAAGGCGCTCGATAAGTTCAACGTGCCGTTGCCGGAGAAAGCGGCCCTGATCGGCGTGCTGGCTCCGATGCGGGCGGACATTGTCGAGAAGAAACAGATGCAGATTTTGGCTGGCCAGTAGGCACTCTTTGGCTGACCAGCGGCCCGTCCGGCGAACTCGCCGGGCGGGCTATTTTTGTTTCTTGAAGGCCTGGGTCCGGGCAATGCCGGTATCTTGTTTGACGGTGACCCAATGATTGGCCTCCACTTCGCCATAGTCCTTCACGGAGCCATCGGGCCAGCGGATCGCGAGACGCGCCTTTGCGGCTGAGCCCATGCCAAAGTGCACGCGCAGATCGCCATGTGAGATGTGAAAGCCGCCACTGCGGACTTCATCGATGAGGACTCGGGTGCCTACCGTCAGGGTGACTCGCGCGCCGATGGCGTCGCGTCCGTTGGGAAGTTTGGGCTCCACCAGAAGAGAGTTGCCGAGGGGAGCCAGGTTTTTCCATAGGGACGGCGCTTGGTGCATGTTGACGACGACGACTTCGAGCGTACCGTCGTTGTCGAGGTCGGCGGTGGCGAGCCCGCGGGAGGAATGCCGTTCGGTGACGGCCGGTCCGGCTTGCGCGGATAGGTCATAGAACTCGCCGTCGCCGCGATTCCAATAGAGCGTTCGCTCCTGGGCGAACTGTTCCTTGATTCCGGCGGCATCCACCTCGGGATAGACGTGTCCGTTGACGTGCAAAATGTCTTTCCAGCCGTCCTGGTCGACATCCAGGAAGGCGGCTCCCCAGCCTAGAAATTTGGTGTGAATCCCGAGGCCGGCGCGCACGGTGACGTCGGCGAAAGTCATCTCCCCCAGATTGCGGTAGAGGGTCGGTGTGTCGTCGGAGAAATTCGTTTTAAAGATGTCCAGGCGACCGTCGCCGTCGTAGTCGCCCGCGGCTGCACCCATGCCGGCCTGTTCGCGGCCGTCTTCGTTTAAAGCGGCCCCGGACACGATGCCCTCTTCGGCGAACGTGCCGTCTTTCTGGTTGTGAAAAAGCAGGCTGGCGGTGGAGTCGCAGGCGACGTAGATGTCCGTCCAGCCATCGTTATCGAAGTCACCGGTGAGGACGGTGAAGCCGTAGTAGTTCTTGGGCGTTGCGATGCCGGCCGCCTTGGAAACGTCGGTAAATTTGCCGTTGTCATTGCGCAGCAGGGACATGCTTTCGCCGGGTAGACCACGCGGCCCGCAGGCGACGGGCAGGCCTTTCCAGACGCATTGGCTTTTGGCGCCGGGTTTGGGAGTGTTGGCCGGGTTGAAGTCGAGGTAGTGGGCGAGAAAGAGGTCGAGGTCGCCATCGCGGTCGTAGTCGAGGAAGGCGCAGCCGGTGGTCCAGCGGTTCTTGCCTTGCGGAAGTTTGGAAGATTGATCGGCAAACGTGCTGTCGCCCCGGTTGCGGAGGAGGGTGTTTGGTCCCCAATTGGCGATGACCAGATCGGGCCTTCCGTCGTTGTCATAGTCGCCGACGCAGGTGCCCTGGCCGAAACTGGTGGTGGGAATCTGGGCCTGGGCGGTGACCTCGGTGAACTTGAGCCCACCGAGATTCCGGTAAAGGTGGTGTTTTGCACCACGCGGCGCGGCTTGTTTGTCCAATTGGCCGGCGTTCACCAGGAAGATGTCGACCAGTCCGTCGCCATCGTAGTCGAAGAGTGCCAAGCCGTTGCCGGTGGTCTCGACGATGTAGTCGTTGTGTTTCGGATCACCAGAGACGTTGATGGCGGTGAGACCGGCGACAGAGGCGACGTCGCGAAAGTCGACGCGGGGAGCTACTTTGCCTTTGGGCAGTGGGCGCGCGGGCTGCGCGGCACGGCCGCTGGTGGCCGAACCGGTCATACCGCCCTGAGGCCAGAGGGAGATCGCGGCGGTGATCAGAGCGAGCGAACAAAGAATGGGCCGCATGCGCCCACTAGTTTACTGGCTTACGCTCTGGCAGTTTACTTGCTTACGTTCTGGCTCATCGAATTGAGCGAGGGGCTGACGAGCGCCTCGCGCATTTCGGGGGGCGGATTGTCGAAGACGTCCTGCAACTGCCGCACCATCTCCGGGTCTCGCCAGCCGCGTTTCACTTCCTCGTACAAAATGCCCAAAGCTTCGGCATGCGAGAGGGCGGGCTTGTAGGGCCGCGCCGTCGTCAGTGCGTCATAGATGTCGACAATTTGCAGAATGCGGGCTAGGTAAGGAATGCGGTCCCCCACCAGTCCGTCGGGGTAGCCGGAGCCATCCCATCGTTCATGATGGTTGCGGACGATCGGGAGGACGGGGGCCAAGCTCTTCATACCACGGCAGATATCTTCGCCGCGCCAAGTGTGAGACCGCATCACTTCCCATTCGTCCTGGGTGAGCAGCGAGTCTTTGAAAAGAATGGCATCGGGTACGCTGATCTTCCCGATATCGTGCAGAAAGCCGCCGCGGTAGAGGGCCAGCAGCTGTTCTCGCGGCAAACCCACGCGCAAGCCCATGGCGACCGCATAGGTGGCCAGGCGCTGGCAATGCGCTCCGGTGTAGTGGTCACGCTGTTCCACGGTTTGAGCCAGGGTAAAGAGGATCGATTCCACTTCTTCCAGGGAGTCGATGGCTGCCTTGTGGCGCAACATGGCGGTGACGCGGGCGCGCAGGACCGCCGGCTGCAGTGGCTTCAGGAGAAATTCGTCGGCGCCGGAAGTGATTCCGGCAATCTCATGTTCGCTACCCTGGACGCTGGTGAGCATCAGCACCGGGGTCAGGTAGGTCTTCTTGTTCGCGCGGAACCGCTGGCAGAATTCGGGACCCGACATCTCCGGCATGATGAACTCGCAGATCACCAGGTCGACCTTTTCCTGGCTCACGATGGAGAGCGCCTCGGACGGGCGCCGGCATTCGAGGAGCTTATACTGCTTCGAATTTCCGGCGCGGCCGCCCTGAAGCATGGCGCGGATCATCCGGCGGTTGATTTCGGCGTCGTCGACGATCAGGATCGTTGACGAGTCCGAGGGCCCCGTAAAAAGTATCTCCGGCGTGTATGAAAGCCCAAGCTCTCCCGCTTCGAGTGGAGCATGGGCACGAATTGGTATGTATGGTGTGGCCACCGGCTCGCTGATTCCTAACCGCCAGGCTTCCTGCCTTATGGTCTCTATCGACCATCGGGTGCCCGCGGTTTAGGCCGGCGTGTTACTAATAAGGTCATGCGTCTCTGGTTGCCGCTGCTGCTCACGACCCTCGCTTGGGGGGATCCGCTTACCCAAGGAGAGAGGGATCGGGCGATGAGTTATCTGCATGCGACACAGAAGCAGGTAACGGACACGGTGTCGGCTTTGTCCCCCGCGCAACTCGCTTTTCGGCCGGGGCCGAAGCAGTGGTCCGTAGCCGATTGCCTGGAACACCTCGCCCTGACGGAGAGTGCTTTGTTTGGCACGTTGAAGGGGCCGGTGATGACTTCGCCCGCGAATCCGGAGAAGGCTTTGCTCGCCAAGGGCAAGGATGAAGCGGTGGTGAAGGCGATTTCTTCACGGGATGCGAAGGCCAAAGCCCCGGAGATGCTGGTGCCCAGCAATAAGTGGAAAACCACGGCTGAGACCCTGGCGGCGTTTCGGGCGGCGCGCAAGGAGACCATCGCTTATGTCCAGACGACGCCGGACGCGCTTCGCCTGCACGTGATGGAGGAAACGATGTTGATGGACGGTTATCAGTTATTACTGATGATCGGAGCGCACACGGAGCGTCACCTGGCGCAGATGAAGGAAGTGATGGCCAGTCCGGCGTTCCCCCGCAAATGAGTCTGGATGACGCAATTGCGCAATTGGCCCAAAGCGATGCCGAATTGCGGGCGGCGATGGGAAGCGTCACCGGTACGCAGTGGATTTGGCGGCCTGACGCTGATGTTTGGTCAATCGGAGAGATCGCCGAGCACCTGGTGCTGGTGGAACGGGGGATCCTCAGTCGTTTGCGTCTTGCGCCGTCGGAAGGTATCGAGAAGACGGACGGCAAAGAGAAGATTCTGCGGCATTTAACCAATCGCACTCGGCGCATTCAGGCGCCTGCGCGCGTGCTGCCCAGCGGAAAGTACGGGAATGCTGCTGTCTGTCTGGCAGACCTCGCCTTGGCCCGGGCCGAGACGCTCGCCTGGGTACAGGCTCCGGGGACCGATTTGCGGCAACACGTCATGCCACACTTGGCTTTCGGCGAGTTGCATGGCCTGCAATGGCTGCAACTGTTGGGCGGTCACACGATGAGGCATGTGTTGCAAATGCGGGATTTGATGGCGCTACCCGGGTTTCCCGTCGTCGACTAGCTGCCGCGGGCCAGGGGACGGGTCGGGCTGACTGTTTCGGAGGCCGGGTGTTGGCGTTGTAGGTCGCGGGCGTAGGTGGCTTGGCGGACGCTGCGTAGCCAGTCCGGCCAATTGGTGGGTCCGCTTTCGGGGAAGTCGAATTCTTTGCGCCAGCGATTGAGATAGAGCCTGATTTGCGCGCGATGTTTCTTGTAGGTGACGGTGAGCAGGGGTTGATTTGCGGTATGGGCGGCGGCGCTGGAGTAGGGATAGAGATGGGCTTGCCTGGCGAGGTTGACGGAACTGGGGTTGCGCTCGATGTAGAGCAGCGTTTCGCAATACTGGGAGCGGTTGGCGATGTGTTTGACGTGGAAATGGTGATGCCAGAGGTGGCCGGCGGTGTGCTTGAGGCCGTTCATGTAGCGCGCGTGCTGACTCTGGAGGAACTGCATGAGCCGGGAGATCGCGCCGCGGCGGAGGGGTTCAAGGAGCAGGTGGACGTGATTGGTCATCAGGCAGAAGGCGTGGATGCGGACCTTGTAGCGGCGGGCGAGGTTATCGAGGCGGTCGAGGTAGAGGACGAAGTCAGCGGGGCGGATGAAGGTGGCTTGTCGCTGCGAGCCGCGTTGGTAGACGTGGTAGATCTGCCGGCATTTCCAGTTGCGAAGGCGGGGCGGGTCTGGTTGAGGTCGCACACTGAATAGTGTGTTTGGCGGCGGAAATTTCTCACAATTTTTCGCGGTTTTTTCCCCGAAACTCGCTCTTTCCCCCCATTCGGTTGATTCTAGAAGGTTTAGGATTTTGTCGGACTAAGTTCCAAGTGCTTTGGAATCAGGGTTTGATGGGGGAATTTCGATGATGGGTGGCGTGGCGAGAAGATTCCGGCCTAGGGTGGCGAAACGTTGGGATGGGGTGAAAAAAGCGGGACAGGGGTTCGGGTTGCCTTGGTACAATTGAGGCTCCGGTCCTCTCACCCCAACTATGCGCTTTGGTGTTGTCGTTTTCCCCGGTTCGAATTGTGACCATGACGCCTGGTACGCGGCCTCCGCGAACCTGGGCCAGCAAGCAGAGTTCCTGTGGCATGACGAGCGCTCGCTCGGCCAAGCCGATGTAGTGATTCTGCCCGGCGGGTTTTCCTACGGCGACTATCTTCGCTGCGGCGCGATTGCCAAATTTTCTCCCGTCATGCAATCCGTGAAGGAGTTCGCCAACGCCGGCGGGCTGGTTGCCGGTTTCTGCAATGGCTTTCAGATTCTGGTGGAGAGCGGACTGCTGCCGGGCGCGCTGCTGCGCAATGCCGGCATGAAGTTCGTCTGCGACCAGCCGATTCTGACCGTGGAAACAGTCGACTCGCCCTTTACCCGCAGCGCCACCCTCGGACAGCGCCTACAACTGCCCGTCGCGCACGGCGAGGGCAACTATACAGCCGATGACCGCACACTCGATATGCTGGAAGCCGAAGATCGCATCGTTGTGCGCTACGCCAACGAAATCAATGGCTCCGCGCGCCGCATTGCCGGAATCCTGAATGCCGAACGCAACGTCATGGGCATGATGCCCCATCCCGAGAGGGCCTGCGATCCCTTGATGGGCTCGGTGGATGGCCGCGTGATCTTTGAATCGATTCTGGCCACGCTGGCCGCCACGGCGAGATCTGCCGCATGAATTTTACCCCTGAAGTTCTCGCCACGCATCGCATCAACCTCGAAGAATACGCAAAAATCGTCGAGATCCTTGGCCGCGAGCCCAACTTTACCGAGCTGGGGATCTTCAGCGTTATGTGGAGCGAGCATTGCTCCTACAAAAGCTCGAAGATCCACCTGAAAAAGCTGCCCACTGAAAGCCCGCGCGTCCTGCAGGGGCCGGGCGAGAATGCCGGCGTCATCGACATCGGCGATGGCTGGGCGATCGCCTTCAAGATTGAGTCGCACAATCACCCTTCTTTCATCGAGCCGTTTCAAGGCGCGGCGACCGGCGTCGGCGGTATTCTGCGCGACATCTTCACGATGGGCGCACGCCCGATCGCCGTCATGGATGCGATACGCTTCGGTCGTCTGGATGACCCCAAGACCGGCGCCCGCAACCGGCGCATCGTCGAAGGTGTGGTGAGCGGCATTGCGCACTATGGCAATTGCTTTGGCGTGCCGACCGTGGGCGGCGAAACGGTTTTCGAGAGCTGCTACGACGGCAATCCGCTCGTCAATGTCTTTGCGCTCGGTGTCTTCCGGCACGACGAAGTCTTCTATGGCCGGGCCACTGGTATAGGCAATCCGGTGATCTACGTCGGCGCCCGCACCGGACGCGACGGTGTACACGGCGCGACCATGGCCTCCGGCGAGTTCACCGAAGAGAGTAAGCACAAACGGCCTAACGTCCAGGTGGGCGATCCATTCATGGAGAAGCTGCTGCTCGAGGCCTGTATCGAGGCCATGAAGACCGGCGCGATCGTCGGCATTCAGGATATGGGCGCCGCCGGACTTACCTCGTCCAGTTGCGAGATGGGCAGCCGCGCCGGTACCGGTCTCGAAATCGATCTCGACTTAGTCCCGCAACGCGAAAGCGGACTCACGGCTTACGAGATGATGCTCTCCGAATCGCAGGAGCGGATGTTACTCGTGGCTGAGCTTGGCCGTGAAGACGAGGTCTTCGCCGTGTTCCAGAAATGGGGCCTAGAGGCCGTTCGCATTGGTACTGTGACGGGCGATGGACTACTGAAAGTTTCGCATTTGGGCAAGATTGTGGCGGAGATTCCGAATCAGCCGCTGGCCGACAACGCTCCGCTGTACGATCGGCCCCATGACGTCCCCGCCTACCGTACTGCTCCGATGCAGGGACCAGTATTTGGTTCCACCGACTTACTCGGCGACTTAAAGAAGTTACTCGCGAGCGCCGATCTGTGTTCTAAACACTGGATTTGGGGGCAGTACGACTATCAGGTTCGTACCAATACTTTGACGATACCGGAACGCACCGAAGCCGCGATCGTTCGGATTAAGGAAACGAACACGAGTGTCGCGATGTCGCTTGACGGCAACGGGCGTTATTGTTACCTCGATCCGTACGAAGGCACCATGCTGATCATTGCCGAGTGCTGCCGGAATCTGTCCACGGTTGGAGCGCTGCCCGTGGCGGCGACGAACAACCTGAACTTCGGGAATCCGGAGCGCCCGGAGATCATGCGCCAGTTAGTGGATTCTTTGCGCGGTATGGGCGATGCGTGCCGGGCCTTTGAAACGCCGATTACGGGCGGCAACGCGAGTCTCTATAACGAGACGCTTGGCGAGGGCATCTTCCCGACCCCGGTGATGGGCATTGTGGGTTTGCTGCCCACCGAAAAGCCCGTCGGGATTCAGTTCCCGAAGGCGGGGCTCGATGTCGTCCTCTTGGGTGGAATCGGCTCGAGCGACCACACGCGATTTGGTGGGACGCAATACGCCAAGGTCGTTCTCGATACGCTTTGGGGCTTGCCTCCGGCGTTGAACGTTGAATACGAGAAGCGGGTGCAGGCGGCCATTCGCGAGATTGTGCGTGCGGGGCTGGCCGATTCTGCCCATGACCTGTCTGACGGCGGCTTAGGTGTGGCGTTGGCCGAAGCCAGCTTTGGTGGCGTGGGCGCCCGGGTGCAGTTAGACACGCCGCTCACTCCTGAATTTGCTCTCTTTCATGAAGGGCCGAGCCGGATTTTGCTTTCCACGGCACGGCTTCCGGAGATCGCCGCCATTGCGGCGAAGTTTGATGTTCCCGCCGTACGTCTCGGTGAGACCGTATTGGGACGGCTGCAAGTTGACAGCATCCTCGATTGCGAAATCGAAGAGCTGAACCGAACCTGGCGAAATGCCTTCGAGGAGATGCTGCATGCTGGATAAGTTCAAAGACGAGTGCGGAGTATTTGCGATCTACGGCCACCCCGAGGCGGCGCAGCGGACCTACCTAGGCCTCTACGCATTGCAGCATCGCGGCCAGGAGTCGGCGGGCATCGCCGCCGCGAATGATGCGGGCGAGATCGTTTGTAAGAAGAGCATGGGCGAGGTGAATGAGATCTTCACCACGCCGGTGCTGAATCAGTTGCCCGGCTCAATCGCCATTGGGCACACGCGTTATTCGACGGCCGGCGATACAGTGCTGTTGAATGCGCAGCCGTTCAGCGTGATCTGCAATAAAGGCCCCATCGCGGTGGCCCACAACGGCAACATCACGAACGCGGCTGAGCTTCGACGCAGCCTGGAAGCCGATGGCTCCATTTTTCAAGCCACCTCCGACACCGAAGTAATTCTCCACTTGATTGCGCGATCGCGCGAGAAGACCCTCGCCGGTGCCTTGCGCGAGGCGTTGCTGGCGCTGGAAGGCGCGTTTTCCTTAGTGATGCTGGCCGGCGACCGCATTTTGATTGCGCGCGATCCTCATGGCTTCCGTCCGTTGGCGATGGGCCAGATGGAAGAGGACGGCGCGATCGCCTACGTTTTTGCCTCGGAGACCTGCGCCTTCGACATCATCGGCGCCACTTATGTGAACGACGTTGAGCCGGGCGAGATGGTAATTGTCAGTCCGGACGGCGTGTCGCGCGAGCGCTATACCCCGGTGCGCGATCATGCGCACTGCGTCTTTGAGCACGTTTATTTCTCGCGCCCGGATTCAACGGTGTTTGGCCGCCCCGTGGCCCAATCGCGTGAATTGATGGGCCGCGAACTGGCCCGCAAGTGTCCCGCGCCGGCCGACGTGGTGGTGCCTGTGCCGGACTCGGGCGTTTCGGCCGCCATCGGCTACGCGGCGGAAGCCGGCATCCCTTTCCGCCACGCACTCATTCGCAATCACTATGTGGGCCGCACGTTTATTGAGCCGTCGCAAACGATTCGCGACCTTAGCGTGAAGCTGAAGCTGAATCCGGTACGCCATTTGCTGGAAGGCAAGAGCGTCGTGCTGATTGACGATTCCATCGTTCGCGGCACGACATCGCGTAAGATTGTGCGGATGGTACGGGAAGCCGGAGCGCGCGAGGTGCATATGCGCATCTCCTGCCCGCCCACGATTTCGCCCTGTTTCTATGGTGTCGATACGCCGAACAAGGGGGACCTGATTGCGGCGAATAGCACGGTGGAAGAGACTCGGAAGTTCATTCAGGCCGATTCGCTGGCCTATCTGCCGTTGGGTTCGCTGCGCGAATCCGTCGATGACCAGAACCTGGATTATTGCTATGCGTGCTACACCGGCAACTATCCGACGCAGTTAGTGAACATCGAGGAACTGATGACCTCGAAACCCAAACGCGGTAAGTAAGTGGCGCACGTTTCTCCGTCGGCCCAGGCGGTTCCTTATTCGCGGATCCGGGAACTCGCTGAATTGGCCATGCAGCTTGACCGCCCGGACAATCGCGTCCTGCGTCTCTACTTCGGCGAAAGCAATCTGCCCACGCCCCCTTTCATCAAGCAAGCCGCGCAGCGCGCAATGGACGAGGGCTTCACATTCTATAGCGAGAACGCCGGCCTACCTTCGCTGCGGCGGATGCTGGCCAGTTACTACCTCAAGATGCACGGCACGCTGCTCGATCCGCAGAAGGAGATCGTTGTGACGGCGAGCGGCGTGCAAGCCTTGAACGTTGCCATTCGCTGTGTGCTCGATCCGGGCGACGAGGCAATCGTGCTGACACCGGCCTGGCCGAACGGAAGCGCCATTGTGCAGATGTGCGGCGGGCGGGCCGTGGAAGTGGCGCAGCCGCTGAGTGGCGGTCGCTATGCGATCGACTTTGATGCGCTGGAGGTGGCCGTGACGCCGCGCACGCGGCTGCTGCTGTACACGTCCCCCTCGAACCCGCTGGGCTGGGTGGCTACCGAAGCCGACCAGCGCCGGTTGCTGGAGTTTACTCGCCGGCACGGCCTGTGGCTGATGGCGGATGAGGTCTATGAGCGCCTCAGTTACCCGGATGATGCGCCGCTCGGCACCCCCGTGCCCTCGATTCTTCGTTACGCAACGCGGGAAGACGCCGTGATTGCCGTGCAGTCGTTTTCGAAGACCTACTGCATGACCGGTTGGCGTCTGGGCTGGATCGTCGCCCGCCAGGATTTGGCGCGTCGGGCGGCTGAGCTCAACGAGTTCATCATTTCGCATGCGGCCAGCTTCACCCAGCGGGCTGCGGAGACGGCACTCGCGGAAGGTGAACCGACCATCATCGAGATCCTGACCCAGCTAAAGAAGAATCGTGACTATTGTTCGGAAGCGCTCGCTAAGATTCCAGGCCTCACCGTGCCGCAACCCGAAGGCGCGTTCTATCTGTTTCCGCGAATTGAAGGCTTGAAGGATTCCTTCGGCTTTTGCCGAAAGTTGCTGGAAGAAACGCGGGTGGGAATCGCGCCGGGCGTGGCGTTTGGCGCGGGGGGTGAGGGCTCGGTAAGGCTTTGCTACGCCTCGGATCTGTCCATCCTGGCCGAAGCCCTCGACCGCTTTACCCGCTTCCTGCGCTAAAGTCCGGTGGCTTTGGCGGCGACCCGCTGGCGCATAAATTCGTAGCGTTCCATGGTGACGGCGAGGGTGTGATCGGGACTGGGCGCCGCGTTCTCTCCGTCGGTGACGCGCACGACTTTGCCGACACAACGCAAGCGAAGCCGCTCATTGGGCGATGGTGCTGTGGGCAAGGTCACATAGTATTCAAGAGACTCACCGATGTCGATTGGGTGGTCCGTCTTGAAGAGCACCCCGTTAGAACTGATGTTGCATGTCTCTCCCACCAAATGGGCCGGGGAGTGATGGGGCCGAATCACTTCCACGGGAAGCCGGAGGTCAAACCGTTTACTGCGTCTCTGATCATTCACTGTGACCTTAATCTAAGATGATCGGGGGGGTAGGGTCAAGCAAAAGCCTTGACAATACAGGGGAAATAGTATTAGTACCCGCTCGATCCGGCTCAGTTTTACGGCACCGGAAGAGCAGTTTTAACGATTCCTCCCTCCTTCCCAAGTTCCAGCCGCCGGGGTTAATCCCAGGGCGGCAAACGGCCGATATCCTTGATTAACATGCCTGCTGCCCAATTTGTCGACCTGTACGAAATCCTGCAAGTGAGCCCAAATGCGGAGAAGGATACGATCAAGCGTGTGCACCAGATGCTATCGCTGAAGTACCAATTGGCGGCGCCTGAAAACAATGCAGTTGCCTACTTTTCGCAGTTGCAGCAAGCGGCGGCTACTCTATTGGACGCTGAAACCCGCGCCGCCTACGATCAGGAGCGGCTAAAGCATTTGGCTTCTTTGGCCGCCCCTGGTTCTGCGCCTGCAGCGGGTCCGGCGGCTGTGTCCGATGCACCGGCGCCGGTTCCTTTGGCGGAGCCCACACCTACAGCTCCGCTCACTCCTCCCCCCGCTGCTGCCCCCACCCCAGATCCTGACGCTGTCCCTGCCGCAACCGACGAGCCTCCGGCCAGGACGCTGCTGGATCCGGGCCGCTTCATGCAAGGGCTCGACATCGACGGAGAGAAGCGCCGCCGGGCCGGGCTCATTGAGATTTGCTACCGCCAGCGCATTCTGAAGCCGCGCCAGCCGGCGCTGAGCGTAAAGCAGCTTGAGGACGGGATGGAACTGACGGTGTCTGAACTCGAAGCCAGCCTGTGGTACCTGAAAGAGACGGACCTGCTGCGCGTTTCCGACGCCGGCAACTACGCCGTCACGGTGCGAGGCATGAACGCCATTGAAGGCGGCTTCGTCAACTTCGTCGAAGGCCGGTTCGACATGAAGACCTTCAACGGCTAGATGTTCATGGCATCCTAACGTCAATGCCCCAGACCTACGTCTGCTTCCTCTGGCACATGCACCAGCCCTACTACAAGGATCTGGCGACGGGAGAATATCGTCTACCTTGGACGCGGCTCCATGCCTTGAAGGACTACTACGGCATGGTGCAGGTGCTCGACGAGTTTCCTGAGATCCACCAGACCTTCAACCTGGTGCCTTGCATGGTGGAGCAGATTGAAGACTACGCCGCCGGCACGGCCAGTGATCCGTTTCTGCGCCTCGCCTTGAAGCCGGCCGAGCAATTGAGTGCCGATGAACGCGCGTTTATCCTGCAGTATTTCTTCCAAGCCAATATCCGGAATGTGGTCTACCGGTACCCGCGTTACGGGCAGCTCTACGAACAGTGGCAAGCCGGAGTGGCCGAACGGACCTGGACGGCCGGCGAATTTCGCGACCTGCAGGTGCTGTCGCAATTGGCCTGGTTCGACGAAGAATTTCTGACCCACGATGCCGAGGTGCGCGAACTGGCCGCAAAGGGCAGGGGCTACACGCTGGCCGATCAGGCGCTGATGGGCCGAAAACAGCTTGAGATCACTGGCCATGTCGTACCCGTCTACCGGAAGTTTGCTGAACGTGGGCAGATTGAGATCTCCACCACGCCGTATTACCATCCGATTCTGCCGTTGCTTTGCGATTCCAATATCGCCTCGGTGTCGCATCCGGGTGTTCCGCTGCCGACGCGCTTTCATTATCCGGCCGATGCCCGGCGGCAGCTCGAACGCGGTCGCGCTTACACGGCCGAAAAAACTGGCTCCGCGCCGGTCGGTTTGTGGCCGAGCGAGGGGTCCGTTTCCGATGAAGCGCTGGCATTGGCCGCTGACGCCGGCTTCACCTGGGCTGCAACGGACAACGGCGTGTTGGGCCGGACGCTGAATCAGCATGCGGGTGCCGATGCTACCTACCGTCCCTATGTTTGGCGGCAGAGCGGCCGCCAGATGCGGATGATCTTCCGCGACCATGAACTCAGCGACCTGATTGGCTTTACCTATTCCGGCGTGGAAGCCGCAAAGGCCGCCTCCCATTTCCTGAACAAGATCCGAGATAACTGCCGAGGGATCCTGGCCTCGGGGCGCGATGCGCTGGTGCCGGTGATCCTCGATGGAGAGAACTGCTGGGAATACTATCCGGAGAGCGGCCGGGACTTCCTGCGGAAGCTCTATCAGGGAATCGTGGACGATCCGGGAATGCAGGCGCTGACGGTGAGCGAGGCGCTTGACCGCGTGGAGCCCGTCTCGCTCGGCCACATCTTTCCGGGTTCCTGGATCAATGCCAACTTCGACGTCTGGATTGGAGCCGAGGAAGACAATCGGGCCTGGGAGTACCTGTTGCGAGCCCGCCAGGCCTATGATGCCGCGGTTCTCGAGGGAAAGCTGTCCGCGGAGCGGCTGGCGTTCGCCTTCGAGGAGATTCAAATTGCCGAGGGGAGCGATTGGTGCTGGTGGTACGGTCCGGAGCACAGCTCGGACAATCGCGTCGATTTCGACGAGCTCTATCGCGCACATCTGCGCAACGTCTATCAGGCGTTGGGAATTCTGCCTCCTGACGAGCTGTCGCGGCCGATTCTCCGGCAGATTGCGGAGTTGCGCCCGGAAGCGCCGGTGGGGCCGATCTCCCCGGTGATTGACGGCGCGGTGAGTTCGTACTTCGAGTGGCTCTATGCCGGCGTTTACACGGTGGATTCGCGGCAGGGCGCGATGCACGGCGGCAAGCAATGGGTGACGCGCGTGCACTATGGGTCAGATAGCGAGTCCGCTTATTTGCGGCTGGATCTGGTGGCCGGTGCAGACTTTGAAGGCGTGAGCGTCAATCTCCGTTGTGGCGATCAGATTGCGCGGGTGCCGCTGGAGGAGTCGCACTATGTCGATGACCTGGTGGAGGCCCGACGGGAATCGGTGTTCGAGTTGCGATTGCCTTTGGATCGCTTTGGGCGATTCAGCGTCGAAGTGGAACAGGATGGGATCCTGCGGCAGCGGTTGCCGGGCCAGGGAGAGTTCGAACCCGGCACCCAGGCGGTGGAGGCCTGGGGCGTCTGAGCGCCGGTATTTCTGGCTGAGGTTGTGGTAGCCTATGGATAGTTTCGGGGCTCCCCCTCACTTTTGGGGTAAATGGAGTCCTCTCCATCCGGGGGACGGCCGCCTGGTAACGCCGCCGATTTCCCTCTTTCCCCACCACCTCGCAGACAGGAGTTGAAGATTCACCAGCTGCTTTTCGGGACCTTGAATCAGCCAAACGGCCTCCAGAAACCTGAAGCCCACCCGAAAAGACCGGAACCCACCCGAAGGACCCGCCCGAAAGGATAGGTAACGGAAGCAGCGATCGCGTCATCCAATAGGCAACCATGCTCACATCTAAGGAAAAGTCGGAAACGAAGCGTCTGCCCATGATGCCCATCCGGGACGTGGTCATCTTCCCGTACATGATGACCCCGTTCGTCGTGGGTCGGGATTCGAGCGTTCGCGCGTTGGAAGATGCCCTGGCGGGCGACAAGAAGATCTTCCTCGCTACGCAGCACGATGCCTCGGTGGACGAACCGCGCCCGGACGAGATCTACCAGGTCGGCACCGTGGCGAATATTGTCCAAAGCCTGAAGCTGCCTGACGGCAACATCAAGGTGCTGGTGGAGGGGATGGAGCGCGGCAAGATTGTTTCCGTAGCCGATGAAGAAGGCTTTTTCCGCGCCACGGTGAAGACCTTCTCGCACAAGATCGACGGCCGCCAGCAGTTGGAGACGTTGATTTCGCGTGTTACTTCGCTGTTTGAACAGTACGTCAAGCTGAGCCAGAATCTCAACTACGAGACGATGATCGCCGCGATTCGGGTGGACGATCCCGGCAAGCTGGCCGACACCGTCGGCGCGAATCTTCAGCTGAATATCGAAGAGAAGCAGGAACTGCTCGAAATCTTCGATCCCGTTGAGCGCCTCACCCGCGTGGCTGAAATGCTGGACATCGAGATCGAAAAGCTGAATGTCGACCGGCAGGTGCAGGGCCGCGTGAAGCGCCAGATGGAACGGGCGCAAAAAGAGTACTACCTCAACGAGAAGATCAAGGCGATCCAGAAGGAACTGGGCCGCGGCGAAAAGAGCGAATTCGACGAGCTGAAAAAGAAGATCGACGCGGCCGGGATGACGAAGGACGCGCACGAAAAGGCGATCGCCGAACTGAAGCGGCTGGAGAATATGCCGCCGATGTCGGCCGAATCCACCGTTTCGCGGAACTACCTTGAGTGGTTGCTCGCCGTGCCGTGGAAAGAGAAGTCCAAGGAGATTCGCGACCTTACCTTCGCGGAAGAGACCTTGAATTCTGACCACTACGGCCTCGAGAAGATCAAGGAACGCATCCTGGAGTTCCTCGCGGTGCGCAATCTGGTGGAGAAACCCAAGGGCTCCATCCTGTGCTTCGTCGGACCTCCCGGCGTCGGCAAAACCTCGCTGGGGATGTCGATCGCTAAGGCCACGGGCCGCAAGTTCGTGCGCATGTCGCTAGGCGGCGTGCGTGACGAAGCGGAAATTCGCGGCCATCGGCGCACTTATATCGGTGCGCTGCCGGGCCAGATGATCCAGATGATGAAGAAGGCCGGAACCCGCAATCCGGTGATTATGCTGGACGAAATCGACAAGATGTCCACGGATTTCCGGGGCGACCCGTCGGCGGCGCTGCTTGAGGTGCTGGACCCCGAGCAGAACTGGATGTTCCAGGATCACTACCTGGACGTCGAGTACGACCTGAGCCAAGTGCTCTTCGTTGCCACGGCGAACGTTCTGCATACGATTCCTGTGCCGTTGCAGGACCGCATGGAGATCATCCGCCTGGCCGGCTACACCGAGCTCGAGAAAATGGAGATCGCCAAGCGCTTCCTGGTGCCGAAGCAGATGACGGCCAATGGCCTGAAGTCCGAAGAGGTGGAATTCACCGACGAGGGCCTGCAAACGCTGATTCTCAACTACACACGCGAGGCCGGTGTCCGGAATCTGGAGCGCGAAGTCGGAAACGTGTTCCGCAAGATCGCCCGCAAGGTGGTGACGGTGCGCGGTCCGATGCGCGAAGAAGAGGCTCCTGAGGCCGGTAAGGCCAAGAAGAAGAGCAAGAAGAAAGAAGCTCCTGACGAAGCGGCTCTCGCGGCGGCGGCGGCGGCAGCTGCGACTGGCATCCAGGCCTTTCCGAAGGTGACCCTCACTTCGGCCGAGATCGCCGAGATGCTGGGACCGTTGAAGTTCCGCGAGCTGATCCACGAGAAGAAGGCCGAAATCGGCCAAGCTGTCGGGCTCGCCTGGACCGAACTGGGCGGCTCGTTGCTGACCACGGAAGCGACGATCATGGAAGGCCGGGGCAAGCTGACGCTCACCGGAAAGCTGGGCGACGTGATGCAGGAGTCCGCGCAGGCGGCTCTTAGCTACGTTCGCGCCCGGGCTCAACAGCTTGGGCTGCCCCGCGACTTCTACCGCAGTGTCGATATCCACGTGCACGTCCCGGAAGGGGCCATCCCCAAGGACGGGCCGTCGGCCGGCATCACGCTGGCCACGTCGATCACCAGCGCGCTCACGAAGATCCCGGTGCGCAATGACGTCGCGATGACCGGCGAGGTCACGCTCCGCGGGAAGGTACTGCCGATCGGCGGACTGAAAGAGAAGTTGCTTGCGGCTCACCGCCAGGGCATCTTCGAAGCGATTCTGCCGAAGGACAACGAAAAGGACCTCGCTGAGGTGCCCGAAAATATCCGCAAGGATATGAAGCTCCATCCTGTTGAATGGATGGACGAAGTGTTGAAGATCGCGTTGGAACGGGAACTGACTCCGCTGGTGATGCCGGAAGTGGCACTGCCGGTGGTGGAAGACCGGACCACGCACTAAGTAATGAACGAGGGGCGGCGCGTCAAAGCGGAGTTCGTGATTAGCGCCGCCGCTCCGGAACAGTTTCCGTCCGAGGGCCTGCCAGAAGTGGCCTTCCTTGGACGCAGCAATGTCGGTAAGTCGACGCTGCTGAACATGCTGGTGGGGCAAACCGGTTTGGCTCGGGTGAGCCAGACGCCAGGGTGCACCCAGCTCATCAATTTCTTCCGGGTGGAAGACCGCTTCCATCTAGTGGATTTGCCAGGCTATGGTTACGCCAGGGTCCCGCGTGGCTTTAGCGACCGTTGGAAGACGCTCATTGAGAGCTATCTCTACACACGGAAATCCTTGCAGCTTTCGGTCTTGTTGATCGATTCGCGGCGAGGCTGGATGGACAAGGACCGGGAACTTCGGGATTGGCTCGAGTTCCACAATCGGCCCTATGTGGTGGCCGCGACGAAAGTCGACAAGCTGAATCAAAAAGAGGAGTATCACGGACTAGCTGCGATTCGTCGGGAACTCGGCGAACTGAAAGTCGGGCGGAAATCGTCTCCCCTTCCAAATCCTGGAAATCTCCCGGACCCCGGAATAGACGATGGCCCCCGAGGACTCACCTCAAGTGAAACCAATCCCCATTCCCATCCTGATGAACCAATCGAGCTAGTCCCTGTCTCGGCCCGCACGGGCCGGGGAGTGAGGGAACTGTGGCAGACGATCTGGAAAAAACTGAACCTGTAGAAAACAAACCCACTGAAACCGCGCCACCGGCAGCGCCAGCCAAGGAGGGCGGGCCTCGTGAGAGCCGTCGCCGTCCGGTAGCGGCGGCCGCCGCGGCCCCGCCGCCTGTGACCGAACAGGCTCCGGCCGCCGCTCCCGTTGCACCTCCGGCGCCAACGCCAGTCGCTGCCCCGGCCCCGGCTGCTGCTGCTGCTGCGCCGGTCGCGGAACCGGCGGCGTCTTCGCCTGAAGACAACGATCCCGGTGCGATCGCCCGCCGAAACGCGGCCAAGAATCGCAACGGCCAGAACACCCTCGACCTTGTCGAACTGAAGGACATGTCCATCCAGCGGCTGAACGATGTCGCCAAGAGCATGGGCGTCATGAGTTCGGCCGGGTTGCGGAAGCAGGAACTGATCTTTAAGATCCTGCAGACGCAAGCCGAGAAGAGCGGCCTGATCTTCTCGCAGGGCGTCCTCGAGTGCCTGCCGGACGGCTTCGGCTTCCTGCGCGCTCCCGAGTACAACTACCTGCCGGGTCCCGATGACGTTTACGTCTCGCCATCGCAGATCCGCCGTTTCGATCTGCGCACTGGCGACACCGTTTCGGGCCAGATTCGCCCGCCCAAGGAAGGCGAACGGTATTTCGCCCTCATTAAAGTCGATGCGATCAACTACGAGCCGCCGGAAGAGGCGCGCAACAAGATCTTCTTCGACAACCTCACGCCGCTCTATCCGCAGCAGCGCCTGAAGCTCGAAACGACGCGCGATAACTTCTCCGGCCGCGTTATGGACATGTTGACGCCAATCGGCAAGGGACAACGTGGTCTGATCGTGGCGCCACCGCGCACCGGTAAGACGATGCTCCTGCAGTCGATCGCCAACTCCATCACCACCAATCATCCGGAAGTGGTCTTGATCGTCCTCCTGATTGACGAACGTCCCGAAGAAGTCACCGACATGCAACGTACGGTGAAGGGCGAAGTGATCAGTTCCACCTTCGACGAACCCGCCGCCCGCCACGTGCAGGTCGCGGAAATGGTGATCGAGAAGGCGAAGCGCCTCGTCGAGCATAAGCGCGACGTGGTCATCTTGCTTGATTCGGTTACCCGTCTCGGCCGGGCGTACAATACGGTCGTCCCGCCATCGGGCAAAGTGCTCTCCGGCGGTATCGATTCGAACGCCCTGCAGCGCCCCAAGCGCTTCTTCGGCGCGGCTCGTAATATCGAAGAGGGCGGCTCGCTCACCATCATGGCGACGGCGCTCGTCGACACCGGTTCCCGCATGGACGACGTCATCTTCGAAGAGTTCAAGGGCACCGGCAACATGGAAATCCATCTCGACCGCAAGCTGGTCGAGAAGCGCGTCTTCCCGGCGATCGACATCAATCGCTCCGGCACGCGCAAGGATGAACTGCTGCTCCCGCGCGAAGAGCTGAACCGCATTTGGGTGCTCCGCAAGGTGCTTTCGCCGCTCTCGCCCGTCGAGTCAATGGAACTGTTGCTCGACAAGTTGGGCAAGTCCCGGTCAAACGGCGACTTCCTCTCCAGTATGTCCGGCTGATCCCTTCGCCAGTCCAAACAGAAAGAGCCCGGCTGCCTCACGGCGGCCGGGCTCTTTGCTTGGTTTATGAAGTTTGCGTTCTCTAAAAGGCTTGGCTCGAATGAATTCCGGCCTGCTGGAGAGCGAAAGCCATCTTTTCTAAGGCCGACTTGTGAATTTGCGAGACCCGGCTCTCATTAATGCCCAATTGCATGCCGATCTCCTTCATCGTAAGCTCATTCGTGTAATACAAAAGCACGACTCGCTGATAACGTTCAGGCAGGACCTTCATGGCAATCGCCAACATGTCACGCAGTTGTTCACGGGCGCACATGGAATCGGGCTGGGTTTCGGGCTTCGACGGGAAGTCCGGAGCGGGAAGGTCTTCGTGCTCGGAGCCGCGGGTGGAGGCCGACACCAGGCCGACGTTGCGCAGGTCGAGCATCATCTGGCGCCAGCGGTCGACATCGACACCCATCTTGGCGGCGATCTCCGCTTCGGTGGGATTGCGATGCAAGGTGGAGGCTAGGTCCCGGGTGACCTGCTCGACTTGCTTGTGGCGGCGGCGGAGGTCGCGCGAGGCCCAGTCCAGTTGCCGCAGGCTATCCAGGATCGCACCCTTGATGCGGTGCTTGGCATAGCTTGAGAAGGCCACCTTCTTTTCGGGGTTGTACTTGCCCGAGGCGTCAAACAGGCCCATGATGCCGGCATGCACCAGATCGTCGAGTTCCACATGCACTGGGAGGTTCTCATGCACCCGAATCGCAATGGCCCGCACCAGGGGCAGATGATCCACCACCACCTGATCTCGCATGGCCTTAGGGTCTCCACCCGTCAAGGGCATGGCGTAGTTGTTGGTGTGGTAGGCCGGTTGCGCGACCAGGGCTTCCAACTCGGAGAGACTGGCTTCGGCATCGATCGTATTCGCCTCGAAGCCGCTGGCCTCAAAACCAGGGTCGAGTTCCTCACCCTCGAAGTCGGTTACGAATTCGAGATCTTCCTCCAGCGCGACAGCCGTTGCCGTGCCCGCCGTCCGGCCGAAGCCTGCCGACCGGGGATCACCACTTTCAGGAGCGTCAATGCGGCTAACGCGGCGCGACGCGCTCGACCTTCCGGGGAAGCCTTTCACCGGCGGACGGGCCGGGGGACGCGAGGGGGAGACTTCGCGGACGGGCGGTGCAGACGTCTTGATTTTGCTTTGCACGGCTGCGGTGGCTCTTGCTCTCATGAAAGTTGCGTACTCCTGAATTCGTTGCGGGCAAATGACTGGAAACTTGAATTGGCGTTGCGGCACTTACGGGGGAAGCCATGCACACGCAGCCTGACTAAAAGCAACTCGCGGGCCAATCGCCGTCAAAACGACTTTTCCACAGAAAACCCAGAGGGCCTTCTCACTGGAGCCGCGGAGCTCCGGATGCGGAATTTACAAAAGAAACAACAGCTTTGCGGCTCGAAAATAAATTGCAAACCGGACGGTCACAATCCCGGACTGTTGGAAAAACAGGCCGCTGGAGGGAGTCGCCCATTCGTTTCGATTCGACGTGTCCATGGTTCAACCTGAACTTCTGTTTCAGAAAGGAACAAGTCACGAAGTAACGAATTGGTAAAACCTCTGCCTCTTCGCCTCTTAGCTTGAAGCAGCGGTCGAGCGAAAGCAGTAGGTTGATTGGCTCAGGACGTGGGAGGGAAGAACCTTAGTGAGACTCAGGTGTTTTGGTGACCGGCGGGGGCGGGGTAGTCTGGTCGATCAGGTGGGCGATCACCACCCGTACCCCCAATCCAACCACTAGAATTAAAACGGCCTGCCGGTATTTACCCTCAAGTGTGGTGAAGGCTAGTACGCCGAGGAAGCCGAAGGCGGCGACTGCCGCCCACAAGCGCGGGGAACGCATAGGTTCCCCAGTTTCGCACGGAGAAGAGCATCTAGATGAAGTCGAGGTCCTAATGCAGCCCACTTACGCCAATCAGCCTAGGGCGCGACGCGCTTATCGGCCTTTAGGCCATCGGCCGAACTCGGGCAACTGCACGATATCGTCCTCGGGAACGGGTTCCACCGGCAACCCGGCTCGCTGCCAACTGCGCAGGCCCCCCTCAATCACATACGTCTCAAAGCCCTGGGCGCGCAACAGGTGCGCCACGCGGGCGCTGGTTGCTTCGCGGTAGCAGGTGCAATAGAGGTAAATCCTGGTATCGGCGGGCAACTCCGGCGCCAAGGCCGCCAAACGATTCGGCTCGAGTCGCGTGGCGCCCTTGATTCGCTGCGCGCCCGCCTCGTAGTAGCCGTGGCTGCGAACGTCGAAGACGGCCCCACCGGCTGCTTCCGCCGCATCCGTTGCGCTGACCTTCGGAACCTCGCGCAACGGAACCTGGCGGCGCGATTGCCAAAAGCGCCAGATCAGAAACGCCACGAGTCCCAAACCCGCCACCACCTCAATCACCCGCCCCGCGGCCGACACCACCGGCAATGCGGCGCGCACCAGATCGCCCGCCACATAGCCAAGCACCAGATAGACGCCCGCGTAGAGAGCGGCGCCCGCCGCGTCCAGCATCAGGAACTGAGGCGCGGGCATTCGCATGCTTCCCGCCAGCGGCGCCGCCAGGGCACTGAGCCCCGGAACGAACTTGGCGAGCACGAGCGTCACGCGCCCCCGGCGATAGAAACGTTCGGCGGAGGTAAGAATGCAGGCTTCAGGATTTGCCGAAACCCGACACAGAATTCCCAGCAGCCACCAGCCGGTGCGCCGGCCCAGAACATAGAGAATGCAGTCCCCGAGCAGGAGACCTGAAAACCCCGCCAAAGCCAGGATCGGTAATCCTACCACTCCTTGCGCCGCCGCGGCGCCGCCCGCCAGCAACGCCAGGGCGGCTGGAATCGGGACGCCGGCCGCCTCCAGTAAGCAGAAGCCGAACAACAGCGCCGGTCCGTGCTCCCGGATCAGCTGGAGGATTTCGTCCACAGCAGCGTCTACGCTCGACCGGCGCGGTTCAGATTCATGCGGGCCTTAGCGCTGCAAAGCGCCGGCGCGGCCCATGATCGGCCAAACGTCGACGAGCTTGTCGCCGTCGCAGATGTAGTAACGATCGTAGACGTTGGTGGAAGTGTCGAGGTTGGAGCAGTAAAGCTCCACCCGCTCGCCCAGCTTGAAGCCATTGCCGTCGGTCCATTTGAGAATGCCGTACTCGGCACCCTGGTTCTCGACGACGACCTCAGGGCGGCCCACCACGCGATCCGTGGGCTTCAGCATGGCCTTGTTGCCGGCGTCGATCGTCACCTGCCCCTTATGATTCTGGCTGATGACGGTAGTCATCACGGCCATCGAGGGTACGAAATCGGTGTAAACGGAAGGATTGGACTTCCCACCCACGTTCATGTACAAGGTGTCCATGAAGACATAGGAACCGGCCTGCAATTCACTCAGACCGATCTCTTTGTCGATGTTATACGTCCCGGTGCTGCCGCCGGTGACGAGGGCGACATTCAGGCCGGCCTTGCGGCAGAGATTCGCTGTCTCCACCACTGGCTTCACATCGAGAATCGACTTCTCACGACGCTGCTCCCAGCCCTTGGTGTGCGAAGCGCCACCTGAGTAACCCATCACTCCCATGAATTTCAGATTCTTGCGTTGATCGACGCGCTGGGCGAGGGTGAGGCCGGGGGTGCCGGTGGCGTGTCCGGCGCGGGTGAGGCCGGCATGCAGGTCCACCAGCACATTCAGCTTGATCTTGGCCGCGGCGGCGGCTTCGTCAAAGAGGTCGACGGTGATGGGATCGTCGGCGACGCACATAAAGGTCGGGTCCTTCGTGGCCAGCGCGATGGTGCGCGCGATCTTGTTCTTGCCGGCGGCCTGGCTCGAATAAAGGACGTTCGGGATTCCGGCGCCCACCATCAACTCGGCTTCGGCGACCGTAGCGCAGGTGATGCCCAAGCTGCCGAGCGCCACTTGGCGTTTGGCAATGTTGGTGGATTTGTGGATCTTGCAATGTGCGCGCAGGTCGATTCCGTTGGCCTTCGTATAGGTGGCCATCGTCTTCAGGTTGCGCTCGAAGGACGCCAGGTCAACGACCATGGCAGGGGTCGGCAGGTCTTCTTTGGTGATCCCGGTGAAGTCACGTTTGGCGATCTTGGCCTCGATGTCGGCGTACCGGAAGGGACGGGCGGCGAAAGCCGGCGCGGCAAGCGCGCTGGCCAGAATAGAACGACGCGAAATCATGCTCCAAATCATAGCAATCCTGGGCGGACTGAAAATAGGATGAATTCAAGTTTATCTAGGGCTCAGCCGATTCCTTACTTAGCCGTGCAAAGAAAGCCCTCCCAAACCGTTGATAGCGACTACATTCCGCATCAGATCTGCCCCCACTGCCGGCTCATCCTGGCGCAGGATCTTTGCGTCTGTGGCTGGCGCCGGCCGCGTCCCCGCAGTGCCAAGCGTCAAAGCGATTGGCTTTTGAAGGGGGCGGCGGTAGTTCTGGTGGCTTCTGCGTTGGCCTGGCTCGTGTTTAACGTTCTGCTCGAACGCTAAAGGTGGCCTGCTAGTCCTGCTTGTGGTCGATCGTGACGAAACAGCTCTCAAAAGCATGGTCTAGCACTTCGCCGGTCAATTCAAACGGAAGCCGTTCAAAGCGGATGAAGTCGATGGCGTGACTCAGCACGTCGCGCGGATGGCAGCGTCGCATTTTTTTGCCCGTCTGCTGGTAGCGCAATTGAATGAACTCATCCAAAAGCTCTTCTTCAAACGGTAGTTGCTGCGAAGCGCAAAACCGCCGGAAGATCTCTTTGAATTCCTCTTCGGCCGGGCTCTTCATCATCATCTTGTACTGAATCCGGCGCAGGAAGGCTTCATCGCCCAGCTGTTCCGGGTTCAGATTCGTGGAGAAGATCAGGAAGCACTCGAACGGCATCGCTACCTTGCCGCCCGTTTCAAAGGACAGGTAATCCTGTTTGCGCTCCATGGGCACAATCCAGCGGTTGAGCACTTCGGCGGGGGATACCTTTTGCCGTCCGAAGTCGTCGATCAGATAGATGCCGTTGTTTGCTTTCACTTGGAACGGCGCGTCGTAGATCTTCGAGCCTTGATTGAAGCTCAGGTCGAGCATCGAGAGCGAGAGTTCGCCGCCGGTCATGATGAAAGGACGCGGCGCGTGGAACCAGCGCGGATCGTACGTGAGCTCTTCGTTCACCGCGCTCATGACCGATTCCACTTCATCCTGTTTGTGGGTATGCAGCGGCTTGTGATAGAGCGGGTCATGCACCTGGATGATCTGGCCCTGCGCCTCAATCGCGAAGGGGATGTAGATCGGTTCACGGCTGATCTTGAAGAGCGCTTCAGCAAGAAACGTCTTGCCGTTGCCGGGTTGTCCGTAGATCAGGAAGCTCTTACCCGCATTCACGGCGGGGCCCAACTGGGAGATGATCTCCTTGGTGAGCACCAGGCCCTTCAAGGCTTCCAGCAGATTCTCCTTGGTCAGCCAGCTGTCGCGGAGTCGCTGTTTGGCAATCTGTGCCGTGTACTGGTCGATCGGCACCGGAGCCGGTCCCGCATACTGATTCTGCAGCAGGTGATCTCGCGCCAGGATCCGGCCGGCTTCTGTCAGGTGGAACGTGCCCGAAACACTTCCCATGCCTAGGGACTTTTTCACGGCGATCAGTTGCAGCCGCTTGAGATTGTCGAGGATCTGTTCAATCAGACTGAACTTCAAGGCGATCGCCGAGCCAAGCTGCCGGCCGGTTATCTCGCCGCGGAAGTACAGAATCTTCAGGATCAGCGACTCGATGAAGGTGTCTTTCAGCCCGGTCGCCTCGAGCGATTCAGGAACAACCGGGGCCAGCACCGGCACGGACTCTTCCTTGGCCGGCGTTCCGCTGCCGCTGGCTCCCAGGCTGAGGTTTCGGATGTTCGAAAGCCAGGAAGCGCCACTCGCTGCTGCCGCAGTTGGGTTCGCCGAGGTTTCGGTCACGGCCGGTTTTGGGATCGGCTTGGATTGCGGGGCGGGAATCGGGGCGGGCGCGGGCCGAGCGGCCGGACTCGTCACCGCGGCGGGGATCGGCGTCGGCCTCAAAACTGGCGGCGCGGAAGCAGGCGTCGTGGAGATTGGCGTCGTCGCTGAAGCCTTCGGCGTTTCCGCCGGAGGTGGCGTCAGTACCTGCGGAGCCGGCCGCGGCGTCATCGTCGGACCCGTCCGGGGTGGCACGCTGATCGTCGGCAACGGACCCTTCGCCGCCGGCTTCGACTCGCCGGTGCCGCCGTTTGGTGGTCCCGAACTAGAAAGCGTATCGCTCATCCTCATGGAAGGTATCGGCGGATTCGGGGGAAGATTAGAGAGGCGCGCCGCGATTTAGCAGGTGAAATCGTCATTCGGGAGCCAAATTGGGCTCCCCGTCGCACTATTCTGGTGAAGAGGATCCTCGGCAAACGAATGAACGGTCTACTGGGGTCGGTTTGGAACGAGATCCGTCCGCGATCACTCGACGCGGCCTGGGCGTCGGTCAAGCGAACCGTCCACTACCTGATGGAAACCGAAGTGCACGTTTACGGCTTCTCGATCGCCGCGAACGTGCTGCTCGCCTTTATGCCTTTTCTGGTCGTGATGGCCTCGCTTTGCCGCCACGTCTTCGGCCTTCCGGCTGCCGAGCAGGCCCTCTATTTTGCCGTGCGCGACATTTTCCCCGACGATGTGGGCAAGGCCATCAGCTTCCGTGTTCAGGAATTACTCTATATTCGCGGTCCGCTGCAACTTACTTCGATGTTTTTACTTTTTTTTACGGCCAACGGCATCTTTGAACCGTTAGAGGTGGCACTGAACCGCGCCTTCAGCATCCGCACCAACCGCAGTTACTTTCGCAATCAGCTCATCAGCCTGGGATTAATCTTTGCCTGCGGCATCCTATTTATGATTTCCACCGTGTTTACGGGCATGAACGTCAGTCTGATCTCGCGCCTGGTTCCCGCTAACTCCTTCCTTCTTGCGTGGTCCACGTTAATCTTGTTCAAGATCGCCGCCGTCCCCGCGCTGATTCTCTGCTTGTTTCTGGTCTATTGGTTGTTGCCTAATGGGCCGGTCCCGATTCGCCGCATCGTTCCCACGGCAATTCTGGTCGGCTTGTTACTTGAGCTCTTAAAGAACATAAATCTACTTCTCTGGCCCTTTCTGCAGAAGAAGCTGCTGAGCGAGTACAGCGCTTTCTACATGTCCGTCTCGATCATCCTCTTTAGTTTCGTCGGCTCGATGGTGGTACTGGGTGGTGCCGAATGGGCCGCCAGGGGTGCCCATCCGCCGAAGAATGCATTAGACTATTCACTTGGCCCCGTAGCAGGAGACACATAATGCCGAATCATCAATCGCCCGATCTCACCCGGCGCGAAGCCGTCAAGACGACCGCCGCTGGCGCTGTCGCCGCCGCTGGTCTCATCACCGGCGCTCCCTGGATTCAAAAGGTGAAAGGCGCCAATAGCAAAGTCAGCTACGGTTTCATCGGGACCGGCAGCCGCGGGCAGTATCTGCTGAAGCACCTGAAAGGGATCGACAACGGCCTCTGCACCGCCGTTTGCGACATCTACCAGCCCAACCTGGACAAAGGTGCCGAAACGATCGGCAGCAACCCCAAAAAGTTCAAGGACTATCGCGAACTTCTCTCGGCCTCGAATTTGGACGCCGTGCTGATCGCGACGCCGCTTTACATGCACTTTCCGGTCACCAAGGCGGCCCTCGAAAGCGGTAAGCACGTCTTCTGCGAAAAGTCTCTTGTTTTCAAGCCTGAAGAGGTCCACGCCTTACGTGCGATGGCGAATGAGCGCCCGAAACAGACGCTCCAAACCGGCCTTCAACGCCGCTACTCCAAGTTTTACCAGAC
>JALHNI010000004.1 GCA_022843605.1 Bryobacter sp.
GACGGTTCCCGCAGACATCAAATAAGACCTCGGGAAGGCCATCCTGGAAGGTGAGCCGGTTATAGCCAAGGCGCAGTTCATTCACCATGCTGGCGCCGAAAACGCGATTCCAACCGACGGCGGCATTTTGCGGACGAACGTAGCCAAGGCGATCGCGATTCGGAACGAGATCGGGGGTGAGGCTTTCTTCGTTGGCGATGGAGTAGCGGCCAAAAAGGCTGGAGACGGCAGAGAGGTTGTAGTCGATGCGGGCCGAGCCGTTGTGGCCGTCCTGTTTGACGATGCCGTTGGAATTGACGTAGGTGCTGACGCCGCTGTTGGGCACGGGCATAGCCGCCATGGCGGCGCGGGTGATGGGATTGATTCGCGTTTGGGGGATGACGTTACCGGGAAACGGCGAGCGGCTGCCGGCGGTGAGGGTATCGGGATCGAAGAAGGTGCCGGTGGAACGCGAGAAATCGCCGGCGCGCTCAGCGGCAGTAGGCACCAGGACGGTCGTTAGACCGACGCCGGCTTGGCGGAGGGTGAGACGCTCATAAGCGGCGAAGAAGAAGAGCTTGTCGCGCAGGATCGCGCCGCCGACGGTGCCGCCGAATTGATGGCGCTGGTTCTTCGGGAGCTTCGAGGTGACGGAGTTGAAAGGGCGGGCGTCGAGCTTCTGGTTGCGCAGGAACTCCCAGGCGGAGCCGTGCAGTTCATTCGAGCCGGATTTCGAGACGACGTTGACCTGGGAGCCAGAGGCTCGACCGTACTGGGCACCGTACTGAGCGGATTGCACTTGAAACTCGTTCAGGGCGTCGACGATCGGGACGTAGCTGAGGGCATTGTAATCGGGGTCGGTGTTGGCCGCGCCATCGAAGGTGAAGAGGTTGTTGTTGGTCCGTCCGCCGGAGGAGGAGAAACCGCCCGTCTGGTTGAGGCGAGCGTTGTTCTGCTGGACATTGCGGCCGCCGGCGTTGGTGCCAGGAACGAGCAGGGCGAGTTGGATGAACTGGCGGCCATTGAGCGGCAGAGAGAGAATCTTTTCCTCGGTGATGTTGGTACCGGAGGCGGCCGACTCGGTGTTCAGCAAGGAAGCTGTGCCGGAGACTTCGATCTTCTCTGAGGCGGCGCCGATCTGCAGGACGGGGTTGAGAAGCGCGGGCAGAGCGACCTGCAGCTTGACGGCGGCGTCGTTGAAGGCCTTAAATCCGCTAGCGGAGACTTCGAGCCGATAGACGCCGGGGGGAATCAGATTGAACTGGTAGCGGCCTTCGGAGCTCGAGACGGTCGCGCGCTGGAGATTGGTGGCTCGATTCACGAGGGTGAGGCGGGCGCCGGAAACGGAGGCGCCGGAGGGATCCTGAACGACGCCGGACAGAGTGGTGGTGTCCGTTTGGGCCGCCAGCAGGGCGGCGAAACACAGCAGACTGGACGCGATTTTGAGCATGTCCCGCCAGTGTCGCAACCGCAAATGAACTCAGGAACACAGCCTCGTTGCAAATGGATGAACACCCGGAGAAACGGAATCTGCCGCTATCATGAAGGGGTCCATGTCATCATTCACCCCGGAGATCCTTCTCCACATTTCCCAGATTCTTAACGTTTCCATCAAGAGCCTGATGGCCACCATCGAACTTCTCGATGAGGGCGGCACGGTCCCGTTCATCGCCCGCTACCGAAAGGAGGCCACCGGCAATCTGGACGAGGTGCAGATCCGCAACATCGAGGAGAAGCTCGCCTATTTTCGAGCGTTAGTGGACCGAAAGGCGACGGTGCTCGCATCGATTGAGGAGCAAGGCAAGCTGACGCCTGAGTTGAAGGACAAAATCGAAGCCACGCTGGATCTGAGCGAACTCGAAGATCTGTACCTGCCCTACAAGCCCAAACGCCGTACCAAGGCGACGATCGCCAAGGAGAAAGGCCTTGAACCACTCGGCTTGTATCTCTGGAACCAGGAGCCCACCGGCATACCGATCAGCGACTTCGCGGCCACGTTCGTTGATGTCGAAAAAGGAGTCGCGACGGTGGACGAAGCGCTGGAAGGCGCCCGCCACATTGTCGCCGAGATCATCAGCGAACAGGCCGACTACCGCAAAGCGCTGCGCCAGATGATGCTGGACGAAGGCGTGGTGACCAGCCGCAAGATCAGCGACGCGCCCGACCCCGAAGAGAAGTTCAAGATGTACTACGACTATCGCGAGCCGGCGAAAGCGATCCCGTCGCACCGCATGTTGGCGATCCGCCGGGGCGAGAACGAGAATGTACTGTACTTCCTGATTGAACTGGAGGCTGAGCGGCCGTTGGCTTATTTGAAGTCGCAGGTGATTCGCGCCGCCGGCGACTGGGTGCCCCATCTCGAGGTGAGCGTCGAAGACTGCTGGAAGCGTTTACTGAATAACTCGATCCAGACTGACATTCGCATGGAGCTCAAGCAACGCTCCGATGCCGAGGCGATCAAGGTATTCCGCGATAACTTACAGAACTTACTGCTTGCGCCGCCGGCCGGTGAACTTACGGTACTGGCGCTCGATCCCGGCATCCGCACAGGCTGTAAGTTGGCGGTGATCGATGAGACGGGCAAGATTCTCGAGCATACAGTCATCTATCCGCATGAACCCAAGAATGACGTGGTGGGCTCGTCGCGGATCTTGAAGAACCTGATCGAGAAGCACAAAGTGCGGGCCATTGCGATCGGCAACGGCACGGCTTCGCGCGAAACCGACTCTTTCGTAAAGGGCTTCTTTCAGCGCGAAAACATCACGAACGTTTTCACCGTGATGGTGAATGAGTCCGGCGCCTCAATTTACTCGGCTTCCGATATTGCACGCCAGGAGTTCCCGGATCTGGACCTGACGGTCCGCAGCGCCATCTCGATCGGCCGCCGGCTGCAGGATCCGCTGGCCGAACTCGTGAAGATTGACCCGAAGTCGATCGGCGTCGGGCAGTATCAGCATGACGTCGATCAGCGGCAATTACAGCAGTCGCTGGAGACGGTGATCGAAAGCTGCGTGAACCGGGTGGGCGTGGACCTGAATACTTCTTCCTGGGCCTTACTGCGCTATGTCGCGGGCATCAACGAGCGCACGGCGATTAAGATCGTCGAGTTCCGCAATGAGCACGGCGCTTTCAAATCGCGCGTGCAACTCATGGCCGTGCCTGGAGTGGGCCCAAAGACGTTCGAGCAGGCGGCGGGCTTCCTGCGCATTCGCAATGGCGACCATCCGCTCGATATCACGGCCGTTCACCCCGAGAGCTATCCGCTGGTTGAGCAGATCGCCGGGTCACTCGGCAAGACGATCCCGGAACTGATCCAGGAACCGGGACTGCTGGAAAAGGTGAACAAATCCGGCCTCGCCGCCGGCACGTTCACCTTGAACGACATCCTGGAAGAGCTCAAGAAGCCGGGCCGCGATCCGCGTGACAAATTCGTGGCGCCGTCCTTCCGGGACGACGTGCACACCATCGCGGACCTATCGCCCGGCATGCAACTCGAAGGCGTGGTGACTAACGTAACCAAGTTCGGAGCGTTCGTCGATATCGGCGTGCATCAGGACGGCCTGGTGCACATCAGCGAACTATCGAACCGCTTTATCCAGGACGCCTCGGAGGCGGTGAAGGTGGGCCAGATCGTCAAGGTGCAGGTGCTAAGCGCAGACGCGAAGGCGAAGCGTATTGCGCTCTCGATGAAGGCGTTGATGGGCCCGGCACCGCAGCGGCCAAACACTCAGCGGCCACCGGCTCAACGGCAAGCGGCTCCCGCTCCCAGCATGAACGACAAGCTGGCGGCGTTGCAGTCGAAGTGGAAGTCCCGCTAGCCTACCGAATCTGCGAGAACGGCAGCGGCGAAAACATGATGTTCGAGATATTCGATACGATCTCCGCGTCGGAGTAACCTTCGGTCGCGCGCAGTTTCGCCCATTCGGGATCGTTGACGAAAGCCTTCCAGTTGCGCTCACGAGCCGCTAAGTCATCGTAGGCAAGTAAGTAAGTCAAGCTGGGCTGATTGGGCCCAAAGACGGTTTCGCCGAAGAAGACCGGTAGTAAGCCGGTCTTCTTGAAGATGCGGATTTCGCCCATCGTATCGAACATCCCAATCTTCTTACGTAGCGCGCCCCAGTGGTTCGCCTCATAGGTGCGGAGTTCGAAAACGCGTGCAGGTTTCTTCTCGTCAATCGGGGGCGCCACCACTTTGGGGAACCCTTCAAAGGCCCGCAAGAGCTGGGTCTCCACGCGCATGTAGCTCAAGCCCGGCAAAGCCTGGAACGCCTGAGCCGCTTTCTGGTACTCGGCGTCGCCACCGATCTTGTCCCACGCCTGTTCCATCGCATAGATGGAGCCGTAGGAGCGAACCGTCAGGATAAAGGGCGTCTCCGGGGCAATCAGGCTAGAAAAGACTCCGACCGGTCCTAAGCCGGCGCGCAAAGCGGCGGGCAGGTAGGCGTTCTTGATAAAGTCGGTCACCCGTTGGCGCTGATTCTCCCGCATATTGCGAAGCCGGTAGTAACGCAACTCGATGTAGGAACTCTCCTGGCGCTTCGGCGCAGGAGTCTGGGCAAGTGCGAGAGGGAGCGTGGAGGTCGCAGTGAGCAGGGAACGGCGTTTCATGACTCCCCCGATTATAAGCCTGCGATGGAAGTCAGGCGAACGCCCGCCGCACTTTGGCCAGGAACGCGTTCATCACCTCTTTCGGGTCGCCTTCACCAAGCGCTTCGATCGGCGCGAAACCGCGATAGCCGATCTTCTCCATCAAGGTGCGCAACTTCGGCAGGTCGATGTCGACCTTCTTCTTGCCATACCAGACGTGTTCCTTAATCTGCCAATTGGAGGCGTACGGCAGCAACCGTTCGATCTCCTCGTAGGGATCGCCCTGCCGCACGCTACCCACATCAAGAATCACGCTGAACCACTCCGAGTCCACCGCTTTGACGACGCGGATCGTTTCTTCCGCGGTCTTCAGGAAGTCATCGTGATGCTGCAGTCCGATAATGACGCCCTGTTTCCGGCCATAGTCGGCGCATTCTTTGAACGCGGGCACCATCCACTCGAGCACCTGATCGAAGCTATACCCTTTCGGCACTTCGCGGCCCGAGAACACCCGCACCATGTCCGAGCCCAACTTGGCCGCGACATCCACCCAATTCTTCACCAGTTGAATATGTCCCTGCCGGCTGGAGGGATCGGTGAGCGCAAAGTCATTGCGCACACCGGTACCGGTAATGGTCACGCCGTTTAGGAACGCGGTGCGTTTCAGTGCGTAGAGATACTCATCCGAGGGCACATTCGGATAGCCAGGGAAGTAGTAGCCCGTCAGGTCGACACCATCGATTTGCTGCTGTGCGCAATAATCGATGACATCGTTCAACTTCATCGTTCCCGCCATCAAAGGCTTGTTAAACGAGTAGGCATTTAAGCCAATCTTGACGCGGGTCCCGGGGCGGCGCTTCAATTCATGGCCGGCGAAAAGCGGTGCGGTGGCGATGCCAGCAAGTAAGTGACGGCGATTCATGTGCAAGACTCCTATGCCAAAATCTCTTTGATCACGCGGGCGGGGTTCACGCCGACCAGGGACTCTTCGCGGCCCTCATAAAAGTAGGTATTTTTCAGATGGTCGATGCCGAGTAAGTGCTGAATCGTCGCATGTATGTCACTGTGGCCGACCTTGAAGTCAGGGACCGCAGCGTATCCGAGTTCATCGGTCTGGCCAAAGTCGTAGCCGGGCTTCAAGCCGGCGCCGGCCATCCACAAGCTGAAACCATAGGGATTATGATCGCGGCCCGGCGCGGAATTCGCCGCCTCAATAGTTGGCAGGCGACCGAATTCGCCGGACCAGACAACCAGGGTGTCGTCCAACATGCCACGGCTTTCGAGGTCGGTCAGCAGCGCGGACATGCCTTGGTCAATGTAGTGGCAAAGTCCTGGCAACTGGCCCTTGATGTTGCTGTGCGTATCCCAGCCACCACCGCCGCCCGCATACACCTGCACAAAGCGAACCCCGCTTTCGACAAGCCGACGCGCCATCAGGCAGAGTTTGCCGAACTGGCCGGACGCTTTCTCCTCAGTGCCGTAGAGCTTGCGCGTAACCTCACTCTCGGCACTCAGGTCGGCGACGCGCAAGGCCTCCACCTGCATCCGGGCGGCTAACTCGTAGTTGGAGATTCGCGCTTCCAAATCCTGATCCAGCGCGTGCTGTCCCTTCTGTTCCCGATTCAACTGGCCGACCATATCGAGCAGCCGGACTTGCTGTTCTGGCGAGATCCGGTCCGGCCGTTTGATATTGAAGATCGGCGCCTGCGCATCGGCCCGCATCGCCGTGCCGCTATACACGGGCGGCAGCCAGGCCGAAGAATGCGCGCGGGTTCCGATACTGGTGCCGTCGCCCAGGGCGATGTAGGCCGGCAGGTTCTGATTCTCACTGCCGAGCGCATAGCTCACCCAGGAGCCTAAGCTGGGGAACCCGGTAAAGCCTCGGCCCGTGACGAAGGTGAACTGCGCTGTCGAATGGTCGATGCGATCTGTCTGCATGGACCGCACGAAAGTGACGCGATCGACCACCTTCTGGAAATGCGGAAGTAAGTTGGTGATCTCGCGGCCGCTCTGCCCGCACTTCGTGAACTCCCAAGGGCTGGCCATCATCTGCTGCGAGCCATTCAGTGCCCGGCCTTTAATTTCGAACGGCGCAGGTTGACCATCGAACTTACGCAGTACAGGCTTGGGATCGTACATATCGATCGTGCTGGGTCCACCGCCGACGTAAATGAAAATGACATTTTTCGCCTTCGGCGCGAAGTGCGGCGATTTCACCCTCAGGTTATACTGCGGACCCTTTACGGCGTCCGCCCCCAAGGCCATCATGGAACTCAAAGCGAGCCCGCCGAAGCCCACCGCCGTCTCACGTAATGCCTGCCGCCGGCTGAGAAAGTGTTTCATCGCCTGAGTCTCCATTTAGTAGCTATAAAGAAAATCGTTTGCGCCAAACATAGCTTGAAGAAAGAGGCGTAGCCCTTCTTTCTTGTCCCCGTTCTTGTCCCCGCTAGCCGCAATCGACTGCTGACCGATCGCCAATTCCCGTGGCGACGGAGGACGGCTGTAAGCCGCGTCGAAGGCCCGCAGGAGGGCCGCGTCGTAATTGCCGCGGCTTTGCTCGAGTAACTGATCGGCGAAGGCCGAAGTGGTCCGCAGTGTGAGTGGGCTATTCAGCAGCGCCAGCGACTGCGTCGGCAGCGCCGAACGGAAGCGCTGCGGCTGATTGTCCGCCGTCATCGTCGGCGCATCGAAGGCATGTAGAAAAGCCACCGGGCGCGTACGAAACTGCCCTAAATACAGACTGCGGCGGTTGGCATTGCCCTTGGTCTCATCCTCCATCCACTGCCCGTCCGGCCCTCGCTTCAGCGGCTCATGCCGGCCATACATTTTCTCCTGCAGCAGTCCACTGACCTGCAACATTGCGTCGCGAATGGCTTCAGCCTCCAGGCGGAGGGGCGGTTTGCGCCAGAGTAACTTCGCCGAGGGGTCGACTGCCAGATAGGCAGGCACCTCGGCTGACGACTGCCGGTAAACCTGCGACAACATGATCTGTTTGGTTAGCCATTTCAGGTCCCAGTTCTTCTCCTGAAACGTGACGGCCAGGTAGTCGAGTAACTCCGGATGCGTGGGGCGGTCGCCCTGCTTGCCGAAGTCATCCACCGATCGCACAAGGCCTTCGCCAAAGTGAAATTGCCAGACGCGATTCACGAAAACCCGCGCCACCAGCGGATTCTCGCGCGACACCAGCCAGTTGGCCAGGGTGAGCCGCCGCCCCGTATGGTGCCACTCGGGATGCGCCTGCGGATCGGGAAAGGCGAATGGCTTCTGGGGATCGTCAAGCACGGCAGGCAAGCCGGGCTTCACCTCATCGCCGGGTGCCAGGTAATTCCCACGCTGTAGTAGATAAGTGGCGGAGGGAGTTTTTGAGACATCCCATGCCGCCTCGATGAAGTTTGGATCGACGTTCGATTGCTTCTTCCGACGCGCCGCTTTCTTCGCGCTGATCTCGTTCTTCCAAGCCGTAAGTTCCGGAAAGCGCTGCTCCATCTCCTGGTCAGTGATGAATTCCTTCGGCGCATTGCGATCGACTTCCAAATCAGGGTCCGCCTCGATCTGTTGGCGTATCTGAGTCCGGCGCTCAGCCGGCATCTCCCGTCCCGACTTCAACTCGTTCCGATAGCGCTGATACGTGGCCTCCAGCAAATCGTCAAGCCGGCGCAACGTCTTGGCGTCGGTGCTGGTGACATCCTTGATCCATGCCTCCCGCTGACTGGGCGGCACGTCCAGCACCATGCGGCTGGGCCACGGGCCAAAACCAAGGCTGGCCGCCAACCAGTTCTCCGGGTCGAAGACGGCCTGATAGCTCGCAGTCAACCGGTAGTAATCTTTCTGCAGGATCGGATCGAACTTGTGGTCGTGGCAACGCGCGCAGCCGATGGAAAGTCCGGTGACCGCGGACAGGCTCGTCTCCATTGACTTTTGCAGGGCATCGAAGTACTTATCCACCTCGTAGATGGTCTGGTTGTCAGTAATGTCGGCGGTGGTCCGCAGAAAGCCGGTTGCGGTGAGCGGTTCCACCTGCTCCGGTGAAGGCGAGGTGCCGGGCTTGTAATTCACTAACTGATCGCCCGCGATCTGCTCCAGCAGAAACCGATTGATCGGCTTATTCTTATTGAAGGCCCGAATCACATAGTCGCGGTATTTGTAAGATACCTCCCGCTCACTATCTCCGGCATCTCCGCGCGAGTCTGAGTAACCGGCCACGTCGAGCCAGTGGCGGCCCCAGTGTTCGCCGTAGCGTTCGGAGGCAAGCAAACGGTCCAGCAGATGCTCATACGCCATGGGCGACTGGTCTTCGAGGAAGGCCTTGGTCTCGGCCGGCGTTGGCGGCAATCCCGTCAGGTCGAAGAACGTCCGCCGCAGCAGCACACGCCGGTCGGCCTCGGGCTGCATCTTCCATCCTTTGGCTTCGAGCCGCGACAGGACAAAGGCATCGATGGGCGTACGAGTTGCCCCCTTGACGATCGGTACGGCGGGCTTTACCGGCACCTGGAAAGACCACCAGCGGCGGGCCTCCGGAGTAATCTTCGCGGCCTCCCGCGCGGCCTGCGCCGCATCGGCCTCCGCCTTAGGAAAGCGTCCCTGCTCGATGTAGGCCTTCAGCGTCTGTTTCTGGGCCGCCGAAAGCTTACCGCCGACGGGCATTTGTCCGCTTTCCACCATCAGCCACAGCATGCTGTGCGAGGGCTTACCCGGGGCAATCACCGGTCCGCTACCGCCGCCATTCATCATGCCGGCAAAGCTGGTGAGGTCCAGCCCGCCCATCTTCTTCTCGCTGCTATGGCAGGAGGTACAGTTCTTCTCGAGGATGGGCAGAATCTCGTCCTTAAACAGCGGCGCCCGCTGCGCCAGCATCGGCGCGGCGAGCAGGGCGAGGAGCGCGAGACGCAGCCGTTTGTCGAACATGGACGGGAACCTCCAGTTGTGGGTCACTGATATCTTATATGGCTGAACGGTTCTCTGCTTGAAAGGCTCCCCGATGAAATCGCTGGTCTTCGTCCTGCTCGCCCTCTCGCTCTCGGCGCAAGTCCGCAAACTCCACACCCGAGACCTGACGCGGCTCAGCCAGCCGCAGGTGGCGGAAGCGCTGAGGCAGAGCGACGTCATCTTCATCCCCGTGGGCGCGGTGGAGACAAACGGCATCCAGCCGAGCGATCGCGACTATGTGTGGCCGCTGGCTTACGCAATGGCCATGGCGGAAGAGACCGGCGGACTCTACATGCCCGGCCTGATGTGGAGTTATCCGGGTACGACGGTGATCGCGCCCTCCACCATCTACTTGCCGCCGCACACGGGCACCGAATTTCTAAAGAGCCTTGCGCGGTCTCTGCTGCGCCAGGGTTTTCGCCGACAGGTCTACGTCTCCGCGAGCCACGGTCCGGCGGCGCTCACGGTAGGAACTCTGGTGCGCGAATTCTTCGAGGAGACGCATGTACCAATTTTGTTCATCAACATGGACACGCAGTTACCGCGGCTTAAGGCGACTCCTGAGCAGATCCACAAGACACTGTACGGCGCGCATTGGATGACCGGCCGCATTGAGGACCTCCCTCTGCGCGGCGATTACGGTCCCGTCGAAGTGCCGGCGCTACCGGTGAATACCGGCCTCGCGACGCTGGGGCGTTTGGGCTTCTCCGGTAGCCTGACGCTGGGTTCCTGGGTGAACGACGTGATGGCGCACGGATCGGGCAAGGATGTCCTGCCTGAGTCAGCCGCCCAACGCGAAGAATGGGGCCGAAGCGGCCAAAGTGAGCTGGTGACCATCGTCAAGCGGATGCGGCTCGGTGAAGCGATGGAAGCGCTTCGCCAGCACGACCGGTACACGCAGGAGGTGATCATTCCCCGGCTCGGCAAGACGCTCCCTGGCCCCCAGGATCATCGATAGCCGACGACGCTTACTTCGTCGCGACGGGTAACTCGGGCCGCGAGCTCCAGTCTTGAAAGGATCCGTCGTAGAGCTTCACATTCTTACCGCTCACCCGTGCCGCAAAGTAAAGCACCGTCGCCTGCTGGCCAACGTGGCAGTAAGTGATGATGGTGCCACCGTTGCCAAGATACTCGCCAAGTTTCTTCTTGGGGAGAAACTGCTTGTCGGCCGTAAGGAGTGTGGGAAAGGGAAGATTCCAGGCTCCGGGAATATGCCCCGCTCGGGGCATATTCCCGGCGTTCTCGCCCTTGTAGAACTCGGGCAGGCGGGCATCCAAAAGCACGACCCCCTGGTCGGTGCGGTGGGTATTGATCCATGCCGCGTCGACAATCAGTTCCGGCTGCGGCTTGAGCTTGAGCTCGGTGGAAGGTGTCACCACGGTCGCCTCAGTCGCCGTCGGCAGCCCCTTGGCTTTCCATGCCGCCAGCCCGCCGTCGAGCAAGGCCGCTTTCAGGCTCAGATAGTCGAAGGTAAACCAGACGCGGGTGGCGGACTGGACGGAGTCCGTGGCGGTGTAAATCACCACCTTCGAACTATTGTTGACGCCGAGTTTCATCAAAGCGGTTTGCAGCGTGTCGGTTGGCGCCATCTCGAGACGGAGACCGCGATCGCCAGTGATGGAGATATCGCCGAGGGTCACGAGCCGGGCACCGGGAATGTGTCCCGCTTCATAGTCCTTCTGGCTCCCGACATGCAGGATGACCAGATTTGGAGCCTTGAGTTGGTCAGCCAGCGAGTCCACGGTGATCAAGACGTCTTGGGCGAATGCCGCGAGGCCGAGCGCGAGAGGCAGCAGAAAGCGCATATGACTCATATTGTGCAGGAAAACCGGAGTGTATGATAGACGCCGGGAGATAGTTAGCCAAAATATGAAGTTCTTCGCGATAGCCGCATGTGCCGCATTCGTCCTGACCGCTCAGAATTCTGACCGCAGCGTACCGATCGAGAACGATCAGGTGAAGGTGCTGAAGGTGACCCAGAAGCCGCATCAAAAGACGCGCCTCCACAAGCACGACATGAATCGGGTGATGATCTATCTGCAGGCGGGGACGCAGACGGTAGAGTATCCCGACGCGAAGCCGTCCCTGGTGAAATGGAAGGCCGGCGAGGCGCTCTGGAGCCCCAAGGTGGGCATGCACACGGCGGAGATCGATGCCCCAGGCCCCATTACGATCGTGGAACTGGAACTGAAAAATCCCGGACGCAAGGTCGCCCTGCCGGCGCTCGATCCCCTCAGAGTCGCGCCCAAGTTGTACAAAGTTGAGATGGAGAACGATCAGGTGCGGATCGTTCGTTCGAAGATCGGCCCCCGTGGAACCGTTCCGCTGCATGAGCACGGCTTGAACCGAGTCGTGGTCTACCTGACCGATCAGAACTTTAAGATCACCAACGCTGAAGGCAAGGTGGACCACGTGAAGCATCAGGCAGGCGACGTCAGTTGGGGCACGCCTGTCAAACACCAGGAGGAGAATCTCAGCGACCAGCCGTTCGAAATCCTGATCGTCGAAATCAAGTAGGCCGGAATCGCAACAAGGGGCGGCCTCCGGATATTCGGAGCCGCCCCTTGCAGCAATGAGACTGAGTACCTGGTTAGGCTTCGGCCAGGGCCGCCACCAGTGCGCCCTTGGCGGTGGCCGTGAGGGGATCGCTGGCCATCTTCACCTCGGAGATCGCCAGCGGGAAAGCCGACTCCCGCAGAATTTTCTCGAAGCGTTCGCGGAAGCCCGAAGGCATCACGGTGCCGCCGCTCAAGACAATCGGCACCGGCTTCGCGATCCGAGGCATGTTCCGCGTATTCGCCAGCGTATGGTTCAGTCCATCCACCAGGGACTTGATCATGTCGTCATAGTAGACGCCCAGAACCTGCTGAACCTTATCGACGTACTGACCGTTGATGTGGAAGTTCTGTTCCTTCGTAATCCGGATACGCGTCGACACCTCGCCGGTGATCTGCGCGGCAGATTGGTCAATAAAGTCGCCTGCTTTCGGAACGGCGAAACTCAGTACCGGCACGGAGAGGTAGGCAAGACACACATTGCAGAGGCCGCCGCCGCAACTGATGCCGATACCGGAGTAATTGGTATCTTCCATCTCGCCGTAGACCACCGCCAAACCTTCGTTGATCGCCTTCGGAGCGTAGCCCATGTCGCGCAGGATCTGTCCCAGCGTCGCTTCGTGATAGGTAACGTTCGTCTCTTCGCCGATCGGTGCCGCCGGCACGCTGTAATAGACGCTGCGGCCCGCGGCGGCTTCGCCACCCGTCAGCGAACCGATGAGTTGCTTCATCATGTCGCTACTGGCCGGCTCGCTCGGATTCAGCACGCCTTTCGTCATCGGGCGGCGCGCTTCCACCTGCAACAAGTCAGCGAACCGTTCGCTCTCATTGCCGTGCACGATCAACTGATCGCCTTCCACCTTGTGAGGAATGTTCTCCTTACGGAGCACGTTCTCGGTCATCTTCGAGTACGGTAGGGTGACAAACGCATTCAGTTGCGAACGGTAGTCGTAACGGCCGCCCTCATTCTGTTGCGCCAGCACCACCCGGCTGGTTCCGACATCGAGCCCGAGGGCTCCTCCCTGATTTGCCTTGGCCATGATCATTCTCCTTCCGCGGATTTCCCGCTGTTTCCGCCCAGCGGGGCGCTGAGTTTCTTGTACCGTTCACGAAGCGCAGCCTTATGCTCGGCTACGCTGATTCCGTTCTGTTTAGCCTGTTCGCGGATCTGGTCTTCCGCCGCCAACAAACCTTTCCACATGCGGGCTCCGGTTGACGTCATAAACGACGGGTCATACGCGAAGCCAAAAATCAACAGGCTCGGCACCGGCAACGCATAGTTGTCAGGTAAACCGATCTCTTCGTACGGGAAGTTTCCCGCCCAGTCGGTGTGATAGCCGATGATCATGTTGTGCGGGTTCACCGACACCTGCGCGTGTGTCGGGCAGTTGTAGGCCGAAATGCCGTACTTCGATCGCAGCATCTCGGTGAGGAGTTTCGCGGTCGTCACCTGCCCCGAAGTCACTTTGGGATTCTCGTCGCCCTTCACCGTCTGCGTCTCAAACGCCACACCCAAAAAGCTATCGTTCAAATTCAAGTAGACCCATTCTTCGTCCGCCCAGGTCGAGTTTCCGGCATGGAAAGCGGTCTCGTTCTCCGCCACCACTCGGAATGCCCGGCCAAACCGGTCGATCACGTAGTTGTAGGCCTTCTTCTCCCGAATGAACCCAATCAGGTTCTCGCCGTAGTGCCGCAGCGTCCGGTTATGCTCCGGGCCAAAGTCGGCCATGTGGCTCTCCGTCGTGTGAAACACGATGCCGATCGGCTGATTGCGGATCGTCAGCGAGATCTCCAAGTCCTTACCGCGGTTGTAGGCGTAGTAGGCCCGTGGACGATTCGTGGTCGCGAACTTCGTCTCAATCCGCAGCCCGTTTGAGTAGGTGTCGATCCCGCCGGCGGAATCCACCACCCAGATCTTCGGCGGCGCAGTCAGCTTCGCCGCCGCCGGCTTTTCGGTGCGCACCGCTTCGGCCGCCTGTATCGGTGGGGTGACGGCACTGCTCTTCGAGCGCCAGGAGACGACCCCTAGAAAACTCACGCCCAGAGCCGCGCCGCTCAACAGCACCACCCAGTACGGCACCGGCACGGTTGGCCGCGCGCGCAAGTCGCGCAGGGTCACCTGATGGGTCTGCAGGAAGCGCAACCGCTCCACCGGACCCTGGATCTCCGACGCACGCTTCCCCACCCACCAGCGCATCAGCGCGGTAGTCGCCAGCCAGCGAGTAAAGGCAAGCAATCTCATCTGCCACTGGGTAGTTCGGCAGTCCTGCCCTCAAACCTTAGGGGTCCTAAGGCCCCGATCTAAGGTCCCTGAGGACTATTTCTTACGACTCAGGTTCAGTTTTCTGGTAGGTCCCATAAATGAGAAAAGCCCCAGGCCCTTCGCAGGACCTGGGGCACGCTTCCGTCTTTCGCCTAAGCGAGCGAGAACTTCTCGTGGTGGATCGTGGCGTCACTTACCACCGCCACCGGGATGCCCACAATCTCCTCGATCTCTTCGAGGTAGCTGTTGCCGCTGCTCTTGAGTTCTTTGGCCACATCCGGATGCACGCGCAACTCGACGTCCTTGTTATCGCGGAACGCCCGCGCCATCTTGCGCGCTTCGCCCACGATCTCAACGATCACCGTGTGCACGCTCTTGATGTAACCGGCGCCCTCACAATGCGGACATGGCATGCAAAGCGTTCTCTCAAGCGACTGCTTCACGCGCTTCCGCGTGATCGCCACCAAGCCGAAATCGTTGAATTGCAGAATCTTGTACGGCGCTTTGTCGACACGCATTGCATCTTCCAGCGCCTGCATCACTTTTTGGCGATTCTTGCGCTCGTCCATGTCGATGAAGTCGATGACGATGATGCCGCCCAGGTCGCGCAGGCGAATCTGACGGACGATCTCTTTGACGGCTTCGACATTCGTCTTGGCGATCGTGTCTTCCAGGCGATTCGTCTTGCCGACGTACTTGCCGGTATTGATGTCGATGGCGACCAGAGCCTCGGTCTGATTGATCACGATGAAGCCGCCCGACTTCAACCACACCTTTGGCTTCAGGGCTTTTTCGAGTTCCGCCGTAATGTTGAAGAAATCGAAGATCGGCACCGGCCGCGTGAACATTTTCACGCGATTCACGAGGTTCGGCTGCAAGCGCTGCACGAAGCGCAACACCTGCTCGTAAACCTCTTCGCTATCGATCCAGATCGCCTTGAAGTCTTCCGTGAGTTGGTCGCGCAGAATGCGTTCGACAATCTCGACGTCGTGATAAAGCAGGGCCGGCGCGGGTTTGGCGTCCGCCTTGCGCTTGATCTCCAGCCACAGGTTATGCAGATAACTGATGTCCTGCGCGATGTCCTGCTCGCTGCGGCCTTCGCCGGCGGTGCGGCAAATGAAACCGCCGGGCATCCCCTCGGTGTTGGCCACCAGGATCTGCTTCAGGCGATGACGCTCGGCATCGGACTCGATTTTCCGTGACACGCCCGTGTGATTCACGGTCGGCATGTAGACGCAATACCGGCCAGGCAAAGCGATATGCGAGGTGATCCGGGCGCCTTTCTGACCCAACGGCTCCTTCGCGATCTGGACCAGGATTTCCTGGCCTTCCTTCAGCAGGTCGCTGATCGAGGGGAGCGGCGGCCGCTGACGGTCACCTCGTTCGGAGCGCTCACCGCGGGGCTCAGCCGTGCGGGGTTCTCCGGCCCGGTCGCCACCGCGGTCACCGCCACGATCGCCTCCCCGGTCATTCCGGCCGCGGCCGCGGCCACGGTCATTGCGGCCATTGCGGTCGCCCCGGTCCGGGCGGTCACCGCGCGGTGCACGCTCGACGCGCACTTCACCTTCGAGAGCCGGAGCCAAACCGACCGACGCTTCAGCCTCTACCGGCAAGGTCTGTCCCGCCGTCATCTCCAGTTCAAGCGGCTTTACCTCGTCGGCGAGTTCGCTCCCTTCAGAGACCTCGGCCGAACCGACGACGACTGCCGCCGGCGCCACGGGAACGGTACCTTCGGCCACCACCGGACGATCGCCCCGGCCGCGACGACCGCGACGACGGCCACGACGGCCGCCTCCGGGACGCTGCTGCAGCGCTCGGCCCTGCTCGGGCGAACGGACATGCGCGGAGAATCCAGCTAACGGCAGCGCCGGCTCAGCACCCTCTTCGAGCGTAGCCCCCTCAGCAACCGCCTCTTCGTCCAACTCCTCGTCTTCACCTTCGTCATCGAGATCGACGGCGGCTTCGGCCGGGGCGAAAGAATCGGCGACAGGTTCGTCATCATCCGCGTCATCAGACTCAGGAGCTCGAACTTCAAGCGGCGATCCGGCCGGTTCGACCAATTCGGCATCGCGATCGAGAGCAGCTTCGGCCAACTCCTGGATCTCGTCCAGCGCAGCCTCTTCGTCGGTCAGGCCTGTGTCGATCACCCGAACTTCTTCATTTGCCGTCTCAAGCGGCTCAGTTGAATCAAGTTCCGGTGAATCAAGTTCCGGTGAATCAAACTCCGGTGAATCGAATTCCGGCTCGTCGTCCAGTTCCGGAGCTTCATCCAATTCGGGTTCCGGCGCCACCGGGGTCTCCACCAACGGTTGGCTTTCACGCAGGGGCGACTCATCCAGAAAGCGCAATGGACCACGTGAACTGGGCGTCTCTTCACGCGGCGCCGCCTTCAACTGGCTGTACTTGCGTAGCGACTCACCCGGCAGCAGCACGACTTCTGAAACCGGAGCGAATTCCTCTTCCGCGCGGTCGTCGCCCGGCTCTTTCGCCGCCAGATCTTCGGACTCGTCCGTTACGGGCGCGCCAAACTTTGAATCCGGGAAGCCGCTGCGGCCGCGACCACGGCGGCGACGACGGCGTTTTTCTTCCTCACTTTGGCTATCTTCCCGAGCCAGATTGGCGGCCTGGGTGGTGACAATCGGCGCAACCGAGAAGGGCGGCGCCGAAAACGGCACGTCCGTGCGGGCCTCATCGCCGCCAACCGCGGGCTCACCCGCCGGTGCCGCACCCGGACGGCCCCCTTGATAACGGCCATCGCGCCGGTCACGGCCCCGTCCACCACGGTCGCCCCGATCCCCGCGATCCGACCGTTCCGGCCGCTCAACCCGTTCCGATCTTTCCGGCCGTTCCCCGCCGCCTTCACGCGCCTCAACAGGCGCACCGCGCGGCTTCTCGTCGGCGAACTCCTCGTTCTCCTCAAAAAAGTCCGAAACGTACAGGAACGTGTCCCGCTCCAGGCCCAAATTGACAAAAGCCGACTGCATTCCGGGAAGAACGCGAGTCACGCGCCCTTTATGAATGCTGCCGGCTAGAGAATACTCTTGCGCCCGTTGGAAAAATACTTCGACGAGTTGATCGTCTTCAAGCAGCGCGACCCGCGTTTCGTGCCGGTCGGCGGAAACCACCATCTCTTTGCCCATGTGGCAATCCTCTTTAATTTCTCCGGCTTAGCCAGAACGGCGAAGCAACGAAGCGAGGGCAGGGGCGATAGTGTTCAATCTTCTTCCAACAGTGAGGAGAAGCTGTAGGGCCATCTCAAAACTAACTCACCGTGTCACGCCCCCCATTGAAACCAACGGGTTACGTGGCAACGCCGGGAGGTGAAGCGAACAGAAAGGCTCCGTTTACCTTCGACGCGCAAAAATCGTGGCGAACCGTATCGCACTTGAGTCGCTCCGGCTTGGCGAATCCGTATCAGCCGGGCTCCATCTCGTTAAAGAACCAACTCCCCACTAAAGAAAAGCTGATTCCGATTTAGCTAAACAACCTCTGGGACCGGACATTCATCACGATTCCCAACATCACAAAAACTGCCAAAGTGCTCGTTCCCCCATAGCTCATCAGCGGAAGGGGAATCCCGACCACCGGCATTCGGTTGATCACCATCCCCACATTCACGAGGAGGTGAAAGAGCAACGTGGCGCTCACGCCGATGCAGATGATCGTCCCGGCCCGATCAGGGGCCGTCTGCCCATTTTGCACAATCTGTACAAGTAGCAGATAGTACAATCCTAGCGCGATTATCACGCCGACGAAACCGTGTTCTTCGGCGAAAGTCGAAAAAATAAAATCTGTTGGCGCAATGGGTAGAAATCTCAGCTGGGTTTGCGTGCCTCGGGTCACCCCCTGGCCCCAAACGCCCCCGTTGCCCACGGCGATCCGCGACTGCAGGACCTGATAGCCTTTCCCTTGCGGATCGCGGCCAGGATCGAGGAAAGTCAGGATCCGGTCCTTCTGGTAGCCATCGGCGTCGAAAAACCAGAAAACGGCGAGCAGCGCCAGAACAACGCCCGCCACTGCAACGACGTATTGCCAACGAAGGCCCACCAACAGGACGCCCGCAGCGAGCGCCGGCAGGAAAGTGAGCGCGGTCCCCATGTCCGGCTGCTTGCGCACCAGCAGGAAAGGAATCAGCACGAGACCGGTTAACTTCAATAAGTCTTTTACTTCCAGCCGCTTGGTCCTCAGTTCCACCAGATACCAGGCGACCAGCAGAATGACGACAATCTTGACGAACTCCGAAATCTGCACACTTTGCCCGAAGACGACCAGCCAACGGCGCGCGCCCAGAATCTTCTTGCCGAAGAAGAGCGTCACCAACAACATAAAGATACTGATTCCATACAGATAGGGCACTTGCCCCAGCAGTGTGTGGTAGTTGATGCGGCTGAAAATCAGCATCAGCGTGATTCCTACCGCAACGTTGACCATGTGCCGCCACCACGCCGACTCAAGCTTTGTGCCGTGGGTTGCCGAATAAATCTGCAGTCCGCCCATCAGGGCGATGATCAACGCAGTGACTAACAGGGGCCAGTCCAGATCCCGCAACGAGCGGACCGCCGAAACTCCCGTCCGCCTCCCAATCGCGATAATCATCGTTGCCCCTTTACTCCCGGCACGGCGGCCGTCAACGGTGCCGCCGGATCGGCCGGTTTGTTACGCGCCTTCTTGTCAAAATGAGCCTTGATTACATCGCGCGCGATGATTCCAGCGCGGTCGCCGTGTTCGCCGCCCTCAATCAGGGCCGCCACGACAATTTCCGGATTCGACCGGGGAGCAAAGCCGGCAAACCAGGCGTTGTCCTTGACGATCCCCGCCAAGTTCCGGCGCTTCATCGTCTCGTTCGAAATCAGCTGGGAGGTGCCCGTCTTGCCGCAGACCTCAATACCCGGCAGCCACGCCTCAGTCGCCGTGCCCCCCTGGTTCACTACCGCGAACATCCCGCCCACCACCTGCTGAATGTTCTCAAGGTTCACCTTCGCCACGCGCGGCTTCTCGCGCAGGGTCTCGCCTCGCACCATATGCGGCGGATTCCAGACGGCACCGGACGCGATCCCGCCGATGGCGTGCGCCAACTGCAACGGAGTCGTCGTCAGGTAGCCCTGCCCGATGGAGACGTTAATCATGTCCCCGTGCAACCAGCCTTGCCGCATCTTCTGCATCTTCCAGGCTCGGCTCGGCATGTCACCGGTGGATTCGCCCGGCAGATCGATGCCTGTCTTCCGGCCCAGCCCAGCCATTTCGCCCCACTTGGCTAATCGGTCGATCCCCAGGCTCAGTCCGACGTTGTAGAAGAAGACGTCACAGGATTGAGCCAGCGCATAGCGCAGACCGACACGGCCATGGCCGGATCGCAAATGGCAGCGGAAGTCATGATCGACGTAGAAGAAGTGTCCGGGGCAGTTAACCGAATGATCCGGCGTAATGACGCCCTCTTCGAGTGCGGCCAGAGCTACCAGCGGCTTCACGGCCGAGCCCGGCGCCAAGCGTGACTGCAACGCCCGGTTAAACATCGGCGTCTCGGGATCTTCCAGAATCGCCTTCCAGTCCGCGTTCGAAATACGGGTCGAGAACTTGTTTGGATCGAACGCGGGGCGGCTCACCATCGCCAGCACCTCGCCCGTCCGCGGATCCAGTGCCACCACCGCGCCGCGTTTGCCTTCCAGCGAGAGTTCGGCGGCGGCCTGCACGTCCAGATCAATCGTTAGGGTGAGCGGCTTGCCGGGCTCGGCGTCCTTGTTCGTCATCACCTGCAGCTCTTTGCCGCGATTGTTCACGAGCGACACCCGCTGGCCGTCCTTGCCCATCAACGTCGCGTTGTAGTAACGTTCCAATCCGTCTTTGCCGATGGTGTCTCCCGGATTGAAGGCGGCGTACTCCGGCCGGTCGAGTTCGGCTTCGCTAGCCTCGCCCACATAGCCGAGAACGTGGGCCAGAAACTGCTCCTTGGGATAAACGCGCCGCACCGAGTGGATCAGTTCGATCTCAGGAAACATCTCCTGGTGGTGATTGGACTCGACGAATGCCACGTCGGCGGGCGTCAGATTCTCCTTAATGATCACCGGCACATACCGGGCCTGACGCCGGAACCGGTTCAGCCGCTCCTTAAGTTCCTGCAGGTCAAGGTTCAAGCCCTCGGCGATCAAGGGGAGGTGCTCGTCCTTCAGCCGCTCGCGGGACAGGAGACAGGAGAAGCTCGAGAGATTATCGACGATCACGCGGCCATCGCGGTCAAGAATGCGGCCGCGCGCGGCCGGTAAGGGCAAGCTTCGCACGGTGTTGCTGTGCGCCAGTTCCTGGTAGTAATCGCTATCGGTTACCTGGATGTTCCAGTACCCCGAGGCGAGAAAGAAGAACACGGCCACGATCAGGTAGTGGAAAAACGTGATCTGCGAAGAGGCAAATTTCTGGTCGTCAGCAAACAGGGGCCGTTCGGTCAGGTGGTCGGGTTTCCGCGGACTGGGGAATATGGTCACGCTACCTACTTCATCTTGAGTCTATCGAACAAGGCGAACAGCGGCAGCCCCACCGCACAATTCAATACCGCCATCACCAGGTTATCCACGAGTTCCACCGGAATGGTCTCACCCAGCAGCGCCCGCACAAGCACCCAATAGAAAAACTGATGGAACAGAAAAAAGAAAAAACCCACGAACAGGCGCACGGCCGGGTTCTCGCCATCCACGCGCAAACTCATTGACGCGGCGAAGTAGCCGACCAGCGTCTGCACAATTCCCAGAACGCCGAGGGGCAGGCTCGATAGCGAGTCCTGCACTAAACCCACTGAGGCTCCGAACAGAATGCCCAGCACTGGCATCCGGCGCATCAGGGAGAAGTAAACCACCACCAGCAGGGGCAAATTCAGCATCCCGAAGAAGGTGGCAAATCGGGGCACGTACAACTGGAAAAGGATTGCCAGCAGCGGGGCCAGCACCAGCACGATCGGCTTGAAGCGTGAAATGCGGTTGCGGCGGCTGAGTTCGTAGCGTTCAGCGAAGTCCATATTAGAAATCCGGCGGCGTCGCCGCCGGGGTGGCCGCGGGTGGAGTGCCAGCCGGGAGGGACTCTGGCGCCTTGGTCTCCGCCGGCTTGGGGGCCGCCGGAATCACGTTGTAATTCGGAATGCGTCCACTGGTTCCGATCTGCCCACCATTCCACTGTTCAATCTGCTTGTAGCGTTCGCGCACCCGGTCCGCCTCGGTCTTCATTTGGTCGGGCTTCACCTCGAACTTGTTGGCTCCGTCGTCGTCACCTTGGGGTTCAGGGAGCAGCTTCACCTGGCTCAGGGCCGGAGTCGCGGCATTCGGCAGCGGTTGATGGCCACCCTCGATCAAAACGAGCACTTCCTCTAATCCCTCGTAAAAGCCAGACGGAACCACCACCACTTCCTTAAAGGGTTGGCCATCCTTGACGCTGACGATTTTGCCCACCGGCATGCCCTTCGGGAAGACGCGGTCCTCACCTGAGGTGTAGAGCATCTCATCGACTTCCAGTTTTTCTTCGTTCTGTACGAAGGAGAGCGACATCTTTACGTGCCCCAAACCCTTCACCACGCCACGGGTCCGGTTTTTCTGCGAGATCACGGCACCCGAAAACGTCGTGTCGTTGATCAGCATCACTTGCGCGGCCGTTGGGTAGGAGGCCACCACTTTACCGACGATGCCATCGGGCGTCAGCACGCACATGCCCCGCATCACGCCCGATGTGGAGCCGCGGTCAATGTAGACGACTTTCGAATTGGTGCCGGGAGCGTTATTGATGATTCGCGCACCCAGATACTTAAACGGCGACAGCTTGGTGAACGAGGCCAGGGCGGTGACCCGGTCGGCCATCTGCAGTTCATTCCGCAAACGCTGGTTCTCGAGCTTCAGGCGATCCAACTCTTGCCGGATGCGCAGGTTCTGCTGCTGCACGCCCGAGAGCACCACATAGTCCGTGAAGAAGTGCGCCGTCTTATAGCGAATCTCTTCGACAAAGCGGGCCAGGGGCGTGACGGCGGTAACGGCCCAGACGCGAACGCCGCGCGCCTCCTGATTGGTCTTGATTTGCCACGCTAACAGAATCAGCTGCGCAAAAACCACCACCACAAGAAGCGAGAGGTGCCGGTAGCGATTGAAGAACGCTTCCATGGAAAGCCCTCCCCTATTCTAGATGTGGTCGATCGCGATCCGGCGAAGCAGCTTGAAATCGGTCAACATGCGGCCGGTGCCCAACACAACGGAAGCCAACGGGTCTTCGGCGATCGAAACCGGCAAGCCGGTTTCTTCTCGGATCCGGCGGTCAAGATTCTTAAGCATGCCGCCGCCGCCGGTGAGCACAATGCCCTTGTCACTGATGTCGGCGGAGAGTTCCGGCGGCGTCTTCTCAAGCGCCACGCGGACGGCATTCATAATCGTCGCCACACACTCGGCCAGCGCGCCCCGGATCTCGGTGTCGTCAATCGTCACCGTACGGGGAATGCCCTCAATCAGGCTGCGGCCTTTGATCTCCATCGTCAGCGGCTTGTCGAGAGGAAAAGCCGAACCAATCTGGCACTTGATCTGTTCCGCCGTCCGCTCGCCGATCAGCAGGTTGTACTTGCGCTTCAAATACTGCGTGATGGCGTCGTCCATTTCGTTGCCGGCCACACGGACCGAGCGCGAGTAGACGATGCCCGAAAGGGAAATCACGGCGACGTCGGTGGTGCCGCCGCCAATGTCGACCACCATGTTGCCCGAAGGCTCAGTGATGGGCAACCCGGCGCCGATCGCGGCGACCATGGCCTGCTCCACCAAATGCACTTCGCTGGCCTTGGCGCGATAAGCCGAGTCGATGACGGCGCGTTTTTCAACCTGCGTAATCTCGCTCGGCACGCCGATCACGATACGCGGATGGACCAACATCTTCCGGCCATGAGCCTTTTGAATGAAGTAGTTGAGCATGCGCTCGGTGACCTTGAAGTCGGCGATGACGCCGTCCTTCATCGGGCGGATGGCGACGATGTTGCCCGGCGTGCGGCCCAGCATCTCCTTGGCCTCCCGGCCCACCGCCTCGACGTCGCCGGTGGTCTTGTTAATGGCCACGATCGACGGTTCATTCACCACGATGCCCTTCCCGGCCGCGTAAACCAGCGTGTTCGCGGTGCCTAGATCGATGGCGAGGTCGGACGAAAAAAAGCTAAACAGCGAGCGAAAGTTCATTGGGGTGTTGAAAATGCCCACAATTCTGCGCAGTCGGATGAGGGCTGACAGGGAAGTTGGACGGCTTCAGAGTAGCACATTCACCTATTAGGGGGTACCGTTAGGTGGTTGAAATAACAAGTGACTAGCGCTCAAAACCGTACCGAGGGCCGTGTAGTACTCAATTGGCTCGGTGAGTTCGAAGCCGCTCAGAATCCGGGTAAGACGATGAGCCAAATCAGCCAGACGGGGGTCACCAGCTGGCAGGCGGGCCAGGAATTCCGGGCGATTGGGCCATTGCCCGTCCGTAAGGCCCGATTCCACATCCACTAGCAGCGCCAAGCGCTCCAACCGGAGGCAAGGCTCCGGGGGCGGCTGAGTTTCGGGCGTCTGCCCGCGAAGACGCACGACGGCTTCTTCCAGCTCACGAGTCCATTGGGGACGGAAGTCGAATCCCCGGCGGCTCTGCTCCTCCCGAATCAGAATATGCTGCACGATGTCGCCAACGTGGATGGCCTGGCAGGCGGCGCCCCCGGGAGGCAGTGCGGGCGCTCGCAGTCCCAGGGCGTGTAGCCAGGCGTGGCCAAACTCGTGCGAGAGCAGGATGTCCTCATCGCCCTTAAACCGGTCCATGTTCAGGATGATGAAGAAGAGCTTGCCTTCCGGACCGGCGTAATTGAGCGAGACGGCGTGCGTCCGTACGAACTGCGCCCGGAAGTTGGCATCGCCAAAATAGCGAACCAGCACGGGGCGTTCCGGCGCGTCGTCCGGCAGGATGTAGGTTGGTACACCCTGCCGGGTCTCGACGAAGACCCGGACTGGCAGCAGCCGGCCGCCGCCGCGCATTTCGATCTCCTTCCGCCATTCGAGCAGACGGGGCGAGAGGTCCACCTTTGCGGATTGAGCCAGCAGGATCGAGGCGGCGAGAAAGAATAAGGTCCAACGCACGGGCTAAACCAGCAGGTCCTTAACGACGTGGGCTTTTTCGACACCTGTGAGCCGTTGGTCTAACCCCTGGTGCTTGTAGCTGAAGCGCTCGGTGTCGATGCCGAACTGATGCAGGATGGTGGACTGGAAGTCGCGAACGTGAACGGGATCACGCACGATGTTATAGCTGAACTCGTCGGTTTCGCCATGGACGTAGCCACCTTTGAAGCCGCCGCCGGCCACCCAAAGGCTGAAGGCTCGGGGATGGTGATCGCGGCCGTAAGTTTCAGCGGTGAGCTTGCCCTGCGAATAGATGGTGCGGCCAAACTCGCCGCCCCAGATGACGATGGTGTCGTCCAGCAGACCGCGCTGTTTGAGGTCCTGAACCAGGGCGTAGCAGGCTTGGTCGACATCCTTGGTTTGGCTGGGAAGAATCTGCGGCAGTTCGCCGTGAACGTCCCATCCGCGCATGTAGAGTTGGACGAAGCGTACCCCGCGCTCCACCAGGCGGCGGGCCATCAGGCAGGAGTTGGCGAAAGTGCCGCCCTTGCGGGCCTCTTCGCCGTAAAGGTTGAACGTGGCAGCCGATTCTTTAGAGAGGTCAGTGAGGTCCGGCACGGAGGACTGCATCCTGAACGCCATCTCATACTGCGCGATACGCGCCCTGGTTTCGGGATCCCCCACCTTGGCATGCTGCAGTTGATTCATCTCGCTGAGGGCGTCCAACATGCGGCGCCGGACTTTGGAGTCGACGCCATCCGGGTTGTTGATGTACAGGACGGGGTCCGCCCCGGAGCGCAGCGCCACACCGGCATATTGGGCGGAAAGGAAGCCGGAACTCCAAAGGCGGGCCGAGATCGCCTGCACGTTGGCCCGGGGATTGGTGTGCATGGCGTTCAGCACCACGAAGGTCGGAAGGTCCTGATTCATGCTGCCGAGGCCGTAAGCCAGCCAGGAACCAAAGCAGGGTTTGCCGGGAATCTGATTGCCGGTTTGGATGAAGGTGATGGCCGGCTCATGATTGATCGCCTCGGTATTCATCGTGCGGATAATGGTGAGGTCATCGGCCATCTTCGCCATGTTGGGAATCAGTTCAGACATCCAAGCGCCACTCTTCCCGTGCTGGGCGAATTTGAAGACTGAGGGCGCGATCGGAAAGCGAGACTGCCCGGAGGTCATCGTCGTCAGGCGTTGGCCTTGCCGGATACTTTCCGGTAAGTCCTTATCGAACCACTCGGCCATTTTTGGTTTGTAATCGAGTAAGTCCATCTGCGGCGGCGCACCCACCATATGCAGATAGATAATTCGCTTGGCTTTGGGGGCGAAGTGCGGCAGATCCGGCAGACCGCCCGTGGTCTTACCGGCAGTGGTGGCGCCAAGGGCGTTGAGGGCGAGCGCACCAATGCCATAAGCGGAGCGGGTGAGGAGTTGCCGGCGGGTTTCGATGTGGACAGCTTCATCGTGGATGTTCATCGGTTGGCTCCTACTTATTCAGCACTTCATCGAGGTTGAAGACCTGGTTAGCTACCATGGTCCACGCGGCAAGTTCGGGCGCCGGGAGTTTGGCATCGGGTACCGATGCGCCGGTGGCGATGAGCTTCTTCGCCTCTTCGGGATGGGCTTTGTAATGGGCCAGATAGTCGGCAAAGGCCCGGTCAATGATTTGCCGTTCCCGCAGATCGAAAAGACGGCCCAAGGCCTGCTTGGCCAATAAGTCGACCCGCCCCGTGGGCTGGCGTAGCATCCGCTCGGCCAAGTAACGCGCCGCTTCAACATACTGCGGGTCATTCATGGTCACGAGGGCCTGCAGGGGCGTATTCGTGCGTTCACGTCGCACCGTGCAGTTCTCGCGGCTGGGGGCATTGAAGATGTCCATCGAGGCCGGCGGAGCACTGCGCTTCCAGAAGGTGTACATGGAGCGGCGGTAGAGCTTGTCACCCTGGTCCTGTTTGTAGAAGCGAGTATTGCTCTGGTCCATGGCGACCGTCTCCCAGACACCCTTGGGCTGATAGGGCCGAACACTGGGTCCACCGATCTCGGAATTGAGGAGTCCACTAGCGGCAAGGGCATAGTCACGCACCATTTCGGCATCCATGCGGAAACGGGGGCCGCGAGAAAGCAGCCGATTTTCAGGGTCGGCTTTGAGTTTCTCCGGCGAAGTCGTTGCGGCTTGGCGGTAAGTGGAGGACGTAACCAGCAAACGGTAGAACTTCTTCATATCCCACCCGGATTCGCGGAACTCCACCGCCATCCAGTCGAGTAACTCCGGATGAGAAGGTACTTCGCCCTGGCTGCCGAAGTCTTCCGCGGTGCGAACAATTCCCTTGCCGAAGAGTTCCTGCCAAAAGCGATTCACGGTGACGCGCGCCATCAACGGGTTATTCGGGTCGATCAGCCACTTAGCCAGGCCAAGGCGGTTGCGCGGCAGTTCAGCGGCCATCGGCGGCAGGGCGGACGGTACGCCGGGAGTCACCTGCTCGCGAGGTTGGTCATACTGGCCGCGGAAGAGGATGTTGGCGACCGGCATGGAGTCGGACTTTTCGTGCATCACGTGCGTAATGGCGCCGGCACGGCGGATGGTCTTGCGTTCGGCCAGCAGCGCACTGAGTTGCGCGTTTAGCGCGCGGAACTCGGCACTCTCCCGGTTCACATACTGGCGGCCCAGCGCCTCGCGGTCAGCGTCGTCCAGAGTTGTTTTGGCAAGCGCCGCCCTCACGACAGGCCAATCAGCGAGCAGGCGAACCTCTTCGTCGTTCAGAAGCCGCGGGGTAACTAAGACATCCTGTAACTTACCGCCTGCGAAATAGCGGCCGGCGCCGTTCCATCCCACGCGAAGCGGCGTGCCGGAATTTGTGCTGCCTTTGATCTTGGGGGTAGAATTCCCAGTACCTTCCATTGGAACGCGTTCGCCGTTGACGTAGACCGTAAAGCCCTGATAGTCGCGGCCACCATCGTAAGTTACAGCAACGTGGGTCCAGGCGCTCGCCTTCAGGCGATTGGCATTCGAGGCACGGGCCTCAATGAAATCAGTGGCGCCTTCGCCAGTAAGACGAAAGATCAGGACGCGGGAGCTACTTTCGAGTACCCAGCCACGGCCATCGCGATCCTTGGGATGTTCTTTTTGACTCAACAAGGTGAAGTTATCCTCAGCCGCGGGCAGATAGACCCAGGCAGCTACGGAGAAGGCGCTGCTCCCATCGGTGGGGACGGCCGGCAACTCCAACTTACTTTCCTTGCCGAAGAGTAAGGCCTGCGACGGCTTCACGTTGCCTTCTGACCACTCGACACCTTTCGGCAATTCCTTCGGCACGGCAAGGGTTTCGCCCGGCAAAGGCTGAGGGAGTTGGGGGCGAGCATGCACCCAGGCATCAAAGTTCTTCAGCGCCGCCTGACGTTGGGCTTTGATCTTTTCGCGAGTTTGCTGCTCTTCCACCTGCACTTGCTGCCAGCGGTCACGATCTTCCATTCTCGGCACGATGATGGTGGGAGGAGTGTCGGCGATATTGCCGTCCATGGGCTTCTGCGTCGTGTTTTTGAAGAAGGCTACCATCTGGTAGAACTCCTTCTGGGCGAGGGGATCGAACTTGTGATCGTGGCAGACGGCGCAACCGAGGGTGAGTCCGAGGAAGACGGTAGAGGTGGTTTCTACGCGGTCCTTTTGGTAGATGGCGTCCACCTCATCCGGAATGGCGCCGCCTTCGTTGGTGGTAATGTTGCAGCGGTTAAAACCGGAGGCAATCTGCTGGTCGACAGTATGATTCGGCAGTAAGTCGCCGGCAAGTTGCTCCAGTGTGAACTGATCGAAGGGAAGATTGCGGTTGAAAGCACCAATTACCCAGTCGCGATAGGGCCAGATCTCGCGGTAGTTATCGATATGGAGGCCATGGGTATCGGCGTAGCGGGCCGCATCGAGCCAATAGCGGCCACGGTGTTCGCCCCATTGCGGCCGGGCGAGGAGGCGATCGACGAGCTTGCCGTAGGCGTCGGGCGAACGGTCGTTGACGAAGGCGTCGACTTCGACGGGCGTCGGGGGCAAACCGATCAGGTCCAGGGTGACGCGGCGGATGAGGGTGCGACGGTCGGCTTCGGGCGCGGGCTTGAGACCAGCGGCTTGGAGTTTTGCCAAAACGAACTGGTCAATCGGAGTCCGCGCCCACTTCGCCGGATCGGTGACGGTGGGCGGGGTGGACCGTTTCGGGGCGATGAAAGACCAATGCTCTTCCCAGGGTGCGCCTTGCGAGATCCAGTCCTTTAGAAGTTGTTTTTGGGCGGCGGTGAGCTTTCGGTGCGACGACGGAGGCGGCATGAGGCGCGCTTCTTTGGCCTCGTTGGCGCGAATCCAGAGGCGGCTGGCTTCCGGCTGTCCGGCGACAAGAGCGGGGCCGGGTTTGCGAGGGGCGAAGGCGCCCTCGCGGGTGTCGAGCCGCAAGCCCGCCATGCGGGTGCCGGCATCCGGACCGTGGCAATGGAAGCAATTCTCAGAGAGCAGAGGCCGAATCTGGCGCTGGAAGCTGACTTTCGCGGGATTGGTGACGGGAGCGGCGAACGCCACGCCGCAGAACAGCATCGGGAGTATGCAGGCACGCATGGTTGATTCAAATTTATCACTAACCGGTGGTGCTGCTTCCGAAAAACGGGCGGGAAGCTCAAGGGGGTGAAGCAGACAACGAAACGAACCGGGGAGTGATTAATTCTAAAGACTTTGAGAGAGAACGCGAGGAGGTGGTGGACAGACCGGACGGCCCGTCCACTCGGAAATGACGTTACCGTTTGCGACGAAGGAAGGCGGCAGCGGCAAGCGCGGAGCCAAACAGCGCAAAGGTGGAAGGCTCGGGGACGGCGGAGACCTGATTGAAGCGCTCCTCAAAACTAGCGAGCGCGGCAAAACTGTCGTTCGTGGTGCCGAGCACGGTGATTTCTTTCACGACCTCAATCGATTGCGAAGGAGTAATGGAAAGCGAATTGAAAGGAGCAGCCGCGGAGGCAGAAAAGTTCTGGCAGGGGAGAAAGTTCGGGCAAATTTGCTCGGAAATTCCGGCATTGCCGCCGAGAACGGCAGCGACGTTATCGATGTTGACCGATCCGCCGTCAATCAGGAAATCGGGAGAAAGAACGGTGACGGTGAAGCTGATGGAGGAGTAAACGAACCCAATGCCCGAGATCGCCCAGGCGTTGGAGGAGAAGTAGAGGCCGGGATTGTTCGACGGGGAGACCAGCGGGGATACGGTCACGTCTGTATCGACAGGCGTGACTCCAGTGCCGGAAGAGTTACCGAAGAAGACGAAATTATTGAAAAGTTTATCGCCAACGATGCAGCCGTCCGAGCCGAGAGCGGCATAGTCGGCAAGATTTCCGGTGGCACAGGTAATCGGAGCAGCGGAAGCAGTGAAAGAAAAGGCAAAGGCCAAAACGGCGGGAAGACAGAAGCGGACGAAACGGCAAACCATAGTTGACTCCTCCAAGTCGCTCCGCATATCAAAAAGATTGTGGAGTATATGCCAAAGAGCATAGCACTGTTGAGGCTGGGGGTCTAGGCGAACGAGATGGCAAAACCGTCCGGGACATATATGATAGGCGAAGGTTTTGCGATGAAGACAACTCTGGTGGGCTTTTTTCTGATGGCAGTCGGCGTTTGGGGTCAGGCACTGCCGCCACTACCTGCGCCGATGGGCATTCCGAAACCGGGTCCGGTGACGGATGCGCCGTATGCGCCACAGCCGATTCTCCCCGGCGGGGTGGTGGTGCCACTGTATCCGGCGGGTTCGCCATTCCTGAAGGCGGAGCGCGTGCGCGAGGCAGAGGTGTACAACATGAGCCAAGCCGTGCCGGGGCGAATCGCAAGCATCGTGAACATTCACAATCCGTCGATTGAGGTACACGTGGTGGACCGCGGGATCAACACCGGGGCGGCGATCATCCTGGCGGCGGGTGGTGGACACAATACGCTGAACGTGGGCGGCGAAAGCGCGGACTTTGTGCCGTTTTTCTACAACTACGGCGTGAACACGATCATTTTGCGGAATCGTCTGCGGCGCGATGGCTACAACCCACAGGTGGATGCGGTGAACGATGCACTGCAGGCCATCCGGCTGGTGCGCGCCTACGCGAAGGAGTGGAACATCGACCCGAAAAAGATCGGAATTATGGGATTTTCGGCCGGGGCGGAGCTTTCGGCGCCGGGAGCGGTGTTGTTTGAGGAATTCGATAAGAAGAACAGCGAGGCGAACGATCCGCTGGCAGGAATCTCATCTCGACCGGACTTTGTGGGAATCATTTATCCGGGTCCTTCGCCGTTTGCGCGCAACCGGACGGCGCCCGCAATTCCGCGGAATGCACCACCGGCGTTTATCGCCTGCGCAGGTGCCGGCGACCGCGGCCATGCCATTTGGGCAATTGAGTACTACAGTGCGCTGCTGATGATCGGCGCGCCGAACAACGAGATGCACCTCTACGGGAACGGACGACATCCGGGCGATCCGCTGCCGGACGGGAGCCGCATGTCGGGCGGTTTAACCGACCGAAGCGGCATTCCGATGGGGACCTGGCAATATCGCTTCGTCGACTGGTTCCGCGATCTCGGCTTTCTCCAAAAGCCTGGCGTCGAGACGAAAGCGGCGAAGGACATCGCGGCGTTTCTCGCCCAGCCGCCGCCGCGGACGCCAGGACAGGGACGTCCGCCGGGCGCGCCGGCCGCGCCGCGGACTCCGTAGCGGTCTATGCGGTTTGTTGATTGAGGGCGGCGAGGAACTCGTCGACGCCGCCCCAATAAATGTCGATATTCGTCGAGCGCAGATACTGCTCAAAGTAGCGCCGCGCCGCGTCGGGCTTGAGCAGGTTGTCTTCGTCCGGCGTGATCTGCGCGCCCACACAGGGAAGCGTATCGTTTCCGATGGCGCGAGCGCCGCTGCCTTCCTTGCTGTAAATGCTGCGAAGCAGAACGCGGAAGGCCCAGTCATCCAGGCGAAAGCCGACAAACAGCAAGGCGTGAGCCGTCAGCGCGGTACCCACGGGACCAGGGGTCAGATTCTTGCCATCTGCTTTGCTGCCGATTCGCAGCAGGTAGTCGAAGTAATCGTCCTCAGTCACCACCAGCGATTCGGGAATGCTCAGTTGGCCGTAGAGATGGTAGACCAGCGGCTCCTTGACAGAGGGGCGGTAGTCCGGCAGGCGATCGCGGAGGGTGGGGTATTTGCGGACGTCGGCGATCTTCTCGTTCCAACGAGCGAAGTCAGATTGGGCGGGGCGGCCGGCCTCGGCCAGGGCGTCTTCCATGAGGCTGTCGGGATTGACGGTGAGGTAGGTGGGAAAAGGCTTGGCGGCCAGGATGCGATGAGGGTCAGTCGTGGTTCGAGCGCGTTCAAGCTTGCCGGCTTCGGTGAGGATCAACGGCAGGTCGGCCGGATCGAAGTCTTTGAGTTGGGCACCGAAGCGTTCCATCAAGCCGGCGGCGAGCGATTTGCGGAGTTCGCGGCGGGGAAAGATGGTGTTGCCCTGGTTGATGGAAAGGTATTGGGCGACGGTGGGCAGGTCATCGAGCGCGGCGGGAGAGAGCGGGTACTTGTACTTGGTGGCGAGGGCGCGGGCAAGATCGCGAGGTGAACCAAGGAGATGTTCGGCCATGCCGGGGCCGAGGATCGGAGTGCATTGACGGTCCTCAATGGCCCCTTTGATAGTGGCCCAGCGTTCAAACTCCGTCGCTCCGGATGAGGACTCCGCAAAGCCAGGCCGGTACCAGAGCGAGCCGCTGCGGAGACGCATGAAGAGGACGGGCATCCAGTAGTCGGCGCGCTTCGCGGCCAGGGCGGCACCGCGGGCGGTGGCCATCGCGCGATCGATCTGACCGTCGCGACGGAGTTCCGCAAAAAACACGGGCATGAATTCGTCGATTGTCTCCATCGCGACCTTGCCCTGCATGGCGATGACGGCGGGCACGCCGGCGGTGGCGAGTAGGGGCCCCAGCGCAGTGAGGGCATCTTCTGAAGCACCGGTACCCGCCGACTGACAGGACGCCAGAACTACGAGCCGGGGCTGCGCCGGCAAACGCTTGAGCGCATCGACAAAGCCGGGGCCGGTGACAATGTCGGCGGCGCCCTCGTCATTCTCCAGCCAAAGGCGCGGCTCGCCTTGCTTCAGGGAGCCATGCGCGATGAGGAACAGAATGTCACAGCCGTCGCGCAGGTGCCCGGAGAGATTGGCGAGAGAGGGCCGCGCATCGTCACCGGAGGTGAGGAAGGTAACCGAGATTCCGCCGAGGCTTTTCTCCGCCCAGGCTTTGTTCGCAGCCACCGGGATTGGCGCCAAGCCCGCGGGCTGCTGCTCCAGTTCCTTAGGATTGGCGATGACGACGAGTGCCTTCAGAGGCCGGGCCGGGGTGGTGAGAACCGGTTTCCAGGATTGGCTGCTGAGATAACGAGAGAACCAGCAATCATGGCCATTCAAGAGCTCTTCACCGGCCGGACCACGCAACGTTTCCCAGCGCACGGCGTGCAGTTCGGCCGCGCTATCGTCGATGAGCAGGCGGAAGCGCAGAGCAGCCCCGGCAGCCTGAGCCAGCGTGCGGGCGCGGTTGAAAGCCTCGAGAAGGACAGGATCGGCGAAAAGGGCCTCGCCAAGCGCGCGGCCGTAGGCATCCGCGGTGGGCTGCGTTTTGAGGGCTTCGGCATTGAGCTTGATGGCGGCGGTGTGGCGGTCGTCGTTGTCCATGCCTGCGGGGCTCGACTTCAGGTCGACGGCATAGGCGCCCGGTTCCAAACGGCGAAGGGTGATTTCGAGGTCCGCAAGTTTGGTCATTTCGGCGTGTGGGAATGATAGCATTCCGCCATTCGGCTATACTCAAGGGCTTCGATGCAGAACAATCCCTACGCGGGGCCGCGGTCCATCGGCGGTGTCCACCATCAGGACGAAAAGCTGTATGGGCGGGATCGCGAAGTGGGCGATTTGCTCGATTTGGTCATCACCGACCGGATCGTGCTGCTGTATTCGCCCTCCGGCGCGGGCAAAACTTCGTTGCTGCAGGCGGGCTTGATTCCCGCATTGCGGCGGCACCGTTTCACCGTTCGACCGATTGCGCGCGTGCATTTTGAACCGCCGCCCGAAGCCCGGTTCAACGCGGCGAGCGGCAATCGCTATACGCTCAGCGTCCTGTTGTCGCTTGAGGAGGCTTTGCCTAAGGGCGAGCGAACCGATCCGGCGGCGCTGGCGCAGATGACTCTGGCCGGGTATCTGGACGCGCATCCGCGGGGCGACGTGCTGATCATCGACCAGTTTGAAGAGGTGCTCAGCGTCGACCCGACTGACCAGGCGGAGAAGGTGGAGTTTTTTGGGCAACTGGGCGATGCTTTGCGCGCGCGGCACCGCTGGGCAGTCTTGTCGATGCGCGAGGACTATCTGGCACGCTGCGACGCGTATCTGGATCTGATTCCGACGCGCCTCTCCAATACGTTCCGCCTGGACTTACTGAACAGGGATGCGGCGGTGGCCGCCATGCGAGGGCCGGCGCTCGATCGCAATGTGGAGTTCGCCGAGGACGCCGCCAAGGAGTTGGCGGATAATCTGAGGCGGATTACGGTATTGAGCGAAGGCTTACGCGCGGGCGAGGCACGGCTAGGCGCCTACGTGGAGCCGGTGCAACTGCAGGTGGTCTGCCGACAGTTGTGGGATCACCTGCCCGAAGGCGCGTCAACAATCGGCCGGGAGGAAGTAGCGCGAGTGGGCAACGTGGACGAAGCGTTGGCCACTTACTACGACGAGGCGGTGGCGCGGGCCGCGGAGAAGAGCGGCGTACCGGAACGCAGTCTGCGGGACTGGTTCAACGATCAGTTGATTACGCCCCGGAAGACCCGGAGCCAAGCTTCTTTGGGCGAACCTCGCACCGACGCCATACAGCCGGCGCTGAAATCGCTGCGCGATCGCTACGTCATTCGCACGGACCAACGGCTGGGTTCCGTGTGGTACGAACTCGCTCATGACCGGCTGGTGGAACCGGTCCTGGGCAGTAATCAACGCTGGTTCGATTCGCACTTACAGAAGGCTCAGAAGCTCGCTGTGCTCTGGGGGCAGCAACAGTCAGAGAATCTGTTACTTACCGGAGCGGACTTACAGGAAGCGCAGCAGTGGGCAGCCGGCCAGGAGTTACTCGAGACCGAGCGGCGATACTTAGCGGCCTCCGCGGACCGGCAGGCGGCGATCGAGTTGAAGGAGCAACAGGAGAAACGCCTGCGTTTCCGGCTGCGGATCGCGGTGGCGGCGATGGCCGTGGCGTTGGCTTTGGGCGTGGCCTCCTGGTATGGCTGGCGGGCGGCCGCCGAGCACGAGCGGGATGCGCGAGAGAATCTAGCGGCTTCGGACGTGCAGAATGTCGCGCGGCTGTGGAGTGCGGGCCGTCCAGCGGAGGCGCTGGCGTCGCTCGCAAGAGCGTTGCGGGCGAACCCGCGGGATCCGGCGGCCTACACCTGGGCGGCGGTGATGCTGGGTTGGCAGCAGGCGCGGTTGCCGGAGTTCGAACTGGAGTTCAAGAAGCGAGTCGATCGGGTGGCGTTCAGCGGAGATGGCCGACGCGTGGTGACCGCCATCGGCGACGGGGATCCGCGGGCGCAGTTGTGGGATGTCGAGACCGGGAAAGCCGTGGGGGCGGAGTTTGCGATTTCGAACGCATCGCGGATCCGGCTGAACTTCGACGGCAGCTTGTTGTTTGCCTCGACGCCGCCCATCATGACCAACGATCTGACCGCGCAACTGCATCGCACTACGGATGGGTCCCAGGTGGATCTGGGTATCTTGACCGTGGAAGACGCGGAGTTCAGCAAGGCGGGCAAATGGTTGCTCGTGAATGCCTGGACACCGCAAGGGAATGGGATGGTGGACCCGGTGGTGCACTTGCTTTCGAGCGAGGGCAAGGCCGTTTCTCCGACGGGGGGAGTGCAGCAAGCAAATCCTGAAATGGCCGGACACGGGCGGTTTAGTAAGGATGGGACCTACCTGGTGGTTGCGGAGGCGGCGCGAGTGCGGGTGTGGAATCTGGAGAGCGGCAAGCAGTGGACCAGTCCGCGGCTGGCCAGTGCGGTGCTGGGCGCGGGGATTCGCGCGGACAATCAGGAGGTGGCGCTGGTTACGGCCGGGACCAACGTGGTTCAGCGTTGGAGCCTGGCGACCGGCAGAGTGACGGAGTGGGAGGAAATGGTATTGCCTCATCCCGTGGAGCGAGCGACTTTGAGTTACACGCCGAAGGGTCAACTCGTTGTAACTGCGCCAGGGTTCGTGAGCCTGGTAGGCCGCGGAACTTACTCACTGCAGGCGGGCGAGACGGCACACTATGCGGGTGGCGAGGCAATCGCGATCAGCGGCAACGAACGGATCACGTTACGCGATGCAGAGACTTTCGAAGTAACCGGGCACGTGTTTCCGGCCGGGCAGATGAGTGGATGGGCGGTGAGCCAGCAAGCCGGGTGGGTGGCCGTGGCCGCAGGCGGCGGCACGGTGACCCAGTTGTATCAATTCAGCGGCGCGGCGCAGAAAGACAAGGCCAAGGCGGAAGATCCGGCTGTGGACGGGAGTACCAGCGGCAAACTGCGTTTGGCCTTTCCCGGACTGATCTATGAAGAGCCGGAGGTGAGGGACGCGGCGGGAAAGACCATCTCGAAGTTGAACTCACGCGCCAGAATCTCGTTGGAGGGGCGCCGATTCGGAGCTTTCAGCCGGGACGGCCAAAGGGTGGCGGTGGGCGACTCTCACGGCGACGCGCAGGTCTTCGAGGTAAGCAGCGGCAAGGAGGCGGGCGCACGCATTGAGTTGGGGACGCCAATTGAACGAATCGTGCTGAGCCCCGATGGCAGGATACTGTTCACGGCCACGGCGGACCGGCGGTTGCGGACATTCGAAGTGGAGAGCGGGGCGCTCATGGGCGTACTGGAGTTCGAGGAGAAGTTGACCGGGCTGTCGACGAGCGCGGATGGGCGGCGGCTGCTGGTGGCGACTGCCACGCAGCGCTTCGGCTGGGATCTGCAACTCCCGCAGGATTTGGGTGCGACGTTGGCAGATCTCGCCGAGGCGGTGGGCGGGTACCGGATTCCCGAAGCATCCAGCAGCAAGGGTCTGGTGCGGATTCCACTTGCCGAGCGCAGGAACATGGCCGAAGAGGCACTCACCGAGCCGCGGCTTACGGAGTTGGTGAAGCGGCTACTTCCCGGGCGCTAATCGGCGATACTGGAGATCGCGTGACGGAAGACGACCAGGAACGCACCAGGACGCTCGGCGGAGAGACTGCGCCTCCGGCCGAACCGATTCCGGCAGCCTGGGGCAATTTCGAGATTCGGGAGAAGGTGGGACAAGGAGCCTTCGGCGAAGTGTACCGGGCCTTTGACCGAACGCTGGAGCGCGAGGTGGCGCTGAAGCTCTTGCGGGGAAGCGGACGCGGGCACGACGAAACGGCGATTCTGCAGGAAGCCCGGCAGATGGCGCGGGTGCGGCATCCGAATGTGGTGCCGGTTTACGGCGTGGCGACGCACGAAGGGCGGGTCGGGTTCTGGAGCGACTTCGTGCACGGTCAGACGTTAACGGCTTTGCTGGCGGCGCAGGGTAAGCTGGGCGCACGTGAAGCCACGGGCATCGCAGTCGACTTGGCGAAGGCAGTGAGCGCCGTGCATGCGGCGGGTTTGTTGCACCGCGACATCAAGGCCAGCAATGCGATGCGCGAGGTGGGCGGGCGCATCCTGCTGATGGACTTTGGCCTCACCCATGCGCGAACCGAGCGCGGCAGTTGGGGCGGCACGCCGGGCTACATGGCACCTGAGTTGGTGATTGGCGAGCCAGCCTCAGTCGCCAGCGACATTTATGCGCTCGGTGTGCTGCTCGTTCACTTACTCACGGGCAAGTTACCCACGCCTGGCGAGAAGTTACTCGACGTGCGGCCCGACTTACCCAAGCAATTGGCCACGGTGGTTGAGCGGGCCATGCATCCAGAGCCGGGCCGGCGTTTCGCCAGCGCGGGAGAACTGATCGCGGCACTGGGGGAGGTGGACGGGGCGGCTCCCGTGGCAGTGTCGCGGCGGAACTGGCTCTGGGCGCCGATGGCGGGAACGGTGGGCGCCGCGCTTTATTGGTTTGCAAAGCGGGGCGGAAACCCTTCGGCCAGCGAAGCGCACGCCACTTACGCCCAAGCGCAGGATCAGCTCACGCACTACTACCGCCCTCGCGGTGTGGAGCGGGCCATGGAGTTGTTTCAGCAAACCATTCAGCAGGATCCGAAGTTTGCGCTGGCTTACGCCGGGTTGGCCCGGGCTCATTTCCTGCAGTATTGGCAACAGCGAGATCCAAAGCAGATCGCGCCGGCGCAGGCCGCGGCGGCGAAGGCCCTCGCGCTGGACCGTAATCTCGCCACGGTGCACGTCACCTTGGGCCGGCTTTACACAGAAACGGGCCGCAATGATCTGGCGGCGCAAGAGCTCAACGAGGCCCTCCGGCTGGATGCGCGCAGCGCCGAAGCGCACCAAGGCATGGCGGAACTGTACTATCGTCAGGGCCGCATGGCGGATGTGGAGCCTGCGTTACAGAAGGCCATCGACCTGGCGCCGGAGGACTGGCGGTTTCCGAATGAAATGGGTGCGCTGTATAGCCGCACCGGCCAGTGGGAGAAAGCGATTCAGGCACAGCGGACGGCCCTACGGTTGTCGCCGGACAATCCCCGCGCGATGACGAATCTGGGGCTGGTGCTGCGCCGGGCCGGTCGCACCAGCGAGGCAATCGAACTTTACCGCCAAGCGATCGCCATTGAACCAAGCTTCAACCGGTACTCCAACCTCGGTGTCGCGTTGGAGGAGGTGGGCCGGTATCGGGATGCGGTGGCCGCGTTGCGTCAGGCGATTGTCCTGAATCCGGCGGTCCACTATGCTTGGGGGAACCTCGCCTCGGCGTTGGCGCAGTTGCCGGACAAGAAGGCGGAGTCGCGGGCCGCGGGTGAGAAAGCGATCGAGCTCGGGGAGAAGCTGAGACAGGAAGATCCCAGCAATCCGTCGGTGCTGTCGGAGATCGGGCTGTATTATGCGAGATTGGGAGACGGCGAACGCGCCTTGCCGCTGCTGCGGCAGGCGATCGCTCTTGCGCCGGACGACCCGGAGTTGTACTATCGTGCGGCGTGTGGGAGTGAGTTGCTAGGTCACCGGCGCGAGGCGTTGGAGTTACTGGGGAAAGCGCTCGCCAAAGGAATGGCTCGCGCCACAGTGGAGCGAAACGCGGACCTGAAAGAGTTGCGCGCCGACGCCCAGTTTGTCCGTTTGAATTCAGTGAAGGAGTGAAAGATGCAAACTTCGTTTGAGACGATTCCGGCCTTTGGCTGGTGCCTGGCGGGAACCGATAACCGGGACCATCCCGTACCGAAGCCCAAGAAAGTAGCGAAGAAGGCCGCCAAGAAAGCACCGGCTAAGAAGAAGTAAGAGCCGGCCCAAGATGGAAACATTTCTGCCGCTCGGCGTTTACGCCGACACAGGCACTCGTCTGCCCGCAATCGATGAGGAGACACTCGAGTCCTTTGCGGGCGAACCGGCGGAGACGGAAGTCTCGCGGGATCAGTTAGAGGCGAAACAGGGCTGGCACCTCGGCCTGGACGACGGCTTTGATCCGAAGGCGCTCTCCGAGTGCGGCTGGGCCGTGTTGTACGCTCCCGGTACGTCCGAGGAAGTGAAGAAGGCGTTGTCGCCCTTGATCGAGCACCGGCGGAAGCAGGTGAACAACGATCGACTGTTCAAAGTCTTCGAGGGTGTGGAGAGTTACGCACCCGGGGAGACGGCGGCAGCTTGGCTGGCCAAGGGGGGCAAGAACATCGAAATGCGCGACGTGAATCCGCGCAAGGGCGTGCCGTATTACGTGATGATTGTGGGCGGTCCGGCGGAAGTGCCGTTCGAGTTTCAGTATGGTCTCGATCTGTTCTGGGCAGTAGGACGATTGAGTTTTCCGACGGCGGCGGAGTATGGCCGGTATGCGGAGTCAGTCGTCGCCTACGAGACGGCGGCGCAGGTGCCGACTTCACGGCAGATGGCCGTGTTTGCGCCTCGCAATGGAGACGATGCGGCGATGGGCCTGTTTCACGAAAACGTGGTGTTGCCGATGCAGGCTTCGTCGGAGATTGCGCCGGCGTTTGGCGAGGAGCAGCGGTTCCGGCGCTTGGGCTTGACGGGAGAAGCGGCGACGAAAGAAGCACTGGAGAAGATCTGGCTGGGAAAAGTCGCGCAGGGGCCGCCAGCGGTTGTGTTTACGGGTTCGCACGGCATGGTGTTTTATGCAGGAGACGATCGGCAAGTTTCGCAACAGGGGGCCATCATTTGCGAAGAATGGCGCGGCGTCGACGCGCCGAAGGCGAGCCATTACTTCCCGGCCAGCGACCTGCCGGCAAACGCCCAAGTGCACGGTATGGTGCACTTCCTCTTCGACTGTTACGGGGCCGGATGGCCGCGCAACGATACATTCGCCCGCACGTCGAAGCGGCCACCGAAGATCGCGGAGGCGCCCACTGTCGCACGCCTGCCCCAGGCGTTGTTGGCGCATCGGAACGGCGGGGCGCTGGCGGTGTTGGGCCACGTGGACCGGGCGTGGTCGTCGTCCTATCGCTCGAAAGCGACCGGTTCTCAGATCGACGACTTCCGCTCGGTGATGAACCGCCTGATGGCTGGCCATTGTGTGGGCCATGCGACGGACCGGCTGAATCAGCGCTGGTCCACGTTGTCGATCGATTTGGCGGAGCAGTTGCAACGCAAGGCGAATGAGTTACCAGTGGATGCCGAGGACCTGAAAGGCCGCTGGATCGCCCGCGACGATGCGCGCAACTACGTGGTGCTGGGCGATCCGGCGGTGCGCTTGCGCGTCCAGGATATGCCGGAGCTTTAGCGGCGCCGGAAGAGTTCAGGAGCCGCGGGAAGCTCAGCCAGATTCAGCGCAAGGCGCGTGCCTTCCACGTCAGCGCTGGCCACAAAGGCTCCCCAGGCGATGCGATCCAGCGTGGCCAAGCCGGCGTTCGCTTCCACCTGCACGATAGGCTGCGCGAAGGTGGGATGCAGGTGAAAGGTCACGACAGTGCCATCCGGAAGCGGGCGTGCTCCAAGACTTGCGGCGACCGAGAGGTGGACGAGAAACAGCCCTTCCGCGCCCGGCAGGGGTTTCACTTCGGCGGAGAGGCGGCGGCCGGCGGCCTCGGCAGGTCCGGCGATGTCCGTGTTCTCCTCGCCGCCTTCGCGCGCCGGCATGGGGACGCCGTGGGAAACGAGGCCGGTGTCCGCCGCCGCGTTCGGGGCGCGGCCAACTCCGGTGACGAGAGCCGAGGCTGTGGCGGCGGCGATCTGCTTACTCTCCTCCACCTGCTTCTTCATCTCGCGCAAGCTGACTTCCATTCCGGCGACCTTCAGCGTCGATACATAGGGCGCAAGGAACGGGATCAGCCAAGGCAAGGCAGCAAGCAGCAGCAGCGAAATTCCGATGGCATCGATCTTGCCATAGAACTGATGAAACACCGCCAGCGCGGCAAAGAAAACTGTGATCGCAATCCCGGCAAGAGGCGGCATAGAGGCCTCATTATAGCGGGCTAGCGCGTACCCAGATTGCCATAGCGATTGCCGTTGGCGAGGCGCTCGAAATGCGAAAACACCATCCGAGTTACCTCCTCCACCGGGTTCTCTTCCCCGGCGACGAACGAACTCATCACGCTCAGGACAAACGGACGGCCGGGCAGGTAAATGATGCCGCTCTCGCAGCGCACGCCGGTCACCTCTCCAGGCTTTGACGCGACGGCAATGGCGGGCGGAATCGCGCGGCGGAAGTTACTCTTCACCAGCCCCATGGTGTTGCGCATGTCCATCGACGCCGAGGGGTCCACCAGCCGTTGCCGGTAGATCATCTCCACGAGACGTGCCATCTCCTTCGGGGTGGAGACATTCTCTTCATTGCGATTCGCAGCGGCGGTATCGAGCATGATGCGGCGCAGGCGGGTGTTGACCAAGTCCAACTCATCCAGCAATCGATTGATGCGGCCCATCCCGAGTTTCGCGATGCACCAGTTAGTGGCGGTGTTATCGCTCTCCTCGATCATGGCTTGGATGAGCTTGCCGATGGTGGTGGTGAGCGGGCCTTTCAACAGGCCTTTTTGTAACTCGCCGGAGCCGCCGACATATTCTCGCGGCTGCAGGGTTACGGAATCGCTCAAGCTGAATTCACCTGCCCGCTCCGCGCGGTACATCTCGGCCATGATGGGAATCTTGATGGAACTGGCCTGCGGGAAGACCGTATCGCCGTGGTAGGCGAAGGTCTGTCCGGTGGTGAGGTCAATGACGGCGACACCAAGGACGCCATCGAGTTTGGCGTCGAACGAACGCAGGCGCGCCGCCAATTTTTGTTCGAGTAACTCGGGTGCCGTTTGGGCGAGTAACGTGCAGGCGCTAAAGAGAGCTACGATCGGAAGCCGCATCAACCAAGGTTAGCGCGAAGGTACGGGCTTGCGTTTCGGAACGTGGTGATGACGGTTGAGCCGCTCGATTTCGTTGTTGAGCGCGAGCAGGCTGTCCTGAGCAAGGTCAATGTCGCCGCGTTTGGCGGCCTCTTCGATGCTCTTGGCCGAGTCCACGACGGAGAGTGCCGCGATCCGGTCTGCGGCGCTGCGCAGGCGGTAGGCCTCGCGGCTCAGCGTGATGTAGTCGCGGTGATTGGCGGCGGCGTTCAGCTTCTCCATGCGCTCGGGAGCGAGTTGCAGGAAGAGAGCAATCATGGTGCTGACCAGTTCGGGGTCATGATCCATCTCACGCTCGGCTTTTTTCCGGTCGAGTAGCTGCGGATCTTCGCTGGGGACGGTGGCGTCTTCGAGTAAATCCACTTCGGGCTCATGATTGAGGAAGCGCTCAATGGTCTGCACCAGGGCGACCGGCTGCACAGGCTTCGAAACATAGCCGTTCATTCCAGCGTCGATGCAACGCTCTTTGTCGCCGCTCATCGCGTGGGCGGTCATGGCGATGATGGGAAGATCGGCCCAGACGGAATTGGCCCGGATCTTCTTCGTGGTTTCGAGACCATCCATGACTGGCATCTGGACGTCCATCAGGATCAGGTCAAAGCGGTTGTTTTCGGCGCGCGTCTTCTCGAGAATGTCGAGGGCCACAAGGCCGTTCGACGCCACCTCGATCTGATAGCCGCGCTTATAGAGGGTCGTTACGACGACTTTCTGATTGACCAGGTTATCCTCGACAACCAGGATGCGGCGGCGCGTGCGGTTGGCGGAGGTAGCCCAATCGCCCGATTGCGCCGGCTCTCCGGGCGCAGGTTCCCGCGCCGGATTGGCGCGTTCGAGCACCATCGTCACATAGAACGTGCTGCCGATTCCGACTTCGCTTTCGAGCCAGATCTTGCCCCGGAACATTTCGGCGAGTTTGCGAGTGATCGTCAGTCCGAGTCCGGTGCCGCCGTAGCGGCGATTGATGGAGCCGTCAGCCTGAGTGAACTTCTCGAAGATCTCGTTCAGCTTGTCGGTGGGGATGCCGATGCCGGTGTCCTTGACGATGAACTTCAGTTCGGTGAGGTTGGGGGACGCATCGACGGAGCGGGCTTCGAGGGAAACTTCGACGCAGCCCTTCTCGGTAAACTTGATGGCGTTGCTGATGAGGTTGGCCAGCACCTGGCGTAAGCGAACGGGATCGCCAATGATTTGGGCGGGCACCGAATCCGCGATGAGCGTGATCATCTGCAGACCTTTTTGGCGCGCGCGAACCTGTTGCGAACGGACGCAGTCTTCAACGACGAAGCGCAGATCGAAAGGAATCCGCTCCAGGGTGAGCTTGCCGGCTTCAATCTTCGAGAGGTCGAGAATGTCGTTGAGGAGTGCCAGCAGCGAGTGGGCGCAGCGCTGGGCGGTTTCCAGTTCGTCGCGCTGCTCGGGGCTGAGACCGGAATCCAGGACGAGGTCGATCATGCCGATGATGCCGTTCATCGGAGTCCGCAGTTCATGCGACATGTTGGCCAGAAATTCGCTCTTGGTCGCACTCGCCTGCACGGCATCTTCCATGGCCGATTCCAGCGCCACGGTACGCTGCTTGATGCGCGCTTCCAGTTCGTCCTGGTGGGCGCGGATTTCGGTCTTCGATTCCTTCAGCGTCTCGATCATCTCGTTGAAGCAGTGGCCGACGAACTCAATTTCGTCATCGGTCTTGTAGACCTGGATCGGCTCCAACTGTCCCTGCTGCACTTTCAGGATGCCCTCGCGAAGCGACCGCAGCGGCCTGACGAGAAGCCGAATGGTGAAGCGGCCAATCGCGCCCGCAACGATCACGACGATGATGAAGACCATAATGGCCTTCGTCGAGTCGAAGTTCTCCTGCCGCAAGTCGTAAGCCATGAGCGTCGCAACCACCCAGAAGACGAGCAGAGCGGAGAAGATGGCGAACTTGGAAGCGAGTGAGCCACCCGGCAGCCGGGGGCGCTTTCCCGCAGCGGCGAGCGATGCCTCCGGGTTCGAGGTCAAGATGAGACGCATACAGGGGTTAATTCGGGTGTCCACCCCGAAGCCCCTATGAGGGGGACACCTTAGGACTCCCTTAAAAAGGTGTGTAGGGCGGACCATAGACCGCAGGGTCCTGGGCCTTGCTAGACTTGCCAGAAGAAACTCGCTTGTCCACCCGCCTTTCAGTTGAGCTCTGCGGCATCCCACTGCGCAATCCCGTCATCGCCGCGTCGGGCACGTTCGCCTACGGCATCGAACTCGCCAGCATCGTAGACCTGAATGCCCTGGGGGCCATTGTCGTCAAGGGTTTAAGCCGAGAGCCGATGAATGGCAACAAGCCACCACGGTTGTGGGAGACCGAGAGCGGCATGATGAATTCCATCGGACTCCAGAACATCGGGGTGCGGGCTTTCGTGGCCGATAAGCTGCCGGCCCTGCGCCAATACCGGACGCCGATTTTTGCGAATGTCTTCGGCAATGCGCTGGAGGACTACGAAGAGGTGGTGCGCGTCCTGGAGGATGCCGAGGGACTGGCCGGCTATGAGCTCAACGTCTCCTGCCCCAATACGAAACATGGCGGTGTCTTTTTCTCCAACGATCCGGTGCTGCTGGGCGGCGTGGTGAGCGCGGTCCGGCGAATTGCCAAGCGGCCGCTGCTGGTGAAAATGTCGCCCAACGTCAGCGCGATTGCTCCGCTGGCCAAGGTAGCGGAGGAAAGCGGCGCTAACGCCATCAGCCTGGTGAATACGTTTATCTCGCTGGCCATCGACGCGCGCACCCGCCGTCCCCGCATTGGCAACAACTTCGGCGGCCTCTCCGGACCCGCCATCAAACCGATCGCCCTGCGGATGGTGCACGAAGTCTATCGTGCGGTGAAAGTTCCGGTGGTGGGGCTGGGCGGGATCGCCAACGGAATGGATGCGGCGGAGTTCATGATCGCCGGCGCGACGGCGGTGGAGGTGGGCACGGCCAGCTTCTGGGACCCCACGTCGCCCGTCCGCATTGCCAAGGAACTCGAAGATTTCTTGATCGAAGAGCGGGTGAGCCGCGTGACGGAACTCACCGGTTCGCTGCAGTTAAACAGTTGAGGAAACCCCATGAAACACAAAGTAGCCACGCAACATGCCCCCGCGGCCATCGGCCCTTATTCGCAAGCCATCGTCCACAAAGGCATTGCGTATTTGAGCGGGCAGATTCCGCTGGATCCCAACTCCGGCACCATCGTTGAAGGCGACATCGTCGCCCAGACGGAACGGGTTTTGCAGAATCTTCAAGCGGTACTGATCGCGTGCGGCTCATCGATGGAGAAGGTCCTCAAGACGACGGTGTTCCTGAGCGATATGGCGGACTTCCCCAAGGTGAACGAAGTCTACGGACGGTACCTGGGCGAAAGCCTGCCGGCGCGATCCACGGTGCAGGCCGCCGGATTGCCGCGTGGGGTGATGGTCGAAATCGACTGCATCGCGATTGCGCCGGAACTCACGGACTAGGCAATCAGCCAGCAGACGTCTGGGAGCCACGCCGCCAGCGACTGGTCCAGAGTCGCTAACTTTACGCCACGAGCGCGGGCAAGCGCAGCCAGATAAGCATCCGTCACCTGCCGGTGACCGCGAAGACCTTGATCGGGAACTTGCGTGTAGGGTAGCCCTTCGGCCCAAAACCGATGTGCCGCCTGTGCTTCGAGCGTCCGGAGGATGGCTTTCGCTCGTTGGACGCCCGCGACGCCGTCGAGTCGAGCATGAAACCTGACAAGCGCACCTTGCGTGACGGGGCATGTAGCAAACTCACGCGAATCGGCTTTCCACCAATTCATCGCCCGATCGTGCAGAATATGTTCGCGAACGGTAAGCGCAATCAGAACGTTCGGATCGAGCAATACCAAAGCGGCTACTCGCTCTCATCCAATATCGCGCGCACGTCTTCGCTAGTCACCCGGCGGCCAATGCTGACGACAGGCAGACCATTCTCCAGAGTGATGTCCGGCAGTACCGCATGAGGAGCGTGCGCGTAGTCGATGATGATTTTGCTGATCGTACGGCCGAGGCCCAGGTTCTGCTCGTGAGCGATAGATTTGGCCAAGGCGTAGGCTTCATCGGACAGGTCCAGCGTCGTTCGCACATTGATGACTTTAGCACAATGATGCTAAGCTGCCGACTGCGCTACAAAGGGTCCAGTGGCCTGGTCCCAACAGCAGCACTGACCCGCGAGGCAGCTTGGCCTCATCCGGACGACGGTGTTCCTGAGCGATATGGCGGACTTTCCCAAGGTGAACGAAGTCTACAGATGGTACTTGGGACGAAAGCCTGCCCGCACGGGTCCACCGTACAGGCCGCCGGATTGCCGCGCGGGGTGGTGGTCGAAATCGACTGAATCGCGATTGCGCCGGAAAACGGAAGCGCAGAGGTGAGCTACTGGCGAATATCCTGAAGGACTTCCCTTAGGTCCCAGCCGCGGCGATAGATGCGCCCGCCGGACGCGGTGGCTAACTCCTCGAGTAACTGGGCCGTCAATACGGGATAGAGCGGACGGGGTCGAACGATGACGCCGGGCGGAGTTACCGGTTGACTGGCGTTGCGATCGATGACGGCAACATACAGCCGCGCATTGGTCGACTTCAGCACGGAACGCAACGAAGCCTGCCGCGTCCGCAGGCCCGGATCATCGCTACCGAAGACAACCAAGATGGCGCGTCGATGATCGGACACGCCCTGGCGATCGAGTTCTGCACAAGCTTTCTCGATTCCCGTCGCCAGATCAACGGTCCACGGGCCGCTCACGTCGGTCCCGCCCAGGGCGACGCCAAACCGCGTTCCGGCCTCACGCAGGGCGGATCGTAACGCGTCCCGATCGGCGGTGAGTCCTTGTAACATGCGCACTCGCTCGCCGAGCATGCCGACGACGCCCGCACGATCTTCTTTTTGCAGCGGCTTTGGATTCAATAAGCCGAGTGCCTGTTCCATATTGCGCGATGTTTCGATGCCAACCATCAAGTCAATGGGCGTTTGCGCAAGCGTCAGCAGAAGACAGAGTGTGGGCGTCATCGCTGCTTCAGTTCTATCATGTCCGGTTGGTGTATCGCCGGCGCCCACCTGAAGCAAGGAGCGCCCTCTCGATTTACGATTACTCAAGCGCTCTATCGGGTTGAGTAATTGGTGATCGAGGTGCAAAGAAGGTGCGCATGCGCTCGTTGTATCTGGTTTTGCTATGTGCCGCTTCGTGCTTGGGGCAGAAGATTTCTTTTGGAGTGGTGGGCGGAACGGCGATCACCAAGGATTTTCGGACGCTGATTTATTCCTCTACGTTCGAAGGACAGACCTACATCGATCGTAGCGAGTCCGGAGCGCGAAGTCCGATCCTCGGACCCATGGTGGAACTTGGCCTGCCGCGAGGCTTCGGCCTGGAGGTGAACGCGCTCCGCCGGAAGCTGCACTACACTGGCACCACCTCCGTTGACACGGTGCTCGCGCCGTTCCGCGCGAGCGTCACCACCTGGGAGTTTCCGATGCTGCTGAAGTACCGGATTCCGATGCCTTTAGTGCAGCCGTTCCTCGCCGTCGGACCATCATTTCGGGCGCATCACAATCCTTCCGGCTCACGTCCTTCGATGGTCGGAGCAACGGGTGGAGTTGGGGCCGAGTTGAATCTTGGCAGGGGATTCCGAATCGCTCCCACACTGCGCTACACGCGATGGGATGCGGATCAGGATGCTCCGTTTCGTCCAACTCTCCGGAATCAAGTGGAGTTTCTGGTGGGCCTGAGCTACGCGACCGGTGCAGGGCAAAGATCGATTAACGGCCGGAAAATCTGGTTGGGGCTGATTGCAGGCGTGCCGCTGACCAACGACTTTCCGCCGATCGCGCCCAATTCGCCACCCTACACCGGCGAGAACCGGCGCAGGTTGGATTTCCGCTTTGCGGCGGGTTTGCTGGCCGAGTTCTCCCTGCCCCGCAACTTCTCGCTGGAAGTGAACGGGCTCTACCGGCGGCTTCACTTCGAGAAAAGGCCTGAGGTGGTGCTGACTTGGGAGATTCCCGTACTGGCGAAGTATCGCTTTTCCCAACGCCGTGCCAAACCGTTTATCGAGGCGGGTCCGTCATTTCGACTAGCGGGCAATCTCAACAATACGAATCCTTCACACTTCGGGATGACAGCGGGAGCCGGTGTTGAGGCCCATGCCGGTCGCTGGCGCTTCACGCCGACTCTTCGCTATACGCGCTGGATGGCGGATGGCCCAAGCGATGTGTTCACTCGCCCGGTTACCAAGGTCGATCAAGTGGAGTTACTCGTGGGATTCTCGTTTTGATGAGAATGCCCCAGCGTCTTAGCTTTCGCAGGGCGGCGGATCGACTGCCACCAATTACCGCTGCTCCGCGCCAGCCCCTGGTTCACGGAAAGGGCTCGCCGCCCGGCAGGGTCCGATCACGGCCATCATGACGATCGCCTGCCGCGGATCGAAAGCCTTGCGCCGCCTCACGATCGCGACGGGCCGGCTTTGCTTCACCCGCGCCGCTACGGGCCGGCTCCGCTCTTCCGGCGCAGAAATCAGCGCAATTTCAGCGTCCTGGCCGGGCCCGGAAACGGGCCTCGGTGCCGGACCCATGATGGGCGGTGCCGGTCCCACCGGCCGAGGCGGCGCCTCCTTTTGCTGGCGCAGTACGCGCGCGAGCAATTGCAGCAGCGGCAGCACCACCAAGAACGTGAGAAAAAGGATTTGTTCGACAGACATGAGTCACCCTTCCGGACGACTACCGGTTATCCGGCTGACCGGTGCCCGACTCCGCGATCGACTCGCGCATTGTCGAATCCGCCTGGATATTCTTCATCCGGTAATAGTCCATGATGCCCAGGTTGCCCTGCCGGAACGCTTCCGCCATCGCACGGGGAACTTCCGCCTCAGCCTCTACGACGCGGGCGCGCATCTCCTGTTCCAAGGCGACGGCCATCGCGCGGCGCTCTTCAGCCTTGGCCTGCGCAATCTGTTTGTCGGCGTTGGCTTGATCGATCTGCAACTTGGCGCCGATGTTTTCGCCCACGTCGACATCGGCAATATCGATGGACAAAATCTCGTACGCGGTCCCCGCGTCCAAACCGCGGCTGAGGATGTTCTTCGAAATGTGATCGGGATTCTCGAGGACGTCCTTATGGGTGGCGGCCGAGCCGATGGTGCTCACCATGCCTTCACCGACGCGCGCGATGATGGTCTCTTCCCCCGCTCCGCCCACCAGCCGGTCAATATTCGTCCGCACCGTCACGCGTGAGACGGCCATTAGTTGGATGCCATCCTTCGCCACGGCCGCAATGCGCGGGGTAACGATGACCTTGGGGATCACGGACATCTTCACGGCCTCCAGTACGTCGCGACCGGCCAGATCAATCGCCGCCGCGCGTTTGAAGGGCATCTCGATGTTCGCCTTGTCGGCCGAAATCAACGCGTTCACCACGCGCACCACGTTTCCGCCCGCCAGGTAGTGCGCTTCCAGGTCGTCGATCGAAATCTGGAGTCCGGCTTTCACTGCGCTGATGCGGGCGTTGACCACGGTGGCCGGCGGCACTCGTCGCAGGCGCATGCCCACCAGCGTCGCCAGACCTACGGGGGCGCCGGAGGACCACGCCGCGATCCAAAGGGGAATCGGAACGATGTACAGAATGATCATCAGGAGGAAGAGCGCTGGGAGCAGCAGCCCAAAGGCGCCGATCGTTGTCAGATCGAATTCACTGTTCATGGGTGTCCTTGTCCTTTTGCGACGACGCCCGCCGGACCACGATCCGGTTGCTGTCTACGCGACTCACTTCAATCGCGACGCCGGCTTCGATGAAGCCGCCGTCTGAAACCACATCGAGGCGAGTGCCTTCGATCTCGGCGATTCCCGCCGGACGCAGCGGCGAAACGGCCGTGCCGGATCGCCCCAGCCAACGGTGATCACTTTCGGGGGCGGAGATGTAGCCGAGACCCGCGTCCATGCCCGTCGCGAGCACCAACTGCTTTCCGAAAGGCAGAGTTGGCAACAGACGAAAGAGCACAAAGGCCCCCGCCATCGCCAGCAGCAGCGAGGCCGCTACCCGGCCCAGAGCATTTACGACCACCGGGACCGTGGCACCCGCGCCCACCAGCGTCATCCCCAAGCCCGCCACCAGCGCCAACGTCCCCACGATTCCGGCCAGCGTCGTACCGGGCAGAACAAATACCTCCAGCGCGATCAGTGCCAAGCCAATCGACACCAGCATCAATTCTTCCCAACCCGCCAACCGGACAATCCAATGGCCCCAAAAGAAGAGCCCCAGCGAGAGCACGCCGACGGTGCCTGGAACTGCGAAGCCCGGGGTGCGGATCTCAACTAAAATGCCCAATAGTCCCAGACTCATCAACAAAGAGCTGACGATGGGGTGGGTGAGGAACCGCACGAAGGTTTCAGCCCAGGTCTCACTCGCGTTCCGCAACTGTGCGCCGTTGATTCCCGCCGCCTTCAGCGCCGCCGCCACGGACGGAGCGGTAAAGTCGGCCACCTTACGCTCCAACGCCTCGGAAGTAGTGAGGGTGAGCAGCTTGCCCTTGTCGATGGTCCCCGCAATTTCGACGTCCGCGTCAACCATCGCCTCGGCCAACTCAGGAGGCCGCTTGCGAACTTCGGCCGTGGCGCGGAACTCTTTCCGCAAGTAAGAAACAGATTTTTCGTCCCCGGGCTTACTCTCACCGGCTCCGGCAACCACCGGCGCGGCCGCGCCAATGATGCCGCCCTCGGTCATCACCAGTGTTTCGCAGGCCAGAGCGATCAGCGCGCCGGCGGAGATCGCGCGCGGATTGACGAAGGCGATCGTCCGGACGGGTGAATTCACCAGAGCGTCCCGCATCGCCACGGCCGCGTCCACGCGCCCGCCCAGCGTGTTGATGTCCAGCAGCACGGCGGCCGCGCCGGCTTCTTGGGCCTCGCGGATGGTCCGCGAGAGAAACGGGGCGAGGCCGAGGTCGACGACACCTTCAATTGGGATCACATAGACGATGGGCGCTGAGGTTTGGGCGGCGGCGGGCCGGGTCGACAGAAATGATAGGGCAGTCGCAAGGAAGGAAAGGGTTGCCGCCACGAGGATACGCAAACTCATTCCGCGGGATATGCTAGCTCGTCTCGGCTTGTGGATTCGGTGATGCATCTGCGGCAGAAGCGATACGGCTCCCTCTGATCGGATTCCACCTTCCGTTTGCACCAGTATGTACCATGGCAAGTCTTCGTGCTGAGCAATGTTGCTCATGAGCGGCGAGAAAGCGACTAAGCCCCAACGGGACCGCCCGGTCCCCCCAGGCCATTGCGGCTGCGCACGAAGATCCAGCGGCCCAGCCCCAGCAATAGCGCTGACCCGCCCAGTAGCTTGGCCTCAAAGAGCCAGACGTTGCCGACGTCTTCGGTCGGAACGACCGTGAAGGCCAACGCGATCAGCGTTACCGCCAGGCCCGAGACCGGCGCCAGACGGAGGCCGGCTTTCCAGGCACTGAGGAAGATGTACAGGTAGGGGACGAAGGCGGTGAGCACCATCATCGACACCAGCGCCTGATAGGCCGCGCGCATGGTATCGCCCAGTTGCATCACCAGCAGTAACACGGAGGCGACGCCGGCGAGCGATGCCATCGAGACGTGCGGCGTTTGCCAGCGCGGATGAACGCGGGCGAACACGGGCGGCAGTAGTCCGTCCTTGGCAGCTGCGTACGAAAGGCGAGAAGTGGCGGAGCCCAGTCCGCCGAATTGGCCGAGCACGGTGGCCGTGGAAAGCACTCCGAACAGAACCGGAAGCCAAGGCAAGCCCAGAACTTCGCCGCTGACCCGCGACACCTGCATCACGCCATACAGCAAGTTGATATCGCCGGGCGGCAGCATGATGAGCATGGCCAGGGTCGCGCTGCTGTAGAAGAGCACGGCGAAAAGGCCGGCGATCCAGCCGGCGCGCGGGATGTTTCGTTCGGGATCCTTGATCTCGCCGCCCATCATGCTGAGCACTTCGATGCCGCTGAGGGCGAAGGCTATCTGCGACCAGAAGTTGAGCGTCGCCCAACCCAAGGGCGGGGCGATGTTGAGCGTCGTAGCGGAGCCGCGCTTTAGATAGACAAGTGCACCAGTAACAAGCAGCAGCGTCACCATGGTCCAGGTGGCAAAGCCGCCCAGGTTCTGGTTCCAGCGACCGATGCGGACCCCGGCCATGTTGATACCCATGCCTAACCACAGCGCCACCACGGATGCGCCGACGATCAGGGGCCGGTTCTCGGCCAAAGCGGGGTCGATGGCGTAGGCGGCGATGCTCATGTAAGCCATGGCGGCATTCGGGAACCAGGCGGCGATGCCGACCCAAAAGAGCCAGAAGGCGAGAAAGCCATGCCAGTCGCCGAAATCCGCGCGGCTCCAGACATACTGGCCGCCCGCGTTCGGACGTTGCGCCGCCAGGACGCCGGTGCACTTGGCCATCGGCACAACAAAGAAGAGTCCAGCGAGGAGGAAGAGAGAGACGGAACCCGGTCCAGTGTGTGCGGCGGTCGCCAGCCAACGGGTGCCCACGATGCAGGCGATGCCCATCAGAGTGACATCGCGGAGACCAAGCGTGCGGTGAAGTTCAGGCACTCGGTGGAGATTACCACAGGGGGTTTGGCCGCTTTCGATTTCTTTTCGCGCCAAGAGGGCGCGGGCGAGTGAATCGCCCGACATCGCCAAAGGAGATCTTTATGTTCATGTTCAGCCTCACCAACGCCACCGCGTTCGCCCTGGCCCTCATCGGAACCACCGTCTACGGACAGACCCAACCCAACAGCTATACCCGCGCTCTCTGTGTCAAAGCCAAAGACGGAAGGGTGGCGGAGCTGGCCAAGTACCTGCACGACGTCACCGCCAAAACGGCCAAAGTGCGCGTCGACGCGGGCGTCTACTCGAGTTTCATCGTCGCGCAGTCTGTCGTGCCCGCCGGCCGTGCCGCGCCCTGCGATTTCCGCCTGCTCTACCGCTCGAATGGATTCCCCTCCGAAGCCACCGGACCTGAGAAATTGGCCGAGGATATGAAGAAGGCGGGCATCGCCATGACCCGGGAGCAGTCCGTCACCCAGCGCGATGCCATCAGCTACCTTGTCTCAACTGACTATTGGCAGAACCGTGTCGACGTCGGAGGTCCAGCGGCGAAGGGCAGCTATGTCCGCGTCAATTACTACCGCACAAAGCCCGGAAGCACGCCGGCGAACTGGGTCCAGATGGAGAACGGTGGCTGGAGGGGGATGGCGGAAGTCTGGGCCAAGGAGACACCAGGGATGGGTTGGGGGATTCTCACCATCGCTTTATCCGCCGGAACGGAGGTGCCCTACAACGGCATCACCTATGACCTTTTCCCCACCTGGGCTGCGCTGGGCCGCAGCGGCCAGAACCGTGCGACATGGAACAAGGTACACCCGCAGCAGGACTTAAGCGACTACATGGCGCAGTTGGCCAACATCGCCGAGCGCCGCCGTACGGAGGTGTTGAAGGTGATCGAAGCCGTCGGCGCGCCCAACCGGTAGCTTAGTCGGATAGCGGGTTCACGATTCGCACGCCCACCGAAGATCTGGCCGTGGTTTAGATCTTCGGTGTAAAGGTGGTCGAACCGAGGCGGGCGGCCGCTTCGATCATGAGAGCATCCCAGAATGAGATCTGACTTTTCTTGGCCTAACGGCCCGCATCGAGAATCGTGCGGGGATCCACCTGGAAGACCGGCCAGCGGCCACCGAGAATCTCCAGCACCACTTCCACCAGGGTCTGGTGCTTCCGGGTTAGCGTCACGAACAACTCGTTGAGCACTTGGGTGCTCAAACACAACCGATCTTCCGCGGTCAGCATGGCGACTAAGTCACGAGCCTTCCGATGCCTGGCGTCCGGGCCGTCGGTGAAGGCATGCACCAGGATGTTCGTATCGACGAACGCCAAGCCGCTACCGCTCATAGAGCTCATCACGCATCCAAGTGATTGGTACGGCCGGAATGCGGCGGCTGAGAAGTCGCTCCCGGGCGGCCGCCCGGTTCGTCGCCTGCCGCACCGTTTCCTGGAAAAACTCACGCACAAGTTGGTTAACCGTCGTGTCCCGATCGACGGCGAGCTTCCGAGCTTCCCGGAGCAGGTCGTCCTCAATCGCTAAGGTTAGGTTTGCCACGGGATCAGCCGAGCACGGGTTATTTGGAACACTCGCTTCGTTCGGGCCGAACGCAGCGGCGGCGCGCAAGTAGAAGTAGTGGCTAGATGTAGCCCAGTTCCAGCCCTTTCAGCACCGCCCGCGTCCGGTCGCGCACGCCAATCTTCGACAGGATGCTGGACGCGTGCGTCTTCACCGTCGCCTCCCCGGCGTGCAGGCTTTCGGCGATCTCTTTATTGCTGAGGCCCGCCGCCATCAGCCGCAGCACCTCGATCTCGCGCGGCGTCAGCGGGTCCGGCAGGACTGCCGCCGGGAAGCTCGCCTTCATTTCGAAAAGTCGGCGCTGGGCCACCTGGGTGATGGCGGGGCGAAAGACACGTTCGCCGGCCAGAGCCGCGTCGATCGCCGCGCGGAGGTCTTCGAGCGAGATATCCTTGCGGAGGAAGGCATTGGCCCCCGCGTGCATGGCCTGCAGAAACGCCGCTTCCTCATCAAAAGTGGTGATCAGGATCACGGGCGTCGCGAGGCCCTTGGCGCGCATTGCCTTCAGCACTTCGACGCCGGACAGGCCGGGCAGACGCACGTCCATCAGCACCACATCGGGCCGCTCGAGCTCAATCAGCGCCAGACCTTCAAGGCCGTTCGCGGCGTCCGCAACGACGTCAATCCGAGCATCGAAGGCCAGCAATTGCCGCAGCCCCAAGCGGACCAAAGCTTCGTCTTCCACCAGCACCAAGCGGATCATGGCAGCGGCACCCTCACTGTCAATCTAAACCCTTGGCCGGGTGCCGTGGAGTAGTCCACGGTGCCGCCGATTTCGGCCGCCCGGGCCCGCATGCCGGCCAGTCCGCTGCCCGGCCGCACCTCCGCCACGCCGCGCCCGTCGTCGGCGACAGTCAAAATCAGAACGCCGTCGGCCTCGTCCAACTTCACTGTCACTTTCCTCGGCGCACCGTGCTTCAGCGCGTTCGTGACAGCTTCCTGCGCGCACCGGAACAGGGCGTGGGTGATGGTGGGCGAAGTGGCGGGGAGTGCATTGCCCGGAAGGATCAGTTCGCCTCCAGGCAAGGCGTTGGTGAGGGCGCGCAAGGCATCCGGCAACGCCGTCGACGTTTCGGTACGCCATTCGGAGAGCGCCTCGCGGATATCGGCCAGCAGCAGTTTGGTGATGAATCTCGCCTGCTTGAGGGGCGGCCGCAGTTGGTCGTCCGGCGAATGTTCGGCCACCTCCAGTTGCAGACTCAGGCTGGTGAGGTGATGGCCCAGCGAGTCGTGCAGTTCGCGCGAGATGCGCAGCCGTTCGGCGAGGCGGCCGCTCTCGAGCAGCAACACCTGAGCCCCGCGCAACTCCGCGTTCACCTGCGCCAGACGCCGGCGGTCCTCGTCGAACTGCACGATGAGCACCGCAGCCAGATAGGCAAAGACATGCCAGGCCGCGATCTCGAGCAGCCCGGCGGCCACCGGCACCGCTGCCGTTCCCCAACTCGTTCCCGCGGGAAGCTTAGTCCAATTCGCCCACATCCCCCAACCGATCCGGACGCCGTAGACCAGAGCAACCGCTCCCAGCGTCATGGCCAGCCATTTGCGCCAGCGCTCCCGCTCGATCACGAGTGGAATTGTTGCCGCCGTTACGACAGTCAAGTTCGATTCGAAGGGAACCGATAGCAACAGCTGGGCGAGGAGCAGCCAGATCTGGCGCGGCTCGCGGAGCGGAAACGCCGCCGTGTTGCGGACAAAGACCCAGGCATAGGCGGCAAAGGCGCCGGTAACCCAGGCGGGGTAGTGAGCCCATACACCGCTGGGCGATTCCTCCACCAACGTCACCAGACTTAGCGCCGCGATCAGCGCCAACCCCGCCGCGCGCAGCCAACCGATCGGCGAAGTTCCGAAGCTCAGCGCGGCCCACACTCCCCCAGCCTACCGGACGATTCCCCGCTGCGCCTCCGCCAAAAGGGGGAGACGCAATTCATTCCTCCCGCCGATGGAACTTTTCCGTCGAAGGCTCACCCTTTAACCATGAAGACTGCATTCCTGCTCCCCTTGTTCGCGAGTCTGCTGACCGCCCAGACCGGTCCGGTAGTGCCCGAACTCGCCAGCTTTGACCAAGCCATCAGCCGGCTGATCGCCAAGTACCAGATTCCCGGCGCTGCCCTCTCCATTGCCAAAGACGGCCGCCTGGTCTACGCCCGCGGTTTCGGCCTCGCCGACCGCGAAACCCATGAACCCGCGCAGCCGGACTCGCTCTTTCGGATCGCCAGCGTCAGCAAGCCCCTGACCGCCATTGGCGTGCTGAAACTGGTGGAGGACGGCAAAGTGACGCTCGATACGCGCGTTCTATCTTTCATTGGCCGTCGCGCCACGGCCGATCCGCGCTGGAACGACATCACCGTCCGCCATTTGCTGCAGCATAGCGGCGGGCTGGACATCGAGTTCTGGGAATTCGATCCCTCTTTTCCGGACCGCGCTACGCTTGAAGCCCTCGGCGCTAACCTGCCGCCCTCGCGCGGCGACGTACTCCGCTTCGTCCTCGAAAACCTGCCCCTCGCTTTCGCTCCGGGCACCGCATACGCCTACTCAAACGTTGGCTACATGTTTCTCACCGAGGTGATCGAGAAAGCCTCGGGCCAGGCCTACGAAACCTACATGCGTGAGAAGATCTTCGCCCCGCTGGGCATCGCCCGGATGCGCGTCGCCGGCAGCCTGCTGACGGAACGCCTACCCGGCGAAGTCCGCTACTGGGATAAGGGCCGCGTCGACGCGCCGATCTTCCCTGGCCTGCCGGCCGCCGTGGAGATGCCTTACGGGACGTTCAACATTCGCATTTGGGAAAGTGGCGGTGGTTGGCTCGCCACGATGCCGGACCTGGTCCGCTTCCTCACCGCTTTCGACGGCACCGCCAACCCGCTGCTGCGGCCCGAAACCGTGCGCCTGATTGCCCAGCGGCCAACGTTCGTCCCCGCCACGGCAACCTCCTGGCAGGGCCTCGGCTTCGCAATCGACCGGACGCCGGCGGGCGAACGCTGGTCCCATGACGGCGCCGTGCAGGGCACTGTCGCCTGGATGGCCCGCGGCGAGAACGGTATCAGTCTGGCCATTGCCGCCAATCACCTGCCGGATAACGAGGTATTGCTGGCCTTTTTTGAAGAGTTCCAGACGTCGCTGGCGAACGCCGCGCTGTCGGTGACCCGGTGGCCGGCAGGCAATACCTTTGCCACCTACTTCCCGGGCCGCGCGCCGCGCCTGGCTGACGCCGGCGTGGTGAATGCCGCGACAGTACGGCAGGGGCCGGTGGCTGCGGGCTCCATCGTCCGGCTCTTCGGCCTGAACCTCGAGCGCGGCTCCGTGCGCGTCAACGGCGCGATCGCCGACACCCTCTGGACCGACGCCGGCGACCCTTACGTCCGCGTGCCCTTGTCCGCTCGCGGACCCACGCAGTTCCAGGTAGATCGCGACGGCCAGACCTCGAACGTCGTCACGGTCGCCGTCGAACCCGCCGCCCCCGGCCTCTTCACCCTCAGCCGCAATGGTTATGGCCAGGCCGCTGCTCTGAACCAGGACCTCTCGCTCAATTCCCCCGCCGGTCCCGCCCCCGCCGGTTCCATCGTCGTGCTCTACGGCACGGGGATTGACCGCCCGGCGGTCACCGTCGGCGGACTGCCCGCCGAGGTGCTCTACAGCGGACCCGCCCCCGGCCTGCCCGCCGGCATCTCGCAACTGAACCTCCGCCTGCCGACCACGCTACCGGCGGGGGACCTCCCGGTCCTCATCCGGTCCGGTGAATTGGGGTCGCTCAACGGCGTCACCATCGCGGTCCGCTGACCGCCGCAAGAGCCTGCGCGGCAGCATACTGCCGCGCAGGCTTATCTCATTCGAGATGGCTAAATCAGATCGCAGTTCGGCTTCTGCCTTTGCACGCAAAAATTCCATGTCTCAAGATTGGGCATCCTCGCGAGTCAGGGCTCGCCTTGAAGCTATCGCAGGCCTCGTGATGCGTTCTTGGGCGTTTCTGGAGTTTTGGGCGAAATCGGGACTTCGTGGCGGGCCTGGAGGCCCGCCCCACAGGAAAAGAGAATTTAAGCGTAGTGATCGCTTACCAGGCGCGCGACCAGCGCGGGCCCGCCTGGCCCGTCGCTTCCCGCAGGCTGCCGCTGACACCGGCCTCGAGTTCGAGCTTGCGGCCATAGAGCCACAAGAGGTCCGACAGGCGGTTCAGATATTTGAGAATGTTGGGCTCCACTGCGTCCCCGGCCTCGATCAGCCGCACCACATGGCGTTCGGCACGGCGGCAGATGGTCCGCGAAACGTCGTAAGCGGCGGCGCAAGTGTGTTCGCCCGACACCGACCAGTCCGCCAACAGACCTTCGATCGCCTCGATCTCGTGCACCTGCGCCGTCAAGGCATCGACGAGTTCGTCCGGCACCGGCACTGCGGCTTCTTGCTCTCAGGCGGCGTCGCCAAGCCGGAGCCGATCCGGAAAAGCTCGCGTTGGATCAGCTTCGTCTTCTCCCGCAGGGCCGCGTCGTCGCAGATCGAACGCGCAAAGCCCAGGGAGGAAATCAGCTCGTCCACCGTGCCGTAGGTTTCCACCCGCAGCGAACTCTTCGAAACGCGAATGCCGCCGGCCAGGCCCGTTTGGCCGCCATCCCCGCGCATGGTTGCAATGCTCATCCTTTGAGTCTACTGGCCGAAGGGGATCTCGTAGTAGTACAGTTCCTTGTTCGTCGAAGGCTCGAAGATCCCGGTGAGGTAGAGGCGTGACGACGTGGTGTGGCGCGTCTGGAAATAGAAGAATCCGCTCGCCGTCTCGCCCGGACCAATCACCTTGGCCGCCCAGGCGCGAGCCTCGATCTCGGGCCCATTGAAGGGGTTCTTCTTGGTCCGTCGCGGAATCGGCAACGGGCGCGGCCCCAGGTTGGGCTTCGTCGGACCGACGCGCGAAAGCAACTCCGGATACGGCGTATGGTCGATCTTGCCCACGCCGGGCGTAATGTACTGGATCGACATCTGGTCCACGCGAATCGCCGCGGCGCGATTGTTCTCGATCACCACCAGCACCGGCAGTACTTCGTACTGATTCGGATTCAGCTTGCCAAACGCTTTCTGGGCTAGCGCCTCCGTATTGAAAGCCTGCGCCGCGATGGTGACGCCGTCCAGCTTCTGCTTGAACTCATAGGAATCGACGGGGCCCGGTTTGAAGGGCGCATCTTTATCCAGCGCCAGGAGGAGCGGGGCCAGTAAAATACAGGTCTTGGCGAACTTGATGGCGGTCCGGGTCATATATTTCCTCTATCGTGCACTGGGCGCGCTCTCGCTGCCGCTGCTTCTAGTGTATTTGCTGGCGCGAATCGCCAGGAACCATGCCTATCTGAAGCACCTCGGCGAACGATTCGGCTTCCTGTCCTTTCGGCGGACGCAGCGCGGCGGCCTTTGGTTGCATGCTGTCTCGGTCGGCGAAGTTCTCTCCAGCATCGAGATGATCCGGCAACTGAAGTCCACCCTTCCCGGAACGCCGATCTATCTCTCCGTCACCACACTGGCCGGGCGTGAGATCGCCGGACAGCGGCTGACTGGCCTCGCCGACCACATCTTCTATTCGCCCATCGACCTCTGCTGGGCCGTCCGGCGCACCCTCCGCCACCTCGATCCGCTCGCCGTCATCATCTTCGAGACCGAAATCTGGCCCAATCTGTGGCGCGAAACCAAACGGCGCGGCGGTGGATTGATTGTTCTCAACGGCCGCATTTCGGACCGTGCGTGGCCAAGCTACCAGCAGTTCTGGTGGCTCTTCCGGCCCGTTATCGACCATGCCGACCGGATTCTCGCACAAAGCGAACAGGACGCCGAACGCTATCGCAGTTTGCTGGGCGACGATGGCGAACGCGTGGAGAGCGTCGGCAACCTGAAGTACGACGCGACGCCGCCCGAACCCAATGTGGCTCTTCGCGCCTGGGTGCAACAGTTGAGCCCAAGCGCCGTCTGGATCGCCGCCAGCACGATGCCGCCGCTCGAAGAGGGTGACATCGACGAGGACGATGCCGTCATCACGGCTTACCAGCAACTGACGCCGGATTCGGGACCGGGACTGCTGCTGATTCTGGCTCCCCGCCGGCCGGAACGGTTCGAACAGGTGGCGGAGAAGCTGCGAACGGCCGGGATTGCCTTTGTGCGGCGTTCCGCCTTGGGGCCATTGGCCCTGCCCGGCGTGCTGCTGCTCGACACCATGGGCGAACTCAGCGGGGCCTTCGCGCTGGCGGACGTCGTCTTTATGGGCGGCACGCTCGCCCGCCGGGGTGGCCATAATGTACTGGAGCCGGCGTACTACGCGCGGCCGGTGATCGTCGGACCGCACAATCAGAACTTCGCAGTCATCGTCGAACAGTTTTTGAATGAGGGCGCGCTCCGGCAGATCATTCATGCCAGCCAGTTAGCACCCACAGTCGCCGAGCTACTTACGAACCCGGGCAACTATGGCAAGCAAGCCCAGGTGGCCGCGGCACGGGAACGCGGTGCAACCGCGCGAGCGATGAAAGCCGTGCTGGAGGTGATTGACCAGTCGCTGACCCGGGAACCGGGGTTCTGGTGGCTGATGCCGCTGGAGTGGCTGTGGCAAGCCGGCGTGATGGTGGACCGCACATTGCGTGGACGCGGGCACCAATTGGCGCCACCCACCGTCAGCCTGGGCAACCTCACCTATGGCGGCGCCGGGAAGACGCCGTTAACGCTGTGGCTCGCCGAACGGCTGCCCCGCGCCGCCGTGCTCACTCGCGGCTATGGCCGGCAGGAGCGTCAAACACTGGCACTGCCGCCAGGCGGACAAGCGCCGGTCTCGCAGACCGGCGACGAGGCCCAGATCTTTCTGCGTTCCGGCCGCGTCGCCGTGGCCATCGGCGCCGACCGCCGCGCCGGCGCCCGGGCCTTGAGCCGCGTCTTTCAGCCGGACGTCTTCCTGCTCGACGACGGCTTTCAGCACTGGCCCCTGGGCCGCGACTTCGACATCGTCCTGATCGATACGCAGGATCCCTTCGGTGGCGGACGCCTCCTGCCGGTGGGCCGTTTGCGGGAGCCCATCTCGGCCTTGTCACGCGCCGGTTTCGTCGTGCTGACGCGCACGCAAACCGCGCGCCGGTACACGAAGCTGTTGGCCAGGATTCGCCAGGAGAATACGCGCGCCCCCATCGTCCGGGCCAGCATCCGGCCCGTCACCTGGATGCGCGGGGACCAGCCTGTGAGTCTTAGCCCTGGGCATTACGCGGCGTTTTGCGGACTGGCGAACCCCGGCAGCTTCCGCGCTTCCGTCGCCTCCCTGGGCTGGCAGCCGGTTTCGTTCACCGCGTTTCCTGACCATCACCGGTACGTCGCCAATGACCTGGAACCCCTCACCACCGTTGCTCCCGATGGGCTCCTGACCACCGAAAAAGACTGGGTAAAGGTGGAGCCACTAGGACTCGCCACGCCAGTGTACTGGTTGAAGGTGGAACTTGACGTAGACGAAGGCGAAGAGCTCCTGCGCCTGATTCGCGCCGCCCGCCGCCCCGCCCTAACTTAGTACTGGACCCAGCACCGTACACTCCCCACGCAGGAGGGTGCTAAGACAGTCACCTTAGTACTCAAGGGAGTACATTTTACTTAGAAGTAACTTCCGTAGACCTAATTTACGAAACGTTTACCGCTCAGCGTGGTGCATTCGCAATCTTCCGTGGCATGATCGAAAAAAAACAAAACACTCGCGATTCGATCGGAGCAATTTTGAATACAGGAAGTTTACATGCGCCTTATTACTATTTCATTGATTAGCCTAGTAGGAACCTCACTTTGGGCGAGCCGCGGAGGGAGCCTACGCGAACACACGCAGGAAGCTACCAGCATTGTTCTCGGCGAGGTAACCGATAGCCGAAGTTACTACGGGAGCGATGGTGAAATTTACTCGGATGTTACCGTCCATGTAAGTTCTTCACTGAAGGAGCGCGGCCGTAAGTCAGGACAGATTCGAACCTTCACCGTGAAGGGTGGAACGGTGGGCGACACCACGGTGGTGTTCACCGACATCCCCACTTTCCAGGCGGATGAAGCCGCGGTGTTCTTCTTCGATGGCGACGAGCCCCGGGAAAAGTACGCCCTCCGCGGAGACTGGGTGCCCGAGTTGAATGAGCGCGCCTCAAGGATGGTGGATGCCATCGAACTGACGTTGCGCGACCAGGATGAGCCGGTGCTCGAAGGTGAGCACCAGCGGGCTCAGAGCTTCTTGAGCGCTTTGGCTTCCGAGGCCACCGCCACGGCCGACGCAACCTGCTACGCGCTCATCGGACCCAAGTGGGGCGCATCCGCGGCCACCTACAAGTTCGCCACGACGATTCCCGAGGCCTGGAAGACGGCCCTCGGAACTTCGGCCAATAGCTGGAACCAGGCGGGTTCAAAGTTCTCGTTCCGTCAGGACGCGGCCAGCACCAATCAGTTCCTCATCGGAGCGGTTTCGAGCGCCAGCACTCTGGCCTCGACGCGCATCGAATATGATTCGACGAACCTGATGCGCCGTTTCACCATGACGTTCAGCAACGCCGTGGCTTGGACGACGACGGGAGAAGCCGGCAAGTTCGACGTTGAGAGCATCACCGCGCACGAATTGGGTCACGCTCTGGGCCTGAACCACACCTCCGGCAGCGCCTGCACCGAGCAGACGATGTGGGCCACGGCCATGTCCGGAGAAACGAAGAAGCGTACGCTGGAAGGCGGCGACAAGGGCGGAGCCGTGGCGTTGTACGCATCCAGCACCGTGGCAGCTCCGGCACCTGCACCTGCACCTGCTCCGGCTCCGGCTCCGGCACCCGCTCCTGCTCCTGCTCCCGCTCCCGCTCCCGCTCCTGCTCCGGCACCCGCTCCGGCTCCGGCACCCGCTCCGGCACCGGCTCCTGCTCCAACGCCTGCCCCGGCTCCAGTCCCGGCAGCCGCCCCAGTGGTTACCACGTTCTATATGTTCCCGGCGTCCCCGAGGGTCGGCCAAAGCTTCACGGCTTGGCTGATGGGTTCCGGTTTCAACACCGCGACGGCCGAGATCGTCATCACCGGCCCGGCTTGCCCGGCAGGTTGTATCTCGGCCCCCAGCTACAAGGCGGCGTCGCTTCTTTCGGTCGTCCGTTCGCTCAGCGTAAGGGGCACCTACTCCATCGCCGTGCGGAACGGCTCCACCGGATTACTGTCCGCTCCCAGGAGCTTCAACGTGCAGTAACGGCCGAGACAATGCGGGTGAATTCGAGCTATTCTAGGAGTTCACCCCTTGATTTCAGTCCAAAATGTATCCATGCGCTTCGGCGCCAAAGTCCTCTTTGAGGATGTCACTACCTCGTTCCTGACGGGGCGCCGCTATGCGCTCACTGGACCGAACGGGGCGGGTAAGTCTACGTTCATGCGCATTCTAACGGGTGACGAGGAGCCGACCAAAGGCATCGTCACCCGTCCGCGCAAGTTCGGCATTCTGCGCCAGGATCAGTTCGCCTTCGATTCCTACCGGGTCCTCGACACGGTCATCATGGGCAACAAGCCTTTGTGGGAAGCGCTCGCCGAACGCGAGAAGCTTTACGACAAGGACCCCAATACGCTCACCGACGAAGACGGCATGCGCATGGGCGAGTTGGAAGGCATAGTCGGCGAAGAGGGCGGCTATGAGGCCGAGAGCGATGCCGCCATTCTCCTGAACGGCCTGGGACTCGAAGACGCTTTGCACCTACGGCAGATGAGCGAGCTACAGGGCGGCCAGAAGGTTCGCGTGCTGCTCGCGCAAGCACTCTTCGGCAACCCCGGCGCACTTCTGCTGGACGAACCGACGAATCATCTCGACCTGGACTCGGTGCACTGGTTAGAGGATTACCTCGGTAAATACGAAGGGACGCTGATCGTCATCTCGCACGATCGCCACTTCCTGAACAACGTCTGTACCCACACCGCAGACATCGACTACAACACGATCATCACCTACACCGGCGGCTATGACGACATGGTGATGGCCAAGACGCAGATCCGCTCGCGGATTGAGGCGGACAACGCCCAACGCGAGAAGAAGATCGCCCAGTTGAACGAGTTCATCGCCCGCTTCGCCGCAGGCACCCGTTCCTCGCAAACCACTTCGCGCAAGAAGGAAGTAGAGCGGCTGCAGACTGCCGAGTTAGCCCGCTCCAACATTGCCCGACCCTACATCAAGTTTGAGCAAAAACGCCCGTCCGGCAAGCATGTGCTGGAAGTGAAGGGCTTGTCGAAGAGCTACGACGACCTGAAGGTCTTTGAGAACTTTACCGCCAGCGTCACTCGCGGCGAGAAGATCGCGATCATGGGCCGCAACGGCGCGGGTAAGACCACCCTGCTCCGTGCGCTGCTGTCGAGCGCCAATAACGCCGAGGCTCAGTCGGAAGGCGAACTGACGATCGACGCCGGAACCGTCGAATGGGGCCATGAAGCCGCGCCCGGGTACTTCTCGCAGGATCACAAGCGGTCCATTCAGCCCGGCTACACCACGCTCGAATGGCTCCACAACATTGACCCTCAAGCCGGAGAGCAGGCCCTGCGCGGACTTCTGGGGCAGATGCTCTTCATTCGCGAAGAGGCCCTGAAGCCCACCACGGCCTTAAGCGGCGGTGAGGCGGCACGGCTGATCTTCTGCCGCCTGATGCTGCAACAGCCGAACATTCTGCTGTTGGACGAACCAACGAACCACTTGGACCTGGAGAGCATCAATGCGCTGAACGTGGCGCTGCAGAAGTTCGAAGGCACCGTGTTTTTCGTCACCCACGACGAAGACCTGCTCGATGAAGTAGGCACCCGCATCTGGCATGTGCACAACGGCCAGATCGAGGACTTCAAGGGCCCCTACGCGGAGTACACCGCGGCGACCATGTCCACTCAGCGCTAGGTCGCAAGAGAAAAGGGGGCGGAAGATCGTTGTCTTCCGCCCCCTTCGCCGTGTTCGCGCTGCCTATTCCGGCTTGGAATAGTAGTAGCTGTGATAGTAGGTGTACTTCGAGTAGAGCTCGCCACGGCGGGCGCCGTTGGCGATAATCCCGAGCATGTTGTTCTGGCAGAGCGATTGCATCGCCCGAGTTACTGAGTCAATCGTCGTGTGGCCTAAGCGAACCACCAGCACCGTGCCGTCCGACATGGTGGAGAGCAGGTTGGCATCTGCGGCGAACAGCAGCGGCGGGCTATCCAGCACCACCCAGCTGAACAGCTTCGGCAACATATCGAGGAGTTGCTTCACTTCGCGCAGATTCAGCAATTCCAGCGGATTGATCACCGCTTCGCCCGCGGGCATGATGTAGAGATTGGTGCCGGCCACGCGCTTGATGACTTCTTCGAGGGTTGCTTTGCCCATCAGATAGTCAGTGATGCCGGGTGTACGATCCACCTGAAACAGATGGTGCACGATCGGGCGGCGGAAGTCGAAGTCGCAGAGCAGGGTGTTGTTCCCAGCCAAGTGGGACTGAGCAAGAGCGAGATTCACGGCTGCCAGACTCTTGCCTTCGGCGGGTGAGGGCGAAGTCACGACGATCGAGTGAATCGGCTGCAGGCTCTGCATGTGGTTCAGCCGAGTGCGCAGAGTGCGGAACTCTTCGGTGGGCGCTTCGTGGGGGCGCGCGGCATCGATCAGGTGGGCTTCGGGCGCTGGATTAAAGGGCACTTCCTGCACCTTTTCGAGGAGGCCGGCCAGCATCGAGGTCTGCTCCGCCGACAACGACGTGTCCATCATCACCGAACGGCGCGTGCCCTCGTTCGGCGCAAGCGCCGACGGACTAAAGCTCCCCGCCTGCTCGGCGCGCCGTAATGCATCGTGAACTCGACTCATGATTCCTCCAACCTTCACCGCCTGCCTGGCGATTTCTCTTTTATCAACAAACCAATTTCATTCCGCCGAGCGCTACGTCTTCGACGACATGTAATAGATGATCGAACTGGCCATGATGAAAAGGCCGGCCAAACAAGCCGTCGACCACGCCAGCCAAGTGAGGCGCCGGCGGCGGCGCACTACCAAGTCATTCTCAAGCAGCGGAACGCTACCCAACACCGTCAATTGCGTATAGGCCCGCACATCCTTCAGGCTCTTCAGCGTCGTGTCTTTCATTTCGCGCGCCGCGACGATAAACATGCCGATCAAGGCGCCGATCGCCATGCCAGAACCCACGATCATATAGCGGTTGGGTTCGGTAGGCTGCTGGGGGGTATTCGCCGGATCGAGTAATTCCAACGTCTCGCTCTGCTTGCGGTTGGTCAACTGTACCTGGACGTTCGAGATTTCCGCTTTTTTCGAGGTTTCCTCGTACTGTTCCTTAGCCAAAGCGCGCTCGCGAAGCAACTCGTCGTATTTGGCTTCACCCACCGGCATCGCAGTGATCTGGCCCTGCAGAGAGCGGGACTGGGCGGCGGCCGCATTGTAGTCGCGCTGGAGGTTCTCGGTCTCCACGCGCTTCGACTCGATCATACTTTGGGTGGCTGCGATCTGCGCCTCAATCTCGCGGACTTCGCGAATCTGTCCTGCCGACAAGCTACGCGGTTTCTCCACCGGAGCCGGCGCGGCCTTCTTGGCCTCGTCCTCGGCAGCAATGGAGTCGCGACGGCGCTTCAGCACCGCCAGTTCACTCTTGCGCCGTTGGACATCCGGGTGATTCTCCCGGTACTGCTCCAGCATGGCCGCGATGTTCGTTTCCATCGAAATGATGTCGCGCTCAATCCCCGCCAACCGGTCGTTCGTCACCCGTTCCCGCATTTCACGCTGTTCGCTCTGCTGGGTAATCGGCTGGCTGGACTGGCGCAGCTGATCCTTCAGAATACTCAGGCGGCTCTCGAGCAGCATCTTGTCCTGCGCGGCACGCTGAATGCCGCTATTCAGGTTACTCATACGGTTTTCCATCGCCTGCAGCTGGTTCACGGTCGCGGTGATCTGCTCCGGCAACCGGCCCTGGTTTTGCACACGGAATGCGGTCAAGCGTAAGTCGATGTCTTCTAAGCGCTTCTTGCGGGTATCCAACTGCTCCTTGAAGAAGTCGTCAGCCGAGGTCATTTGCGTCTGCTGGGTGCGGAGGTTGGCGTCGATAAACTTCGACACCAGTTCGGAACAAACCTTCTGGGCCAGAATGCGATCGCTGTAGTCGAAGGAGATGCGGAAGGCGTTAACGCGCTCGCTCTGCTGGGTCGCCAGAAGGCCGACAGCGCCGATCTTGATGTCCTTGCGCATGTTCTCCACCACGTCTTCGTTGGGAAGGCGCTTTCTGTCCCGCGGGTAGAGTTGTAGCGAATTGATGATGTTCGTGAGCGCCGTACGGCTGAGGATTTCATTCGCCATACTGCTGACGCGTTGCGACATTTCAGCATTGATCACCTGGGGTGCCATGCGCTCGCTCACCTGCGACGGAATCACGCGGATCATCGCACTGGACCGATAGGTGTCGGGCCACAGAAAGGCGACCACCACCGAAATCACCAGGGACGCAAAAAGCGGCCCCAACATCCAGGCCCGATGGCGGCGCAGGACGTCAATGTAGTCCTCCATATCGAGGGCTCGCCGTTGAATTGCAAAGGGATCTTGTACTGGTTGCATCTTTCAGGAAACTCCGGCCTAACGAACGATAATCTGGTCACCGGGCATCAATTCGATGTTTTGTTCCATCTTTTTGCCCCTCGTGACTTCCTTGTAGTTGAACTTGATCACCTGCCCGCCTTTGCGGATGATCCGAATGTCTTTCTCATTGGCGAACTCCTGCAACCCGCCAGCCAGCCCGAGGGCTTCGAGAATCGTCAGCTTCGATACCAGCGGGAACGAGCCGGCACGGTTCACCTGCCCCTGCACGTAATACTTTTTGCTGCGGACATCCTGAACCGAAACAGCCACCTGCGGCCGATTCATGACGGTCTGTAGCGCCTCGACCACCTTCGCTTCGAGCTCTTTCGGAGTCAGATTCGCGGCATCGACTTCACCCACCAGGGGCATGCTGATTTTGCCGTCCGGCCGCACTGCGTAGAGGGCCGACATTTCCGGCTCCCGCCATACCCGAATGGCGATGATGTCCTCTGCGCCGATGACGTACGAACGAGGATCTACCGCCGCGCCGGCGGCCTTGGCCAGATCATCCTTCTTCAGTTCCAGCTCCGGAGCGGCGCCGGGCGATACAACTTCAATCTTGCTCTTGTCGTTCTTATTCGACTTCTCGACTTGCTGTGCTCCCAGTAGGCAGACACAGATCGAAGCCATAACCGTGCAATAGGCCGCGCGACAGGCCGGTCCTCGACCCAAACTGATCCTCATCCGCTAACTCCTCCGCCAGCAATCCGACGTAATGGCATCGTCACACCGGGGCCCCAACCACCGGGAGCCGGGACAACACCTTGATTATATGCCAGTTTAGCTGATTCGGCGACCGTTGGGAACCTACCCGCCGGCGCCGGCAGGTTAACGTTTTGCGGTACTAATGGGAAATGCCGTACTTTCTGGCCAAGACTGAGGCCGCCGTCTACTCAATCTCCGACCTGAAGCGTGACTCGCGCACCACCTGGGATGGCGTCCGCAACGCCCAGGCGCTTGCCGCCATTCGCACTATGAGCCCCGGTGACCGCGTGTTTATCTACCACAGCACCGGCGAATCGTCGATTGTCGGTCTGGCTAAAGTCGCCTCCGAGCCCCGTCCGGACCCCAAAGACCCCAAACTTGCCGTCGTCGACCTGGAGTTCGTCTCCCAACTGGATCCCCCCACCAGTCTCGCCGAGGTCAAAGGCTCGAACCTGTTCGCCGACTTCGCCCTGGTCCGGCAAAGCCGCCTCTCCACCATGGCCGTGCCCGACAAGTTTGTCGACTGGATCCGCCAGCGTTACCCGAAGGCGAAAATCTGACCCAAACCTCGCCGCTCGGCCGATTCCAGGATCGCCGCCGCAATTGCAGCGTCCTGAACGGCATTGCCCACTGACTTGAAGACGGTGATCTCGTCGGGTCCCACGCGACCGGTCGCCCGACCGGAAAGAATCTCGCCCAACTCAGCGTGAACCGGGACGCCGCCCTGCAACTCTCCGGCTTCCGCGCGCGAAGCCTCGCGTGAGTCCACAATCACTTTCGCCTGGGCCATCGTCGCCTCGTCTAACTCCCGCATCTCCGGGCGATAGGACCCGATCGCGTTGATGTGCGTTCCCGGATCCAACTGCTCTGCCCGGAAAACTGGTATCGGCGAGTTCGTCGCCGTCACCACGATGTCCTTCAGCCGTCCCGAAACATCGCCCCGGCGCACCACCGTCAGCTTGGTGATCTCTCTCACCGCCCGCACGCCGTTGATCTGCTGCTCCGCTTGGCCGCCCGCGCCAAAGATCGTCAGTTCCCGCGCATCCTTGCGCGCCAGCAGATCTGTAGCCAAGCCGGTGGCGGCTCCCGTCCGCAGCGCCGTCAACGCCCGGCCTTCGATCAGCGCGCGCGGGATGCCTGTCCGGTCGTCGAAGACAAGCACGGCGCCCTGAATCACGCCCACCCCCAGCTTCGCATTCCCGGAATTCACCGACACCACCTTCACCGTTACCACTCCACCGGTCGCCGCGGTGGGCGGCAGGTAAGCGGGCATTGAGAGAGTAACGCCATGCGGAGTCGGTATCGCCAGCCGCGGCGGCACCATCCACTCGCCCGACGAGATCTGCAGAAAGGCCCGGCGCATCGCCTCCATGGCCTCCGGCATAGTGATCGCCAAGGCGATGTCCGCACTCGTCAAGATCCGCATGACTTACAGCCTCACCATCCACTGCCGGCGATACATCACGTAGGCCGCTCCGAAGATCAGCACGACTTCCGTCAGTGCAAACCCGAGAGAACCGAGACGTAAGTCAGTAAACAGACCGGAGTAAACGTTCGTCCAAAGCCACTGTCCGGCCCCGGTAAGTGCGAGTATCTTCCCCAACATCCCCGAAAGGACATACAGCACAATCGCGTTCAGCCCGTAGATGCGGAACACTTCAAAAGGACGGCGGACCTTCTGTACATCGCAAAGCCAGTAAAATGACGCGAAGCAGATGGAAGCGAGTCCGGCCATCAGCAGGGTAAAAGAACTCGTCCATAAGCTCTTATTGACGGGCATCCAGGGCTCGAGGAACAAAGCCGACAACAGGAGTAAGTTTCCAGAGAAGTAGAGCCAGCCAATCTTCTCGGCGGCCGGCAGCCCACACCGAATCAGGTAACCGGCCAAGGCTCCCAGTAGGCACGTGGCGATAGCCGGAATCGTACTTACGATACCCTCAGGATCCCAGACCTTGGTCTGCGTCCACATGTGGCCCGTCAGCCAGAGACTGTCGATTGAGCGAGCATAGTTGTTTCCCATATCCCAGGGATCCGGATACCCATGCCCCATCATCAGCGCCGCATAAAAAGCGAGTAACAGAGCGGCCGCCACCGCCAGTCCCCGCCGGGACGTGTATAGAAAGATCGCCGCGGCGACGAGATAGCAGATTCCAATGCGCTGGAGAACACCGGGAATTCGAACGTTCACAAAGTCGAACTTAGGAATCAGGTTGAGCAGTAAGCCGAGGCCGAATATCAACGCCCCGCGCCGAAGCGTGTGCCAGTAGAGCTTCGCCCGGTCCGCCCCTGCCTCGACGCGGCGGGCGAAGGAGAAGGTCATCGCCACACCCACCATCCAGAGAAAGAACGGAAACACCATGTCCGTAAACGTCCAGCCATGCCACACCGCGTGGCGCAAGGGCGGGAATACGTGCTCCCAGGAGCCCGGATTGTTCACCATCACCATTGAAGCGATCGTCACGCCACGCAACACATCAAGCGATACCAGCCGTTGCATCCCTCCGAGGGTACGATAATGGAGCATGTCTTTGGGCCTGCTGGTGGATGGCGACAATCACCTGATCCTCCGTGGACCGCGGCCAACCCTGGCTGAGGCCAGGAGTTTGGCCGCCCATTTCGGTCTTTCCTTTGCCCAGATCGCGCCGCGCCTCGATCGCACTGGCCTCTTCGCCGCCTGGACCATCTCCACGCGCGAGTTTCGCGAAGACCTCACCTGGGCCTTCGTCTTGCCCTCCGCCCTCTCGCCCAGCCCCGCCGTTCGACAACTGCTCAATGAACTCTCAGCTCGTGGCGTTATCCACGAATCTGCTTCGGAATCTGCTCAGGAGACCCCGTGCGCTACTTAGTCCTTTTCACTCTCGCTCTCGTCCTAACGGGCTGTGGCCAATTGCCGCGCCGCGTCGATGTCCACTCCTACGCGCAGCCGGAAATGGCTCGCGTCCGCCATTTGAAGCTCGACCTGGAGGTGCTTTTCGGCGAGCGCCAACTCGTTGGCTCCGCCGCGTTGAGCGTCGAGGGCCACGGCCCCTTGATCCTCGATACCCACTCGCTCACCATCGAACGGGTCGAACTTTGGAATCCGGTGCGCCGCAACTGGGACGCCGGATCCTACACGCTCGGCAAGGCCGATCCGGTACTCGGCGCACGCCTCGAAATCCCGCTGGAGATGCCCCATCAGAGCGTCCGCATCTTCTATCGCACCAGCCCCAAGGCGACCGCCCTTCAATGGCTTGATCCGCCCCAAACCGCCGGCAAGAAGCACCCGCTGCTTTTCACGCAATCCGAGTCCATCTACGCCCGCACCTGGGTGCCCATTCAGGATTCACCCGGCATCCGCATCACCTACGAAGCCCGCATTCGCACGCCCAAGGAACTCTTCGCGGTGATGAGCGCTGACAACTCCAAAAACCGGGCCCGCACCGGCGACTACCTCTTTGAGATGCCGGAACGGATTCCGCCTTACCTGCTCGCACTCGCCGTGGGCGACCTCGACTACCGCGCGCTCTCGCACCGTACCGGCGTTTACGCCGAGCCCGTCACCCTCGGGGCTGCGGCCAGCGAGTTCTCCGATACCGAACGGATGGTGCAGGCCATTGAACAGATGTACGGGCCTTACCGCTGGAAACAATACGACATCTTCGTCGGCCCGCCCAGCTTCCCCATCGGCGGCATGGAGAATCCGCGGCTCACTTTCGCCACCCCCACCGTGCTCGCGGGCGACAAAAGCCTGGTCGGGCTGATCGCCCATGAATTGGCCCACTCCTGGTCCGGCAACCTCGTCACCAACGCCACCTGGCGCGACTTCTGGCTTAACGAAGGCTTCACTACCTACCTCGAGAATCGCATTCAGGAGAAACTCTACGGCAAGCTGCGCGCCGACAAGGAATTCACCATCGAACTCGGCGAATTGCGTGAGGAAATGAAGCGGCTCGCCCCGCGGGATCAGATTCTCTGGGTGAACCTCGACGGCCGGGACCCCGAAGAAGGCTTCACCCAGGTGCCCTACGCCAAGGGAGCGTTGCTGCTCCGGACACTTGAACGAGCCGTCGGCCGTCCGCGCTGGGACGCATTCCTTCAGGACTATTTCAACCGCTTCGCCTTTCAGAGCATCACCACAAGCCAGTTTCTGGACTATCTGCGGCTGAAATTGCCGGAAACCCAGTCGGTCGACGTAAGTCGTTGGGTCTATGAACCTGGCCTGCCCGACGGCGGCGCCGTGCCACCCGAGGGGGTCTTCAGCGCCATCGACCAGGCGGTAGCCAACTTCCAGCAGGCAAAACCCTTCCCCGTCACCGGCTGGATCACCCAGGATTGGCTGCGATTCCTGCGGCAACTCCCCGAGACCCTCCCGGCCACCAGCCTCCGCACGCTCGACGACGCCTACCACCTCTCCTCCACGGGCAACTCCGAGATCTTGACTCAATGGCTGCGCATGTCCATCCGCGCCAATTACGAGCCAGGGCTCGCCCGGCTGGAACCGTTCCTCCTATCGGTCGGGCGCCAGAAGATGCTGCGGCCGCTCTATACCGAGCTCGCTCGCACGCCGCAAGGTAAGGCGAAGGCCCGGGATCTGTTTGCCCGGGCCCGTTCGTCCTACCATCCGCTGGCCGTAGCTCTCGTGGAAGGGATTCTTAAGTAAAATCTCTTAGCTCCGGCAAGCGATGGAATCGCACCTTAGTCCCTCAAAATGGAGGGGTTATCCATCTCGCGGCGCCCGCGCCTTAGATCTGCCGGTATCTGAAGTTCCTCTCGCAAACGTCCGATAAGTTGTGAGAATGCGGGGCGCGCGCACGGGCAAATCTCGGCTGATGACATCGCTGCTGGTCTTGAGCTGCCTGCTACCCGGGGCTCGTCTGCCTTCGGCGAAACCGACGCCATCCCTCCCCTACCCCAGCCTTGAGCCGGTCGTCGCCTCTCTCTCTGACCTGCGCAACCGCCTGCGCATCCCGGGTTTAGCCGCCGCTATCGTCATTGATGGCGAAGTAGCTTGGCGCGGGCACTGGGGCAACCTCACCACCACTACTCCCCGCGAGATTGCCTCGGTAACCAAGACGATGGCCGCGGTCGTCGCGCTGCAGGAAGTGGCGCAAGGGCAACTGGAGCTACAGGATGCCGTGGCGGGTCTTCCCGGGGTGCAGGTAAGGCATCTACTCTCCCATACCAGCGTTGGCCGGCCCGGCGAAAGCTTCCTCTACAACAACGCCCGTTACGGCATCTTGACTTCAATTCTCGAGCGGAGCAGCCAGCAACAGTTCTCTGAATTGCTCGCCAGCCGGATTCTCAGCCCGTCCGGCATGCACTCCAGCCGGCCCGGAAGCAGTTCCGCGTCGGGCGTAGTCAGCAACGTTGAGGATCTCACTCGGTACATGGCAGCCTTGGATGGCGATGAGATGCTTGGCGAACGCGAAAAACAATGGATGTGGATGCCCATCAGCCCCGGCCTGCCGTACGCGCTGGGGTGGTTCTCCCAGAGCTACGCTGGCCGGCGCGTCGTTTGGCACTACGGGCAGTTAAACGGCTACGGTTCCAGCCTGGTTGTCAAAATCCCGGCACTGCGCGCAAATCTGGTCGTCCTGTCGAACTCCTCACTGCTCTCCGACGCCAATCATCTCGAATCGGGCGACATCACCCGCTCCCCACTGGGGCGCAGTTTCCTGGCCGCGCTGGTCGACCACCTTCCTGAACTATCACCCTTCACTGGCAACGGTTCGGCCGCTATCAGTGCAACCAATCATTCGTTCAGCCCCACGGCGAAACGTCCGATCGTTCACGGCAGCGGTCTTTAGGATTCCGGAGTGCCCTCCCCCGCGGGTTTCGCCCCCCCGGTTTCGCCTTCCTTGAGCCGGCCGGCCCTGCGGAGCGCGTCCCGCAACAGAAACTCCACCTGGGCGTTCAGGCTGCGTAAATCCTGATCCGCCCAGCGCTTCACCGCGTCGAGGACCCGTTCGTCGATCCGCAAGAGAAATGCCTTGCGTTCGCTCATTCCCGGACCTCCTTAGTGATAGATTGTCCCCGTATTGACCACCGGTTGTGTGCCGCGTTCGCCGCACAGGACCACCAGCAGATTGGACACCATCGCCGCTTTGCGCTCTTCATCCAGATGCACCACGCCCTTCGTGCTCAGCATCTCGAGCGCCATCTCCACCATCCCCACCGCGCCCTCGACAATCTTCTGTCGAGCCGCGATGATCGCCGACGCCTGTTGACGCTGCAACATCGCCGCCGCAATCTCCTGGGCGTAGGCCAGGTGGCTGATGCGGGCTTCGATCACTTGCACGCCGGCCTTCGCCAGCCGCTCCTGGATCTCGCGCTGCAGATGCAACGCAATTTCGCCGCTCGACGCCCGCAAACTCACTCGTTCGTCATGCGAGTCGTAGGAGTATGACGTCGCCAGGTTGCGCAGGGCCGATTCGCTCTGCACATGGACGTAGTTCTCGTAGTTGTCCACTTCGAAACACGCCTCGGCCGTATCGACCACCTGCCACACCACCACCGCGGCAATCTCGATCGGATTGCCGTCCAGATCGTTCACTTTCAGCTTCTGCGTTTCGAAATTGCGCACCCGCAACGAAACCTTGCGCTTCCCATAAAGTGGATTCGCCCAGCGCAAGCCGGTACTCTTCTCCGTCCCTTGATATGCGCCAAACAATGTCAGTACGGCACCCTGGTTGGGTTCTACCGTGAAGAGGCCGCACAAGAGAAGAATGTCCACCAGGATCAGCAGGACCAACGGAATGGCCATCCAAGCGTCGGGCGTTTTCACGACCCGGACGATGCCCCACACCGAGGCACCCAAAATCAACAAAGTCAAAGCGAGCATCGCAATGCCCGACGGCGTCGAGCTTCGCACTTCGCGAATCATGTGTGAATTCTCCAATTTCTTGAGGTCAGTCGACCTCATATCGATATGATATCACTTTAGTATCTTTCGTCAAGAGCACCCGCATCGATAATTCCAAAGTTAGAAGTCTTAATGTGAAAAATTGAAAACTTTGTTATCTTGCAAACTAGGGTCGTGGGCGTAATGGCCCTGTTTTCTAAAGTTTCAAGAAATTAGTCAATTTGGCCCTAAAACTGCATCACTTTGGGTGAAAGATAAGGAATTGGCCGCGACCTGCCAATTTTCCGACGCTATCCGCCCCCGATTCAACCGGCCCGAGTGTATCCGGCTCCAGGTAGCGTCGGGATAGGAAGATCCAGCTGTTGCGCGGATCCAAGCGCCGAAACCAAAAAGAGTGGAAAAATGAACAAATATTTGCGAAAGCTTTGCTTAGTAATTCAGTGCCTGGCTTTGATGAGCCCGGCGCTTGTGGCGCAGATCACCGGCGATCTGCGTGGAGTCATCGTCGACAGCAGCGGAGGTGGCATCAATAAGGCCAAAGTCACGCTGAAGAGCCTCGAAACCGGTGAGACCCGGCAGGCAGATGTCGACAGCGAGGGACGATTCAACTTTAGCCTGCTGCGGATCGGCAACTACGAAGTTCGCGCGGAGGCGCAAGGCTTCCGTTCCACGACAACCACGGCCGAGGTGCGCACCGGTGAAATTGGCAGCGTCCGTCTCAGCCTGGAAGTCGGCTCCATCACCGAGACCGTGAGCGTCACTGACGCCGTCACGGCACTCGACACCGAGAACTCCCAGATCCAGACTTCCTTCACGGGCACCAAGATCCAGGACATCCCGGTGAACCGCAACCCGAACCTCTTTGCCCTCGCCGCGCCTGGCGTGGCTCCTGTTTCGGGCAACAACCCGTTCCTCGGATCCGGCAGCTTCAACTCGAACGGCGGTCGTGGACGCGGTAACAATATCACTGTGGACGGCATCACCGCCACCGACGTGTCGGTTACCGGCACCGGCGGCCCCCTCGGCCCGCTCAACTTCTCCGCCATCAAAGAAGTCAAGGTGATCACCAACAACTTCAGCGCGGAGTACGGTCGCAATTCGAGCGCGCAGGTGCTGTACATCACCAAGAACGGGACCAACGATCTTCACGGCGAGCTGTACCACTACTTCAAGAACGACAAGTTCAACGCCCGCCCGTTTTTTGACCGTACCGGCAAGACCAACATTGTCCGCAACAACATCTCCGGCTGGGAACTGGGTGGTCCGGTTTGGGTACCGAAGATCTTCGACGGCCGCAACAAGCTGTTCTGGCACACCACTTATGAGCAGACCTGGACCCGTGGCGCCGGCGCGGCCCGCATCGCGCGCGTTCCGACTCCGGCCCAACTGGCCGGCATCACCGACCCGACCTCACGCGCGCTCGCCCAACAGTACCAGTTGCCCTCCGATCCCTCCGGCCAGATCCAGACTGCGGCAGCCGAAGTCGCCGATAGCAAGCAGTTCGCCATCCGCGGCGACTTGAACCTCGGATCACGCGACACCATCTGGGCGCGCTACTCCCTGTTCAATCAGTCGAGCGCCAGCGCCGGCCTCACTTTCATCGGCTCCAACCTTCCCGGCTTTGGCGCCGTCAGCACCAACGAGCCCCGCCAGGCCACCGTCTCCCACACGCATCTCTTCGGCGTCTCAGCGGTTAACGAATTCCGCTTCGGCTACGGCACCAGCCTGCCCAACTTCACCATCGACACGCCGCATCCCCTCGGACCCCGCATTACGATCGGCGATGGCTCGGTCAACGCTTTTGGTGTGTGGGAAGGTCTGCCTCAGGGCCGTTCCCAGAAGACCTATCAGTTCACCAACAACTTCTCAATCGTACGCGGACATCACAATATCAAGATGGGCGGAGAATACTTCAACCTCGTGGCGGATAGTGTCTTCGACGCCCTTCAGCGACCCTTGATCGGCTTCGCCTCTTTCGCTGACTTCCAAACCGGCACTCCGGCCAGCGTGCAGCAACGGTTCGGATCGAGCGTTCGTGCCAACCGCGTTCGAAACGTCTTCGCCTTCCTGCAGGACGACTGGAAGGTCACGCGCAACCTGACGCTCAACCTTGGCATGCGCATGGAGTGGGCCGGAGGCCCGACGGAAAAGAACGGGCTCATCTCGAACCTGAACCTCAACAACAACACGGCCTTAGGCGCTGCCGGCGCCGGTCCGCTTGGCCTACTCGAAACTGGACAGCCTTCTTTCCAGAGCAACACGAACTGGGCGCCTCGCCTTGGCTTCGCCTGGTCTCCCGGTGGCAGCACTAAGACCGTGGTCCGGGGCGGCTATGGCATCTCCTACGATTTTATCTTCCTGAACCCCATCACCAACCAGCGATTCCTGCCACCCTTCATCGTGACCGGCGTGCTGTCGGGCGCCGCGAGTTTCGCCGGCAACAACAGCTATGCCAACTTTGTGGGCGGCACGGCCCAACTGCAGCGTGAAACTGCTTCTCAGGTCGGCCAGTTCTCCACCACCGCCCTGAACTTCGGAGCCATCAGTCCGGCCATCGCTCAGGATCTGGCCAATCCCCAGGTTCACCAGTGGAGCTTGGGCGTCCAGCGCGAGACCATCTTCGGAATCGTCCTCAAAGGCACCTATGTCGGCACGAAAGGCAACTTCCTCCCCCGCTCGCGCGACCTCAACCTGGTAGCCAATCCGGCCCGTCCCGCCAGCAGCGAAGCGGACGAGACTGCCCGTCTCGCCGAGTTCCAGTCGATCTTCGCCGGCCTGAACGGCAACATCGCCCGCCGCAGCAACCGTATCGACGGTCGTTACAACGGCATCGCCTACACCGAAAGCTCCGCAAACTCCATTTTCCACAGCGGCCAGTTCGAAGTGCAGAAGCGCACCTCTGCCGGCATCTTTGTAAGCGCCAACTACACCTACTCGAAGTCGATCGACGACAACTCGGACGTGCTCGGCGTGCTGATCAACGACGGCCCCGCGCAGCAGGATCCGCGCAATAACCTGAACAACCGTTCGGTTTCACAATTCGACCTCCAGCAGCGGCTCGTGTTCACACACTCCTGGGAACCGCGTTGGTTCAAGGATGCCTCCAGCCGTTTCGTTCGCACCACGCTCGCTGGTTGGGGCTTCTCCGGCATCACCAGCTTCCGGTCGGGCTTCCCGGTTACATTCCTGGCCGGGGCCCGCCGCGGCATCACTGACCCCATCAGCCTCTACGGCGGCGGCGGCAACGTCCGCCCGAATGTCTCCGGGCCGGTTACCTTCGATCCCCGGCCCTCCGGCTCCGCGGGTTCACCCTTCGGCACCAATCCCGGAGTTCAGGTCATCTCCAGCTACGCTTCCAGCATCGGCCTCTCACAACCGCTGCTCGGCAACATCGGCAACCTCGGCCGCAACACCCACCGTCTAAACGGTGAGCGGAACTTCGATTGGAACGTTTACAAGAACTTTGCCATTCGCGAGCGCGTCTCCTTCCAGATCCGCGCCGAGTTCTATAACGTCTTCAATAACACTTCGTTTCAGGACGTCGACCGTACGATCACCAGCCCCAGCTTTGGCCAGTATCAAACGGTCGGGCAGAACGCGCGCAACATGCAGTTGGGCGCTCGCTTCGTGTTCTAAATCCACCGATCGCGAAAGAGAATTGGGGCCGCTTGCCAACCCGGTAAGCGGCCCCTTTCTCTTGTGACTGGCCGGCGATTTCGTCTCTCCAACCCATTCAGCCGAAAGGCCAAACTCCTAAATTGGGTTTGTTTCGTCAAGTACGCTGTGGCACGCTAAGCGCGGCACGGATTTCATCGGCCACGCGCTTCCCCAGCACCTGGTAGCCCTCAGTTGTAAAGTGCACTCCATCCGGCATCTGCAACGCTGCGTTCTGCCGGGAGATCGCGTACAGATCGTTCACCGGTACGCCCAGCTTCTTGCAGACCTTCAGCGCCGCCCGGTTGTACGCCTCAACGTCCGCATTGTAGCGGCGGAATTCGCGCTTCTTCTCGCGCGCCTGTCGCGATCCTTCATCGTTCACCAGCGTCGTGGTTGCCCAGATCACCTTGGCCGTCGTCTTGTCGCGCATCGTCCGCAGCAGCGTCTCGACATTGTCCCGATAGTGCTTCAGCGGCACCACCAGTTCACGCGTGTCATAGTGGACCGTCTTCAGGTCGTGCAACCCCGCATTCACGTGGATGACGGCCGCATTCTTCGGCAACACCCAGGTGCTCAGTTGTACCAGCAGATTGGCCGTATGCGCCCCGTTTTCCGCCGGTGCCCAAACCTCGGCCACATCGGCAAGTTCCTTCACCACCGTCGGCTGATAGCCCATGCGAATGGAATCGCCGAGCAGGATGACGAGCTTCTTTTGTTGAACCAGGAGCGCAAAGAGGGAGCGGCGGGAGAGCATCCAGCCGATTGTAATATCGTCTTAACTGCTGGGCGTAAACATCTCGCCGCGCTTCTTCTTGCCGCTCCGGTAGAGCTCCTGTTTCATGGCGAACATCCGCTTGTCGGCGACGTCGAGCAAGGCCTCGGCGGAAATGCCGTCTCCGGGAAACTCAGCGTGTCCGACGCTGAGGCTGACGCATTCGCGGCCTGTCACTTCCACGCCTTGCGACTGGACCATTTCCCGCATCTTCCTGATACGCCGCTCGACGACCTCTGGTGTCGCACCACGCAGGATCATAACAAACTCGTCGCCGCCCATACGCGCCACGTAGTCTGAACCCCGGCACATTTGCCGCAGTCCCTGTGCGGTCAATTGCAGCAGCCGATTGCCTTCGAGATGGCCGAAATGGTCGTTGACGGCCTTGAAACCATCGAGATCGGTTACCAGCACCGCCAGGGTACCCTCGCCCGCCATGGCTACTTTAACTTCGCTATCCAGGTGCAGGAACAGGCTGCGGGCATTCGGTAGTCCCGTGAGTTCATCCGTCGCCGCCGACCGCTGCGCCTGCTTGTAGCGCAGCGCATTCTCGATCGCCGTGCCAGACTTGGCGCTGATCGCCAAGAGCAAGCGCAGGTGATCCGGCGTAAAGGCATCCGCTTGGCTCGAGTACAGCGCCAGCGCCCCAATCGGCCCATCGTTCCCCTCCAGAGGCACCGCGAGCGCCGAACGCAGCGTCGAGAACTTCGTGGGATCGTTCAAGTAGCCCGGCTCTACTGACGGGCTGCCGTTCACGATCGGTTGTTGCTTCTCCACCACCCAGCCGGACAGGCCCTGGCCCAACGGAATCTCGAGCGAGCCAAAGAGCTTCGACTCCGCCCCGGTGACATACTCGGGACGCAACACATCCTGCTCCGTGATGTAGATCGCCAGACTGTCATGCGGCACGATGTTCTTGAGCCGTCCAGCCAGCAGCGAGAATGTATCGTCAATGCTCAACGACGTCCCGATGTCGCGCGTCACTTCCAGCAGCGTCTGAATCTCCTGCCGCGCCGCGGCAATCGACAGTGTGAAATTCATCTGCGCCAGATCGGTGGTGTTGGGTCCAGACTCTTCCACCGCCGTCGTCTCCACGTAAGTCGTCCCCCGGAAGTTGCGGACCCGACTCACCGTGGGCGTAGCGGCCCTGGTTTTGCGCTCAAACTCCGCATACCGGCGAACGACGATGTCCACCACGCGTGGGTCGAACGTCTTGCCGCTTTCGCTGGCAATCACCTGAATCGCGTCGTCCAGCGGAATCCCCGCGCGGTATTGACGATCTGAAGCTAAGGCATCAAGACTGTCCACCACCGCGAGGATCCGTGCCCCGATCGGAATCGCCTCTCCCCGCAAACCTTCGGGATAGCCGGAGCCGTCCCAGCGTTCGTGGTGAGCCCGCACAATCGGCACCACCGGATAAGGAAATTCGACGGCCTCTAAAATTTCGGCGCCCACCGCCGGGTGCACCTTCATCTTGTCGAACTCCTCGGGCGTCAGCTTACCGGGCTTCGAGATGATGTATTCGGGAACAGCCAGCTTGCCGATGTCGTGCAACAGTGCCGCCGCATTCAGCGCCTGAATCTCGTCATCGCTCAGCCCCATCGCCCGCCCGATCTCCGAAGAGTACACCTGCATGCGCCGCAGATGGTCGTGTGTGGTCTCGTCTTTGGCATCGATCGCCAAGGCCAGAGCCTTAATCGTTCGTAGATGAAGTTCCGCCATCCGCTTGGCCTGCCGCTGCTCCTCCGCCAGACGTCCCAGATAAACTCCGTACGAACGTTCCACCAGGTAAGCCGTGGGTAGCAACAGTACCGAGACTTCCCATCCCAAGGCTGCGAAAAGCACCGAGAAGGCCCAGGCCAGCACCGCGCAGATCAAGTATTGCGGGGCGGTAAAGAAGAAGTTCTCATACCAATACCGGAACGCTGGCTTGCTGTTGGTGATGCTCAGCACCAGGGAGATCAGCACCGTATTGAAGAAGAAGTAGACCAAGCTGGCCACAAAGAACAGCAAAGCCGGATTCGTGCTGATTGCCCGCACCGAAGGCGCATGAAAGGCGGTGTAGCCTGCTCCGGCGGATAGGATCGTCCCCGCAATGCTGAAGAGGGTCTGCACTGGGCTGGGCCGAACCTTGGGTCCCCACAGGCATTGAGTCGCGCTTCCGATAGCCGCCACAATCAACATGGCCGGAAACGACAGGTAGTCCATCACCAGCAGGCTCACCAGGTAGTTTGTGGAGAGCGTCCCTTGCACGCCAGGAATATCTACCTTCAGCGGGGAAGCCAGCACTACAAAGACGAGAGCGAGCCCGAGTTTCGCCCAGGCAATGCTCGTCCAGCCTGCGCACGCGTAAGCAAGCATGCCGAATCCGGCAAGCAGGACAGCGGTAATGTAGGCCTTAGCAACGGCGCTCATAAACTGTTTTTCATTTGCTCAGGGCGTAAATACACCTCAAGCAGGCCCCTTTTGGGCTACTTCACCTTTCGACAATCCCGGGACGCGCGAGCATGGGGCAATCACCTTAGAAAGCCCTCTCAGGTCCGCCTGTGATACGCTCGCCCCGATGCATCCCTGGTTGGCTCACTATGCACCCCACGTCCCGGCGTTCATTCCGCTGCCGGAGGAAACGCTGATGGAAGCTTTCGCGGCACGTGCCAGACAATTTCCGGAGAACACGGCGGTGTTCCACTTTGAAACACGGGTCTCCTTCGACAGCATTGCGACCGAGGCGCTCCGCTTCGCCACCCAACTCGCCCAATGGGGCATCGGCCCTGGGGACCGGGTCGCGCTCTCTCTGCAAAACGATCCTGACTTTCTCATCGCTCAATACGGCACCTGGATGCTCGGCGCCATCGTGGTTCCGCTCAGTGCTCTCCTTAAAGAACGGGAAATCGCCTTCCATTTATCCGATTCCGGAGCCCGTGCCTACATTTCTCGCGACGAAATCTTTGCCGCCCATGGCCGTCATGCCCTTGGCTCCACTCAGGTCTCGCACGTCCTGCTTTCGAGCCAGTTCTCTGCCCTGCCCCCGCCGGACCCCACCGTGCGGATCTCCCCCGGCCTTGATGACGCCGCTTATCTTGTCTATACATCCGGCACCACCGGCCACCCCAAAGGCGCCATCAGCCGCCACCGGCAGATCGCCTTCAACGCTCGAGTCTTCCAGACCTGGTTCAATGCCACGGAAAACGACGTTATTGCCGGAATGGCTCCCCTGTTCCACATCACCGGACTCGTCGCGCAGATCGCTCTCTCAGCCCTCTCCGGCGCTCCTCTGATCCTGGCGCATCGATTTCAAGCGGCCGAAATGCTCCGCCTGATTGAACTGCACCGCGCCACCATCTCGGTAGCCGCCATCACCGCCTACATCGCGCTTCTCAAGGAGCCCGGCAGCCAGCAACTCCCCCACTGGACCAAATGCGGTACTGGCGGCGCCCCGGTACCACCCTCCGTCGTCGAGCAGTTCGAGCGGCGTTTTGGCGTCCGTATCCACAACACTTACGGCCTCACCGAATCGAATTCGCCCAGCCACCTCACGCCGATCGGCGCCACTGGACCCGTTGATCCGGTCTCCGGCGCGCTCGCCATCGGCCTGCCCATTCCGAACTCGGTCGCCAAAATCGTTCACCCCGAAGAACCCTCGCGAGAACTCCCGCCCGGCGAACCCGGCGAAATCGCCCTGCAGGGTCCCATGATTTTTGACGGCTATTGGAATCGGCCCGAGGAATCCGCGGCAGTCTTTCACGAAGGATTCTTCCTCACGGGCGACATCGGCATCATGGATGCCGAAGGTTGGTTCTACGTCGTCGACCGCAAGAAGGACATGATCGTGGCCTCCGGCTTCAAGGTCTGGCCGCGCGAGGTGGAGGACGTTCTTTATCAGCATCCGGCGGTGCGGGAAGCCGCAGTCGTCGGCATCCCGGACGACTATCGCGGCGAAACCGTCAAGGCCATTGTGGCAACGCGTTCCCCCGTCACGGAAGCGGAGATCATCGAGTTCTGTAAGGAGCGTCTGGCGGCTTACAAATATCCACGTCAGGTGGAGTTTGTCGAGGAGATTCCGAAAACCGCTAGTGGCAAGTTCCTGCGCCGCGCATTCCGTACTCCCTTACCTGCAGGAGGAAAGTCCTAGTACAAAACGCCAGAAGACTCATCGCCAAACGGACGGGTGGTCGCCATCCTTAGGGTATGGCTACTGCTGATCACACAACGTTCACGAATGTTCACGCGGGTGGCACCGATACCAAACGGCAACCGGCTCAGTTTCGCATCCGCATGGGGCGAAGCCGCCGCTACCAGACCGACACCCTGCCTGAAGCGCCCGTGAAGCAGTATCACCTCACCGGCTTCATCGTCACGAGCATTGTGATTTGCGCCGCAGCCTACCTGCTCGGGCTGGTGCTGGGCAGCCTGATGCTGCCCTAGCGCCCCGCCAAAAAGCTACTCACGGCCCGCTTCGCCTTTTTTAGTGACTCTGCCACACTACTCGCCCCCGTCGCCACGCCACCTCCGGCATGGCGCTTGCCCGTCCCCACCGCGTCCAGCGTGGCATCTCCCGCAAAGACCGTCGCCTTCACGGGCACCAGCACCGGATAGAGGTTGGCGATGCCCTCTGACTGGGCGATCACGGTCTGAACCGACGAACTGAACTCCGGCCGGAGTTTCTGCTTCAAGGCCCATTGCTTGGATTGAATCCACTCTGAGCCATTCATCGGATGCTCAACGGAACCAACGTTCACCACCGCTCGGGGACGCCAAGGCTGCATGTTCTCGCAGCGGTCTCCCCCGCAACCTCGTGAACACAGCTTCTGACTCAGAAAGGAAGCATGCTTCCCCTGCGAAATCCAGACCGTAGGGCCCTGCTTCGCCGCATCCAGCAAATGAGCTCGCGCGCCGTGCGCCGTGTCGCAAATGGTCCCCTGGTGCCCGGCCGCCATCCATGCGACGGCGTGCCAGTGTTTCGCCGCATGATCGGGATTCGGATTCCGCAACAACGCCGAGACATGCTCCACATCGAGCGGATGCGAACCTCGGCCGCAATCGCGCGCCCACAAATGGTAATAATGCAATTCGATCTCGCCTTCGCCACGCAAAGTGACAAAACCGTACAGCGTGCCGTTGCGCGATACTGGCCGTGGCGCGGACTCATGCCTCGCGAACTCCGCCGGCAGGACGTCGCAATCCTTCGTGCTCACCATAAATCGCGGCACGAAGCGCTCCAGGAGTTGCTGCTCAAACTTGTCAGGGAGGGTGTCCTGGTCGAGATCGGCCGCGGCAAGCGAGGAGGCGAGCAAGAGGAGCCAGCGCATGAACTTTGAGGATAGCCTAAGGCGTTTCGTTCTCATGCGGCCCGGACAGATAGCCGTAAAAGTCCAGCGGCGCATCGCAATGCGCCTTGGTCAGCAGAATGATTTGAAACGTGTGGCCGGAGAAGTGCTCCACCACATGGTAGATCGCCTCGAGAGCGGTCAGGCGAAAGCCCTGTATCTCGACCAGCTCGGTCAACCGGGCGGCGGGCAAGGCCTGAAGCACGACGATCGCCTCTTGAATCGTCTGGTTCAACACCTGCCGGAGATCGTCTTTCGCCTGCCCGGCGCGGGCGGCGAACTCGGCGTCGCGCTGGCGGAGGTCCGGTTGCTGGCCGACTCCCGAGATGAGCCATTGGCGGACATTGCCTGCCAGGTGCAGCACCAGATTCCCGACCGCGTTGGAGTGTTCATTGGCCCGCTGCCAGACCTGGTCCTCGGCAAGCGCATCAAGGCATGTGCCGATGCGATCCGCCATTTGCTCCAGCTTGCGACAGGAAAAATTTAGAAAGACGGTCTCGGCCGCGCTGGGGGAGTTCACAAAGAAAGTCTAGCGAATCAAGGCGCGAATCGCGTCCAGGCAAAGGACGGCGACGTGCTTCGATTCGGGGATCAGTCCCCCGAGAGCCGAATCAATCGCCTCGCGGTTGATCGCTTTCACCTGCGCCCGAGTCTGGTCTTCCATCATTTCCGTCAGCGCGGAACCAGCCGCGACGCAAGCCGTGCAGCCACGCGCCCGGTAGCGAACTTCCGCGACATTGTCGCCATCCCAAGCCACGCTGAGGCGGAGCACATCGCCGCAAACCGGGTTACTCACCTCCACGGTCTGCGCGGGAGCGGCCAAATCGCCGACGTTGCGCGGATTCTCGAAGTGATCTAACAGTTGGGCAGAATGCATGAGGGACATCTTTAGTGTGACACGCAGTAAGCTGGAAAGATGCTGATGGTGGTGGCGGCAATTCTCGAACGCGACGGAAACATGCTGATTGGGCAACGGCGCGCAGGCGGATCGCACGCCGGAAAATGGGAGTTTCCGGGGGGCAAAGTGGAGAGCGGCGAGTCACCCGAAGAGGCCATCGTCCGGGAACTACGCGAAGAGCTGGCCATTGAAGCGGCCGGGGTGCGCGAGATCCATCGCTATGAGTACGCCTATCCGGGCAAGCGTCCATTGTTGCTGGTCTTTCTGCGTGTCGGGTCGTTCACGGGAGAGCCGGTCAATCAGGCGTTCGCCCGCCTCGCCTGGGCGCCGCCCAGCACCTTTTCCCGCTATGACTTTCTCGACGGCGACCGCGACTTCCTCACCTGGCTGGCGGCTTCAGATTCGTCTCAAACAGCTTAAGAATGCGCTTATACTCATCGGCCCAACTGCTCGGTTGAACAAAACCGTGATCCTCCACCGGATAAGCCGCCAATTCCCAATTCTCTTTACGTAACTCGATCAGCCGTTGGGCCAAGCGCACGCTGTCCTGAAAATGGACGTTGAGGTCGACCATGCCATGGCAGATCAACAGCGCACCTTTTAGGTTCTGCGCAAAGTAGATAGGCGAGCTGCGCCGGTACGCTTCAGGATCCTGCTGGGGCTCGTTCAAGATGTTGGCCGTGTACGGATGATTGTATTGGGCCCAATCAGTAACGGGGCGCAGGGCGGCACCAGCGGCGAAGACGTCGGGTTGGGTGAACATCGCCATCAAGGTAATGAAACCGCCATAGGAGCCGCCGTAGAGGCCAATCCGCTTGGGATCAATGCCGTGCTGCTCCACCAGCCATTTAGCGCCATCGACGTGATCGTCCAGATCCTTGCCGCCCATATGACGAAAGATTCCGGTCCGCCAGTCGCGGCCATACCCGGCGGAGCCCCGGAAGTCCAGATCGAGAACAGTGTAACCCTTCTCCAGCAATAAGTGATGAAACAGGTAGGGCTGCGAGTAATTTGACCACCACTTATGCGCATTCTGTAAGTAACCGGCCCCGTGGACAAAGATCACCGCCGGACCGCCCTTTACCGGCTTAGCCGGACGATAGAGACGGGCATAGACATCGGCGCCATCGCGCGCCCGGAAAGTGACAATCGGCACCTCCTTCCACGCGTAGCTGGCAAACTCCGGCGCCGGCGAGTGGGTAAGTGCCTTGAGCGCGCCGCCCTTTTCCAACATGTAAAGTTCGGGCGGTTGATTCATCTTTGAATAGAGCGCGGCGATCGATTGCCCATCTGGGGAAATCAAGGGCTCATACTGTCCGACGGCCACACTCAAACGCGTGCGGGCGCCGCCCGTGGCCGGCATCGAATAGAGATGCTGCTCGCCGGGGTGGGATTCGTTTGTCACCAGGTAAAAGGTCTTCCGGTCCAGTGAAAGCTCGGCCCGAGTTACTTCCCACTTCCCTCCGGTCAACGCCTTTGGCTCACCGCCGGCAAAGGGGACGGTGTAAAGGTGCAGGTAACTGGGCATCTCCGCGGTGAACCACAAATCCTTTCCGCCATTCATCCAGCCCATGGCCTGGGCCCCGCCCCACAACACCCAGGCGGGGTCGTGAAGGTTGACTAACTGCCGGACCTTGCACTGCTCCCAATCCAAGGCAAAGATCCATTCGTCTTCGTTGTCCGTCGAGCGCGCCCGGACCACCGCCCGTTCCTGAGTGTCATTGAAGAGGAGCCCGGTCCATTGCAACGGCCGGTTCTTCTCCTTACCGTCTTTGTCCTTTTCGCGATCTTTCAGGCCGGCGTCGACGTACTTTACCTCGCCGGTCAGCACATCCATCACCCCGAGCTTCATCGCCGGTTGCAGGTCGCCTACCTTGGTGCGCGTCGGAATCTGTTCGGCGTAAACGCTGCCGGTAATGTAATTCGGCACCGCGGCAGTCTTCGAGTTATCCGCGGTCTCGCGCAGGAAAACGATCACGTGTTTCTCGTCAGTAGAAAGAGTGAGCGCGGAAATTTGTAACTTTGTCCCCAGATAAAAGGGCTTACGCGGATTGTCGAGTTTCTTCTTCGCCTCGTCTTCCTTCTTCTTCTCCGCACGTTTCCGGACAATCTCCAGCAGCGCCTCCTCTTCCTTCTTGATGAACTCCTGGCTATCGGTTCCTTTCTTGTCATCGCCGGGCGGAGCGGCCCCCGGACGAATGTCCGTCATCTGCTCAATGAAACCGGACTCGAGCGAAAGGAGATACAGGTTATTCACCCGCGTAAAGGCCAGGCGTTTGCCGTCGAGAATCCAGTGCGGATGACTCTCGGCATCCGTGGTCCGGGTGAGTGGCCGCGCTATGTCGCGCCGATAGTCATAGTGCCATAGGTCGCCAGATTGCGTGTAAACCGCCTGTGTCCGATCGCGCGTATAAACCGGATTCAGCGGAGGCGCCAACTTCGCCTCGGCATCGGTCAGCTTGCGCAGGCCCGAGCCATCGCGGCGAACGACGTATAGGTCGAAGTCCCGCTCCACGGCATCCTGCCATTGCTTCCAGCGGAAGTAAAGGTGTTGGTTGTCTCCCGCCCATCGAACCTCTTTGGGCTCATAGCCATACAGATTGGACCCGCGCATGATGAAGTCCACGGAGAGCGCGGGCGTTTTGGCTTGAGGAGCAGAAAGTGCGAGCGCAACGGTGACACACAAAGCAAGAAACAAACGCATGGATTAGTGATAGCACGAGCCCGGCGACTTAGTTAGAGCGCGGCCTGGAAGATCCGGAAGGGTATCGCTTCGCCCGCACCGCGCGTCCCTTGCACGGAAACGCGCCAGATGCCCGGCTCTGGATTGGGAATGCGAAACTCCTTCACCAAGCTGGCCGGGGCATATCCCGTGGTGTCGTCCCACGGGCTGAAGTGACGGCCGGAAGGACTCACCAGATGCAAATCAAGGTCGTAGGCGGCACCGTCCCAGGTTACTTTGACGTCTACCGCGCGGGCCCCGCGGGAGACCGTCATGGTTTTATGCCACCAGTCGGCGATCGCTACCTGGCCGGTCCAGGTGGGGGCGGCGGCAACGGGATTGCCACGCAGCGTCGTCGTCGAGCGGCTCAGTTGCATTGGCGGCGCCGCACTGCTGCTGCAGCTTCCATAGGGTGAGGCGTTTCGGGAAGTAAAGGTACCCCGAAAGCCGTGCCTCGAAGAGGCCGGCAGATCCTCAAACTGAAAAGGGATGCTGGGCGTGGAAATCCAGTGCGCGCGGGTCACGTGGACGTGCACATGCGTCCCAAACGAGTATCCCGATGTGCCGACCGTCGCAAGCGCCTGACCCTGCTCCACCACCTGGCCCGTCCGCACGCGGAAGGTGCCGGATCGCAGATGCGCATAGTGGCTGAACTCGCCGTTGTCATGCGCGATCGTAATGTAATTGCCGAAGATCCGCAAATGCGGCGTCTGCCCGTAGCCCAAATCATAGGCGGAAACGACGCCACCACGCATCGCCACCACACAAGAGCCGCCCGTCGGGGCGATGTCGTAGGCGTGCAAACTTCGTCCCCAATGCGAGAACGAACCGTACGGACCCTGCGTTAGCACCCAGGGCTCGCCCGCCCGGGTCGGAAGCCGGTAACCGCCGCGCGAAACAACAAAGCGCGCCGGAGCACTCAGCTTCCCGTCGGGATTCCGTAAGATCACCAGATACTCCGCCGCAGCCATCGCCGGCAGCCGGACCGTAATTCGCGATGCGCTCGCCGTCGTCGGGAACAGCTGAAACAGGTAGTTCCACCCTCCGGCCGTCGTGTACTGGGCAATGTTAACGACTGACTCCGCCGCGAAGCCGAAGCCCTCCACCACTAGTTCCGTCTCCGTTGGCGAAACCTCACGCAGGTTCGCCGAACGCACCGTGACGCCACTCGCGCTCGGATCCTCTTTGATCCGGAACGCGCTCTGGTGAATTACGGCCCCGTTAATCTGCACCCGCACTTTCCATTCGCCGGGCTGCGTGGCCGGGGCAAATCCGGCAATCGGCAACTGGCTGACAAAGCAGAGGGAGGCCGCCGCGGGGAGTTGTTCGTATGGCACGGTGACCGAAACGGTGCCCGCTGGATCTAGCCAATCGATCGTCAACCGATCCGTAACGCGAACGCTCGCCAGAATCAGCCGGAAGAATGCTTGGCGCGCCGTCGACTCAAAAACCGTCGCCGGCTTTGTCAGCGCGCAACTCTGCTCGCTGGCCTCAAGGGCGAAACCGGACTGTTGGACTGTCACGGCCCGGGCCTGGATGGCTAGAGCAAGACCAATGTAGAAGAATCCGCGGTTCAACAGGGGAGTATCGGCACTTCCCGGTGACCGCTTTAGGCTTGCGCGGGACGTCCGGGCGGTCGGCCAGGAGGCCGTCCAGGGCCGCGGGGGGGAGAGGGCGGCGGCTCAGGCACCACTTCCACCTTTTTCGGGCGCGCGTCAAGATGCTTGGCCAACATGTCAGCCTTCGCCTTGACGAACTTCGGCGTGCCGGGCGTAAAGCCGGCCGCTTCCACGTCGGAATCGTTGATCTCCTGGGCCGCCAGCACGTGCTTCTGCAGGAAGTTCTTGATCCGGTCCTGCACGATGCGCTGAGTGGAATGCAGCATCAGGTAAATGATCTGTTCTCCGGGGGCCGCAATCAGAGCGAGATACAGTTTGGAGGCACGCTGCAAACTGGTGCTGGTCAAATCGCGCTCCAGCTTTTTCGCCTTCGCTTCCAGCTTCTGCCAGTTGTCCGATTCCTGCTTGGAGATTTGCGACGTCTGAATCAGCGCCGCCTTGTCTTTGGGTGAGAACTTCTCGGTTAGCGTCGCCAGAAAAATCGCCAGGTGATCCGTATGCAGGTCGACCCCGAAGGGAACCTGTGCCTTGGCCTTTTCCAGCTTGCCCAGCCCCTGAGCGTTGAACTTGGGGCCGATCAAGGACGGCGCGAAAAGCGAGGTGAGTCCACGCTCTTCCAACAGCCGGAAGACCTCGGCGATATTGGACTCGCGGGCGATGGCCAGCAGTTCGCGATGCTTCGCCTCCGCCGAAATCTGCGCCGGCATCGCCGCCGTCAATGCATTCTCCAGGTGATTGGCCGTGCGCTCGTCCAGAGTCATGCCGAAGCGCGCCTGAAAGCGGAAGAGGCGCAGAATGCGGCTTGGATCGTCGTAGAAGGAATAGTTGCTCACCGTGCGCAACTGCTTCATCTCGAGATCAGCCAGGCCGTTGTTGGGATCGAGCAGCAGGCCGCGGGAGGCGCGATTGAGAGACAGCGCCAAGGAATTGATGGTGAAGTCGCGACGCTTCAGATCGTCGTAGATCGGCCCCGACGCAACCACTGGCCGGGAGGCCGGTTTCGGAAAGCGTTCCGACCGCGACATCGAGATCTCCACGCTCACGTCGCCCGGAAACAGTAAGTCGACACTCTTGCGATGCGCGTCCTCCGCCACCAGCACCGCCCCAGCGCTCTTCACCAAATCCTTTGCAAGCTTGCCCGGGGTACCTTCCACGGTAAAGTCGAGATCGCGAATCGGATAGTGGCCGAGCAAGTCGCGGACAGCACCGCCGGTAAGAAAGAGGTTGTACTCCGACTCAGCCGCGGCGACAACCGCATTGAAGGCACGATTCTGCTCGGAGCTCAAACGGCTCTCAAGCATGAACATATAGTCACTCATGGGGATCCTTTCGCGCGCTCTCTTCCGGAACGGGAGTGACCGGAGAGCGAGAGCGCTGAGCACGGGGATGGTGTTGGTCGACGACTTGGCGGAGCCGGGATCGCGCGACATGGGTGTAGATTTGCGTGGTGGAGATGTCGGCGTGACCCAGCATGGTCTGTACGCTGCGCAGGTCAGCACCACCCTCCAGCAGATGGGTGGCGAAGGTATGGCGAAGCACGTGCGGACTTAGCCCTTCGAAGATTCCGGCTCGCCGGCCGCGCAGTCCGAGAGCTTTCCAGAATCCCTGCCGCGTCAGTGGACCACCGCGCGCGGTGACGAAGAGGTACCTCGAAACGCGATTCTTCAGCAGCAATGGCCGCGCGCCGGCCAAGTAGTCCGCAATGGCCGTCAACGCCTGCTTGCCTACGGGCACCATCCGCTGTTTGTTCCCTTTGCCCAGCACCCGCAGCACACCCAACTCCGCATTCAGGTCGGCCGTCTCCAGCCGGCAAAGCTCGGTAACCCGCAGGCCAGAGGCATACAACAATTCACACATCGCCTGATCCCGTAGACGTTGCGGACCGTCATTGGTGGCCGGCGGAGTCGTGATCTGTTCCACCTGCTGCCGGTTCAGATACTTCGGCAAGGCCTTCCACTGCCGGGGCAACGGAATCAACGCGGTAGGATCCCGCGTGATCTGGTTCTCGGCCAGAAGAAAACGGTAGAAGTTACGCAGGCTCACGAGATGACGCCCGATGGAGCGGCCAGCCAGGCCGGACTCGTACAACGAGTCGAGATAACGACGGACCAAGTCGTCGCTGGGAACTTCGGCTGAACCGCCGTTTGGCCCGCACCACTCATGGAACTGTTTAAGATCACGGCGATAAGCGTCAACGGTGAGCGCGGCGAGCCCTTTCTCGATCCGGCAATAATCCAGATACGCCCGGATGAAAGCCGGCAGTGGCGCGGAAGACTCCGGACGCGGCGCTTTTCTCATTGAATGCCCAGGCGAAAACCTGGCGAACCTTTACCACCAGCGGCATCCGCAAAATCGGAAAACCGCGTCACCTGGAGCCAATGATACAATAAGCGCGAAACTGTTTGAAACATTTCAAAGGATTTAGGTGCGGGCTTGGCCGTCTCAACCAATAAAAAAGTGACGTGCGTCCGCTTCGACCGGGAGTTGTTAACCGGCTTCGTGCAGCCGGCTACCTTCCTGCAGCCCGAAGGTCTGGAACTGCTCAGCCCCAGCGGTACCGTCACCGTCCTGCCCTATACGGACATCAAATGTGTTTGTTTTGTTCGAGATTGGGACAATGCCGAAAAAATCCTGGAAAAACGGACCTTTGCCTCCCGGCCGAAGCAGGAAGGCCTGTGGATTCGCTTCGTCTGGCGGGATGGAGACGTCATGGAAGCCTTGCTGCCCAATCGGCTCCTGGATTCGGATCCCCTCGGTTTTACAGTTGTGCCGCCTGACCCAGCCGGGAATTCCCAGAAACTCTTCCTTCCGCGGCCGGCGCTGAAGGATCTACAAGTTCTCGGGGTGGTGGGCGGCAGCCAACTGCGCCAACAGAAAAAGGCCAAGCCGGCGGTGCCGGATCAGATCAAACTCTTCGATTAGGCACCCACCGGTGCGGCGGTGGTGATGCCTTCAATCGTCACTTCCCGGGCGGTACGCCACAGGCGGTCCAAGTCATAGTAGGCGCGGGCGGGCTCGGAAAAGACGTGGACGACGAGATCGCCGTAGTCCATCAGGACCCATTCCGCGTTCTCTAAACCTTCCACATTGGTGGGCCTTTCGTCCATCTCGGACAGCTTCTGCTGCACCTCATTGGCGATAGCTTGAACTTGACGCGAGTTCGCGCCGGAGCAAATAACGAAGTAGTCAGTAAAGCTGGTGACTTCGCGCAGGTCGAGAACCCGCAGGTTGATCGCCTTCTTAGAATCGGCGGCTTGGGCCGCGACGAGCCAGTTGGACAGGGTAAAGGTCTCCTGGCTGAATCATACTACACTGGCAGGAAACCCCGAAATTCGAGAATTGAGGACTCCGTGTCGAATTCTGTTCCGCTCACCACTTTGCGCGACCCCGCCAGCCTGCGCATCCTGATTTCCGCTGAGCGGATCCGGCAGCGCGTCGCCGAACTCGGAGAGCAGATTGACGAGGATCTACCCGGCGATGGCCCCATCTACCTGATCGGCATTCTGAAGGGCTCGTTCATCTTTATGGCCGACCTCGCACGCGCCATCCGGCGCTCAGCGCGCATCGAGTTCATGGGTGTCTCCAGCTACGGCCGGGGAAAAAGCAGTTCGGGCGAAGTCCGGGTGCTGAAGGACCTGGACGTCTCCATCGCCGGCGCGGACGTGATCATTATCGAGGACATTGTCGATAGCGGCATCACGCTTACCTACCTGCAGAGTCTGCTGGAGGCCCGGCAGCCACGGTCGCTGCGTATCGCCACGCTGTTAGACAAGCCCGAGCGTCGCTTGCGCCCGGTAAAGGTGGACTATGTCGGCTTCCAGATTCCCGATGAATTCGTTGTAGGCTACGGCCTGGACTACGCGGAGGACTACCGGAACCTGAAGGAAGTCTGCATCCTGGAGTAGCGTTAACTGAAGAGCACGCGGCGCTTGCCAGCGCGGCAGTCGCGCTCGCCCTCCGCATTGAACTCGCAACCCACCAGAGCAATGCCGGCGAGCAAGTAAAGCCACACCAGAAGGGCAATCACCGCGCCGATGCTGCCATACAACACGTTGTAGCTCCCGATGTTCTGCACATACCAACTGAAGGCCGAGGTAGCCGCCAGCCAGAGTAGTGTCGCCACCACCGCGCCGGGCCACAAACGGCGGTAGGAACGGGGACGCGATGGCCCAAAGCGATAGAGCATCGTCGTCACGAAAACCACCGTCCCGAAAGTGATGGCGATCCGCGTGATCGAGCTCAGCCAAAGCAGTCCGGTGCCGATGGAACGGGCGTCGAATCCCAGGCCCACCAGCACCGCCCGCTCCACGGTTTCGCCAAAAAACAGCAAGGCTGAAGCGCCGATCGCCGGCAAGGCCACCGCGAAAACCAACGCGATCGCCACCCCGCGCTGACGCCAGAAGTTGCGCGAATTTTTGAAGCGGTAAGCGGCCTGGAAGCCATCCATCAGGCTCACCATCACCCCGGAGGCGGCCCAGATCGCAAGGATAGTCGCGACCACCAGCAGCCAGATGGGGCGGGAGCCGCGTTCAGCGAATACATAAAGAACAAACTCTTCTGAGCCCGGTGGAACGACTTCAAAAAAGAAGCGCGACAAGTTACTCGAAACGGACTTGGCGTTAGCCTGCACCAGAATCGCCGTCAGCGTCGTCAACACCGGGAAAAAGGACAAGAGTCCCGAGTAGGCAGCGCCTTTCGCGATCGCGTAGCAACCGTCCAGGTGCGCACTCCACAAAGCGCGGCCGAAGAGTTGAAAAACTTCGGCAACCAGTTTCACCGTCGCCAACTCCGGAATGCCACATAACCCAGACTGGCCAACCAGGTGAAGGCGCTCAAGTAACCCCAGAAATGTTGCTCGCCGGTACCATTGAATTCGAGTTGAAGGTCGATGGGGCCGGCGGGCGGGGTGAAGGTCATGAAGCCCAGATCGGATCGGCCAACCGGAACGGTTTGCCCGTTCAGTTGGGCTTGCCAACCCGGGTGGTGATTCACCTTCACCAGCAAAGATTCAGGTTTGGCCAACTTACCGGTAACGCGGATCCGGCTGGAACGAAGCCACTCGAACTCCAGCGGAGAGCCGCCCGTCGTGCCAGCCAGTGAGGTGAAGGGCAAGCGATCGACCGCCAGACCGCCGATCCGCGCCAGCGCGGGGAGGTGGCGATCTGGAAACGGCCTCCAGATGCGGTATTCGGCATCGTTGTCGCGCACAGTTTGTGTCTGCGCGAACGGCACCCAGGCATTGAGCCGCGGCGAGAGGTTCGGGTGAAGTATTTGAACGCGGCCCTTCGGCGGATGCTCCACCAGCCAGCGGGTAGCTTTAAAGGCCTCTGATTCGCTGGGCGGGCGCATCCCCCAGGTTCCCCGCCACTCCTGAACCTGAGCCTTAAGACGGGCCGCACTCAGCAAGTAGATCCTCGATGCGGTTGGCTCCACAACTGGAACGCTCCCAAGAGGCAATCGTGGAGCGTGGGGCCGAATATCGGCGCGCAAAATGAGCAGGCAAATCAGGGGCACCAGGGTCAGAGCGCGGAATAGCCAGGAGCGTTGCTCGAAGCATTTCACCGCGATCGTCAGGAACGCCAACAGAACAAACAACTCGAGGGCAATCTCCAGGGCGGGAATTGACAGGCGATAGGTCAGATAGCTGAGAGCCCAAAGCGACAACACGGTGAAACAAAGAAACGGTTGGCGGCGGCCCAGAAACAACAGTCGGATGATAATCGCGCCCAAGAGAAGCTTGAGCCAGGGGAGGTCAAAGCCGGAGGTAAATCCTCGATCCCCAAGCCAGAAGCACGAGAGTAAGTAGCCCCATAGCATTGCGGCGAAGATACGGCGATGGGAAAAGCGATACTCACCCGCAATGCCAAGCATCGCCACCTCCAACATCAGGATCGTGGCGCCCAATACCAACGAGGCGGCGCCACTGGTCAGCAGGACCACCGCGATGCTCACCGCCGCCACAAACAGGCTAGCGGCGTCGCGGCGGAGGCCGGCACGCCAGAGAAGCGGAAGCGCGACGAGCAGAAACGTTAAGCCCGCCACAAAAGGTGCGTCGCCAGATTGCTCAAGGTAGTGGAGACGAGCCGGAAGAAAACTCAACGGACTGCCGTCATGCCGCTGAAACGGCGAAAGGAGCGCGATCCCGAAAGCCATCCCGGTCGCCGCACCCCAGGAGAGACCGAAGGAAAGCAGCATCCAGTAGAGAACCAGCGGGGCAAGCAGGGCAAGCGTGACGGCGAGAATCCGGTGGGCATAGAGTGGTTCGTTGCCCAGCTTGGTCAGCAATGCCGCGGCGTAGTGAAAGGCGGGGAGAGCGACCGTTTGCGTCGGCTGACCGCCGTCTTTCTCCGGGTTCCAGCCCCACGGATGCGGGTTCTCCCCAACGAAGCGAGTCACCGCCGCTGAAGCCGCTTCGCCTTCCGGAAAGGCATGATCCAGCGGCGAGTACAGCCGTCCGTAGAGCCCTAGATTGAGCGCCGCCAGGAGGAACACAGCGAGGGCGTGCCGCGGCCACATCATAGGAGTTTCGCCAACTCGCGCGTGCAATGTTCCACGTCCTGCTCATCGTTGAAAAAATGCGTGGAGATCCGCAGATGACCGTGCCGGGCCGAAACGACGATGCGCTCCCGCTTCAGCGCCAGCGCAAGCGTTCCGGCATCCCGATGCGCCCAGCGCGCCGCAACAATCGGACTCGGGCCAGGATCAGCAAATTGGGCGCCAAGCCCGGCTAGCTGTGCACGCAACATTCCAGATAATTCTAATGTGCGGCGCTCGATTTGTCCGATGCCGATCTGCTGAATCAGGTCCACTGACGCTTCAAGGGCGTAGAGCAGCGTCGATGCCAGCATCGCGCCTTCATACTTCTCTGCCCCCAGCGGCAGCGACGGAACGCCGTGATTCAGCTGATTCACCTCGCGCCAGCCGCGATCGCTGCGCCAGCCAATCACCATCGGCGACAGCCACTCGCGCACCCGCGGCGCAACATAGGCAAAGCCCGCACCCGCGGGCGCATTCATCCATTTATAGCCGTGCACCGCGAGCAGATCGCAGTCAATCGTTTGTAAGTCGATTTCAAAGGCGCCCGCGCCCTGCGTACCGTCCACGTAGAAACAGATTCCACGCTCCCGCAGGAAACTCCCCAGTTCGGCCAGCGGAGGCCGAAAGCCGGTGGAGTAATTCATCGCGCTTACCAGCACCAAGCGCGTCCGCGCGTCAATCGCGTCGTAAATCGGCCATGGCTGCTCCACCAATTCCACACCCTTGGCGGCCAGCATCGCCGGATAGTAGACATTGTTAGGAAACTCGGGCGACAGCGTGACAATCTGGTCGCCCGGCTGCCAATCGATGCCGTTGATGAGCATCGACAGCGCGTAAGAGGTATGCGGGATAAAGCAAAAGTCGTCCGCTGTCGCGCCAAAGAGCTTGGCCAGCTTCCCCCGCAGGCGATCGGCATCGCCAAACCACTCGAGAAAATCCGAGCAGGCCAGTTCATCGCGGTGAGCGAAATGTTCGTTCACCGCGCGGGTCGCACTTGCCGGCAAGTGACCGAAGGTCGCCGCGTTCAAGTAGGTCCACTGAGCGAGCGCGGGGAATTCGGCGCGAACAGCGGACCAATCCATAGGGACCGTTAGATGCCCGCCTTCACTAACGCAATCGCTTCGCTCAACAAAGCGTCCTGCGACTTCTTGCCCTTGCGCTCGCTTACTTCCACTTTGCCCTCGGCCAGCTTCTTGCCGACCGTGATGCGCCAGGGAATGCCGACTAACTCCGCGTCCTTGAACTTCACGCCCGCACGCTCTTCGCGGTCATCCAGCACCGCATCGAGGCCAGCCTTCTTGGCCTCTTCGTAGAGCGCCTGCGCCGCCTCTTTCTGGGCCGCATCGGCAATGTTAACCGGCGTAATCACCACGTCGAAAGGCGCAATCGAGGCCGGCATGACGATGCCGTCCTTGTCGTGATAAAGCTCGACGGCGGCGCACAGAATGCGCTCGACGCCGATGCCGTAGGAGCCCATGATGACCGTAACTTCTTCGCCTTCGGCATTCAAAACACTCAGGCCCATCGCCTTTGAGTACTTATACCCAAGCTTGAAGATATGGCCGATCTCGACAGCCTTGTAGACATCGATCGGCGCACCGGTAATGACGTCCGTGTCGCCCGCCACCACCTGGCGGATATCGGCGTAAGTCGCCTTGAAGTCTTTGCCAGGGGTGACATTCTTCAGGTGATAGTCGTCTTTGTTGGCGCCGCAGATCATGTTGCGGCGGCCTTCCAGCGCCGCATCGGCGATGACGCGCATCTTCACCCCGATGGGACCCAAGGATCCGGCATCGGCGCCCAGCCAACCGCGCATCTCGTCCGGCGTCGCGGGACGCAATTCCTTCGGCCCACCGATCGCCGCCGAAAACTTCGTCTCGCTCAACTGATGATCGCCGCGCAGCAACGCCATCACCGGCTGCCCGTCAGCGGCCATCACCAGCGACTTGATCTGTGACGTCTGCGGCAGCTTGGTGAACGCCGACACTTCGTCAATCGTCTTGAAGCCGGGCGTATGGAACTCCTCGGGTGTGAGGTCGCCCTCGGGGTCCGGCACAGCGGGAGGTTGCGGCTGCGAAACCGCCTTCTCCAAATTGGCCGCGTATCCGGTGGACGGACAATGCACGATGAAATCCTCGCCCGCATCCGTACGAACCATGAACTCGCTCGATTGCGAGCCACCCATCGCGCCCGAATCGGCTTCCACCGCGGCAAACTCAAGACCACAGCGCTTGAAGATCCGGCAGTAGGCTTCGTAGTGCTTGTCGTAAGCCGCATCCAGTCCCGCGGCGTCGATATCGAAGGAATACGAATCCTTCATGATGAACTGGCGTACACGCAGCAGGCCGGACTTGGGGCGAGGCTCGTCTCGGAACTTGGTCTGAATCTGGTACCAGATCTGCGGCAATTGGCGGTAACTGCGGACCTCGCCGCGCGCGACGGAGGTCATCACTTCCTCATGGGTCATGCCGAGGCAGAGGTCGTGGCCGTTGCGGTCCTTGAGGCGAAACATGTTCGCGCCCATGCCCGTCCAACGCCCGCTCTCCTGCCAGATCTCGGCCGGATTCAGCGCAGGCAGAAATAGTTCCTGTCCACCGATCCCGTCCATCTCTTCGCGAATGATCTTCTGGATCTTATTCAGGCTTCGTTGCGCCAGAAAGAGGTAATTGTAGAGACCAGCCGAAAGCTGGCGAATATAACCGGCTCGCAGCAGCAACTGGTGGCTGGCGACTTCGGCTTCCGCGGGGTTCTCCCGCAGGGTGGGAATGAAAAGTTGGCTCCAACGCATGGTGTTTGTGGGGAAACTTAGAGTGTATCTCACCGGATGCTGCCGCATCGGGTTCTGTAGGTCCTGGATCTTGGCGGATTCCGCCGCGGCCACTACACTGCCAGCATGTCCGCGGTGTATCTGCCCTCCATAAAGTTTCCGCTGCTGTACGCCGTGGCGTCGATGGCTTGCGTCGTCATCACCTTCGCTGACCTCCGCTGGGCACCGGTCACCGTCGCCTGCCTCGCCTTCTGTCTGCACCGTCTTTTGCTGCATTCTCAAAGCATTGAACTCACTCCCGCCGGTTTGGTCTCCCGAACGCTGTTCGGAGAAGCGCACCTGCCGTATCGCCAAATCTGCGCCATGAACTTCGCCTCTTTCACCGGTGACCTGCTGGTGGAACGCCCTTGGGTGAAGGTCCGCATCCCGCGCCACTTCGCCCAAAGCGACGAGATCCGGCGCGCACTTTCGCTCGCGATTTGGGCCCACCGCGGCGGCGAGGTCCCCCCGGACTTCACCGGACCCAACACCGCCCTCGTCTAATTCAATCTACCTTTGGATGCCCGTTTGGCGTCCAATAGGAAGAGTGGAAGCGATCTCAAAGTTTCGCTACTGGCCCAACTTGCCCCAGGTGGGAATGCTGGCATTTCTCGGCAGTCTCACCATGTTCTTCGGCTCCTTGATCTTTTCCTACGCCTGGGTGCTGCCGAATAACGTAGGCGCGCTGATTCAGGTGCCGGCCGCCCTCTGGCTCAGTACGCTATTGATCGCCGCCAGCGCCGCCACGCTGGCCACGGCTCGTTGGCACATCCGCCGTGGACGCATGGGCCTCTACCGCTACTGGATCGTGATCTCCATTGCCCTGGCCACCAGTTTTCTCATCAGCCAATTTGCCGCGTGCGCCGAACTTGAACGTCAAGGCGCTTTCGAAGCGCTAGCTGGTTTGCAGCGTGGCAACGTTTTTTACATTTTTGCCGGCTTCCATGGCCTGCACGTCTTCGGCGGCGTTGCGGCCCTGGTGTCGCTTCTTCGCAGCGTCCACGGCTGGATTGATGTCACCGAACAAGCCCTCCGCAAACAGCGCAACCGGGCCAGCATTGTCGCCATGTACTGGAACTTCGTGGCCATTAGCTGGGGCGTGCTCTTCGGGCTGCTGCTTTACTGGACCCGCCGATAAGTCTGCTAGCATTCCGACGTGGCCTTCGCCTCCACCAGCGCACTCGTTATCGCCCTGATCGCCGCCGTTTGGGACTTGCGCTGGCGCCGCATCCCCAACTGGCTCACCATGGCCGGGCTCGCCTCGGGCATTGCTTGGCAAGTGACGCAGGGCTCACCGCGGGAAGCCGGCCTTGGCTGCCTACTGGCTATCGTGGTCTATCTGCCCCTGTGGCTGGTAGGCGGGCGCGGCGGCGGCGACCTGAAGCTGATGGCCGCCCTGGGAACTTGGCTCGGGCCCTCAGCCTGGATCCAAGTCTTCGTGCTAACCGCCATCATCGGAGCCCTGTGGGCACTCATCCTGGTGGTGGCGAAGCGGCGTCTGCTCTCCACGCTGCGGAACATCTTCGCCATCCTGCGTTCACTCATCGGAGGGCGTCGGCCCTCGCACCGGTTGAGCAGCGCGGACGCCATCAGCATGCCTCACGCGGCGATTGTGGCCTTGGCTATGCTCGTTTGGATGGCGGCGATGCGGCCCCTTCGCTAGATCCGGTTGATCAGCGTCCCGACGTAGGCCGCGCCGAACCCGTTATCGATATTCACGACGGTCACATTGCTCGCGCAGCTATTCAGCATGCCCAGCAGCGAAGCCAAACCGTTGAAGTGCGCGCCATAGCCCACGCTCGTCGGCACGCCAATCACCGGGCACGATACCAGCCCACCCAGTACGCTGGGCAAAGCCGCTTCCATTCCCGCCACCGCGATACACAAGCGTGCTTCGCGAATTTTGTCGAGGTGCCCGAAAAGGCGGTGGATTCCGGCGACGCCCACATCGGAAATGGCCAGAACCTCGTTTCCCATCGTCTCGGCCACCAGACGCGCTTCTTCGGCGACCGGGATATCCGCCGTCCCCGCACAGACAATCGCCATTTTTCCCTTGCTCAGAATCCGGCGGTCGCCCCAAACCCGCAGCACGCGAGAAGCCGGGTAATACTCCACGTCGGGCACTTCGCTCATTACCAGTTCGGCCGCCTCGCGCGACACCCGCGTCGCTAACACGTTTGGCGATTGCGTCCGCAGATTCTTGAAGATGCCCAGCAGATGCTCCGGCACCTTGCCTTCGCCGTAGATTACCTCCGGCATGCCATGCCGCATCGCACGGTGATGGTCCACGACAGCGTAGCCCAGATTTTCGAACGGCAGGCCCTTCATGCGGTGCAAAGCGCTGTCGATATCGACGTCGCCACCACGCACGCCTTCCAGCAATTCGCGGAGTTTCTCGGGGTTCATTCAGTCTCCTTAAAGCGACACGCGCATGCCCGTCGTCAGCCCGTACTTCTCAGCCATTCCGGCCGCCAGTTCCAGCACCACTTGCGCATTCTTCGATCCGCCGTACACCGGGCATTGGGTAGCGGTGGAATGAGGGCACGGCGGCGTGTTGGGCGAGATCTCGACAATGTTGCCTTGCTCGTCCATCCAGATAATATCCAGCGGGATCTTCACCTGGTACATCCAATAAGCGTACTTGCCGGGTGGCTTGTGCAAGAACAACATGCCCCGGTCAGGGTCCAGCTTTTCGCGAAACATCATCCCGCGCATGATGTCCTCCGGCAGAATTTTTACTTCCACCCGGACACGTTGGCCGCCCGGCATGGTGATCATACGCGTACCGATATCCTCGGGGCGCGTGGTGGGTTCACTGCAGGCGGTAAGAAAAACAAAAGCACTCAGAAGTGCCAAGCGGGAAAGCTGCATCGGATAATAACTAATGTACCCTTTCGCCATGTTGACCGCGACCTCAAATTCCCCACCCGGCGTTCTTCAGCGCTTACGACTCACGCTCGATATGATCAAGTTCGAGCATTCGGTCTTTGCACTGCCCTTCGCCATCACCGGAGCTTTGCTCGCTTGGCATGGCGTCGGTGGCCAAGTTTCCGGTCTCGCCGCCAAGTTTGCCTGGATCCTGCTGGCCATGATCTCAGCGCGGTCCGCCGCCATGGCCTTCAACCGTTTGCTCGACCGCCACATCGACGCGCAGAACCCTCGCACCGCCTCACGCCATCTCCCCGCCGGCTTGTTGCAGGTCCGCTTCGTCTGGCTCTTTTTCGCCGTCACCGTCGCGTTGTTCCTGCTGGCGTCCGCGATGCTGGGTCCGTTGTGCCTCTGGCTTTCCCCCGTCGCGCTTGGCGTGATTCTTTTTTACTCGTTCACCAAACGCTTCACTTCGCTTTCGCACCTGGTTCTCGGCCTGGCGCTGGGCATCGCTCCGATGGCCGCGGGCATCGCCCTCACCGGCAGCATCGACTGGCGTCTCGCTGCCCTAACCGCCGCCGTTATGTGCTGGACCGCCGGCTTCGACATCATCTACGCCTGCCAGGACTATGAGTTTGACCGCACGGCCGGCCTTCACAGCATCCCGGTCCGTCTCGGTCTGTCGCGCGCCCTGCGCGTCTCGCAGTTGCTGCACGTGGTGATGATCGGCTGCCTGCTCTGGCTGTGGCAAGCATACGATCTTGGTGGCCTGGCCTTCGCCGGCATCGGCATCACGGCCGCCCTGCTGCTCTACGAGCATTCCCTGGTAAAGCCGACTGACTTCAGCCGCGTCGATGCGGCCTTCTTCGCCGTCAACGGTTGGGTCAGCGTCATCTTCGGCGTCTGCTGGACTGCGGACATTCTTTGGCTCTCATGATCACTTCAACTGACCTGCTAGCAGCCGCGCGGCTGCCCCTCCTTGACCTCGGCCGCCGAGCCAACACAGTTCGCGAAAGCGCCCATGGCGATCGGGTCTACTTTGCTGCTCAACCGGCCCCCGCCCAGGAGCTCGACCTTTCCTCGTCGGCCTCCGTCGAGGAGATCGTCGCCGCTCTGATTGAGGCGCGTGCGCTAGCCCCGCTCAGCGTCGAACCGCGGGTTGCCGCCGCCAACGGTGACACCACGGGCGAAGCCGAAATTCGGCTCATCGCCCTGGCCCGGCTCGCCTTTCCAGGGGCGGTCCACATCCGCGCTAACTGGGCCGCTCTTTCTGATGCCGTCGCCCAGGTAGCCCTCCGCTTCGGCGCCGACGAACTCGCCGGTTTCCCCTCGGGGCTGGACCGCCGCGAAATCTGGCGCACCATCCGCGAAGCCGGCCGCGAACCCTATCCTTGCGACGATCTCTATCAGTCGGTGGATCTTCCCGAACCGCCAGCCAAGCTCCGAGTTTTGCCGGCCTGAGGCGGGCCGGTCACCAAGAACGAAAATTTTGTCAAACTCAACCGGGACAAGCACATCGGGCCGGATGGACCACGGCGCATGCCCGAAATCGTTGCCCGCGTGCGCGATCCTGTAGAAAGCAGGCCCCAAATGAGTGATCGAAAGGGGAAACCGAAATTGGCTTTGTTTCGTAGTGCCTCGCCAAACCACTCGAGGCTGGCGTTATGATCAAGCATGGTTCGCTTGGCTCTCGCCTGCCTGCTACTTCCCGGCCTGCATGCCGCCAGTTTTGCGCCCGTCCGCGCCATCTTTGAGAAAAGCTGTATCCACTGCCATTCGGGCGAAAGTCCCCGCGGGAAACTCAATCTCTCCTCAGCTAACGGGCTTCGCACCGAAAAGATTCTCGCCATGGTCACCGAGGGGAAAATGCCGCTGGGCGGTCCGCCGCTGAAGGCTAGCGAAGTCGATGCCATCCGCGCCTGGATCGCGGGGGGCTCCGTCTGGGAGGGTGAGGCCCTCTCCCCGCCCAAACAACAATTCTGGGCCTTTCGCTCTCCGGTGAAAGTCGCGCCGCCGGCCGGCGACCCGCATCCCATTGATGCCTTTCTTCGGCAGAAGCTGAGCGCCAAGGGACTCGACTTTTCGCCCCGCGCAGACCAACGCACCCTGATCCGCCGCCTGAGCTTTGACCTCACCGGCCTGCCCCCCGCCCCAGCCGACTACGCCCTCACTTACGAACAGGCCTCAGCCAAGTATCTGGCTTCGCCCCACTTCGGCGAACGCTGGGGACGCCACTGGCTCGATGTCGTCCGCTTTGGCGAAACCGATGGCGGCGAACACAACTATGAGCGGCCCAACGCCTGGCCCTATCGCGACTACGTGATTCGCAGCTTCAATGAGGACCTCTCTTACCGCGACTTCATCCGAGAGCAGATCGCGGGCGACCTACTCGCCCCCGGTGATCCGCGCCGCGTCGCAGCCACCGGCTTCCTCGTGGCCGGCCCCTGGGATCAAGTGCAGGCCGAGATCAACAAGGACAAAGCCATGGCCATGACCCAGCGGATGGATGAACTCGATGACATGGTCACCACCACCTTCCACACCTTTCAGGCCATGACCGTGAACTGTGCGCGCTGCCATGACCATAAGTTCGACCCCATCCCCGCCCGCGACTACTACCGCCTGACCGCCGTCTTCGCCGGTGTAGGCTTCGGCAACCGCCGCGTCGCTGAAGAAGCCTCCATTGCCGAGTATGAGTCGCGCATCAAGCCGCTGAAGGACTCCCTGGCCGCGTGGAAAGCCAAGCTGGGCGCCATTGAAGATCCTAAGCGCGTGGCGCTGCTGCGTGAGCGCTACCAAGCCTATGACCGTCAGCACGAAAGCGAAGCGCTGCGCATGCCGCTGAACCCCATCTGGAATCGAAATCGCTTCTCTGAGGCCGCGGGCGAGCGCTACCGCCTCGTCGTTACGGCCCACCGCGGCAAGCGCGCCCGTATCGAGCGCTTGCTGCTGCAGCCGGCCGGGATTGAACTGAAGGCCTTCACCAGCGCTCGCCCAGCCAGTGATGCCGAACCGCTGATCATTGATTTGGCCGGCAGCGGCAAGGTCCGCGAACTTACCTGGGCAACTGACTGGAACACCGGCAGCGGCGACGGTACCGTCAGCGTCTATCGTCTCGAAGCCGCGGGGCCTGACGGCAACTGGCATCCGGTCGCATCCTCACTCGATCACGCTCGCAGCGTTGAAATTTCGCTGCCCTCCGTCACGCCCGAAGAACAAACCGGCCTGCTCGATGCCGAACAGTTGGCTCAGCGCGAAAGCGTGCGACGCGAGATCGCCAGGGTCGAGGCCGCCATCGCCGCCATCCCCGAACCCACCAAACTCTACGCGGCAGTGCCGAAGGCGTCCATCACGCCGTCGTTCGTGCTGGAGCGTGGCAGCGTCACCCAACCGCGCGAAGCCGTCGGTGCCGGCGCCATGACGGCCGTGCGTCAAATCAGCCTCGATGTTCCCGTCGCCGCCAACGACCGGGCTCGCCGCCTGGCCCTCGCCGATTGGATCGCCAGCGAGAAGAACCCGCTCACCGCGCGCGTCATCGTCAACCGCGTCTGGTATCTGCACTTCGGCAACGGTCTCGTCAATACGCCGTCCGACTTTGGCGTCAACGGCGATCGGCCCTCGCACCCCGAATTACTCGACTGGCTTGCTGTCAGTTTCATGGAGAATAACTGGAGCCTGAAGTGGCTGCACCGGACCATCCTCTCGTCCCGCGCCTATCAGCAAACCAGCGCGCAGGTGCCCAGGGCTTTCGCCATTGATGCCGACAACCGCCTCTATTGGCGCATGCCATTGAAGCGCATGGACGCCGAAACGATCCGCGACTCGGTGCTCTTCCATGCCGGAAACCTCGACCTGCAGTCGCGTGGCGGTCCGGGCTTTGCATTGCAAAAGAAGGGCGACGCCGGATCCTACATTTACAAAGCGCTCGCCAACGACGGCCCGGCCGTTTGGAAGCGCGCCGTCTACCGCTTCAGCGTCCGCGGCGGCGAACGCATCATGATGGACAGCTTTGACTGTCCTGATCCCGCCGTCGCCACGCCCCAACGCAGCGTTTCCAACACACCCGTTCAGGCCCTCACGCTGCTCAACAACGACTTCATCCTCAGCCAGGCCGGCGCCGTCGCCCGGCGCGTGGAACGCGAAGCCGGCTCGGCCACTGCCGCCCAGATCGGCCATCTGTATCAACTGCTCTTCGGGCGCCTGCCCAGCACCAAGGAACAGGCCCTCGGCGCAAACTTCATCAAGAACAGCAATCTGGCGCTATACGCCCGTGCCCTCCTCAACACCAACGAGTTTCTGTATGTCCCCTAAACATCAGCACAAGACTTACTCCCGGCGGGAAGCACTCTGGCAAGCCGGTGGAGGCTTGGCGGGCCTCGCGCTGACCCGGATGGAGGCCCGCGCGGCCCGTACGCGGTCACCCCAGCCGGACTTCACCCCCAAAGCGAAGAACATCATCATGGTGTTTTTGCCGGGCGGTTTTAGCGCCATTGACTCATTCGACTACAAGCCCGACCTCGAAAAGTTCCACGGCCGCGAAACCAAAGGCGCTAACACCATCACGCCTTTCTTCGGTAAAAGGGGCACGGTGATGAAGTCGCCCTGGACCTTTAAGCCCCGCGGACAGAGCGGCAAAATGATCTCGGACCTGGTGCCGAACCTCGGCGCCCTCGCCGACGACATGACCTTTCTGCACTCGATGGTCGCCCGCTCAAATGCCCACGGTCCGGCTCTCTTCCAGATGTCCACCGGCTTCATCTTCCAGGGCTTTCCGTCCATCGGCTCCTGGGTCAGCTATGGCCTTGGCAGTGAGAACGAAAACCTGCCGTCCTTCGTGGTTCTGCCTGACCGCCGCGGACTGCCGCCGTGCGGCGTCTCCAACTGGGGCAACGGCTTCCTGCCCGCCGCCCACCAGGGCGTCATCCTCGGTGACGAACGCCAGCCGATCGCTGACCTCACCCCGCCCTCTAGCGTCGCGCCGCGCCAACAGAAAGCCACCTACGACTTACTCACCGAACTCAACGAAGAGCATCTGCGCCAGAATCCAGGTGAGGACGCGCTCGTCGCGCGCATCAGGAGCTATGAACTTGCGGCCCGCATGCAGCTCAGTGCTCCCGATGTCACCGACATCCGCTCTGAATCGGCCGCTACTCGAGCTATGTACGGCCTCGATCATCCGGTCACCCGGGACTTTGGCTACAACTGCCTGATGGCCCGCCGCCTCGTCGAACGCGGCGTCCGCTGCGTCCAGCTCTACAACGGAGGCCACTTCGGCGAACCCCGTGTCAACTGGGATGGACACGAGGACCTACGCACCAATCACGGTAAGAACGCCGCCATCCTGGATGCGCCGCTGGCGGCGCTGATTCGCGATTTGAAGCAGCGTGGCCTGTTAGCCGACACCCTGGTCGTCCTCACGACGGAGTTTGGCCGTTTGCCGATCAGCGAAGGGCTGGGAGAAGGCGGGCGGGACCACAATCCGGAAGGCTTTACGTCGGTCATGGTTGGGCCCGGCTTAAAAGGCGCTTACGCCCACGGCGCCACGGACGAGTTGGGGTACAAGGCGGTAGAGAATCCGGTCACCATCTACGATCAGCACGCCACCATCCTGCACCTGTTGGGGCTCGATCATCAGAGCCTGTCCTGGTACCACAATGGCTTGGCTCGCCGGCTCACCGACGTCCACGGTCATGTCATCAAACCGATTCTGGCTTAGGCGGCACGAGCCGCAGTGTCCACGGCGTTCAGTGCGCGTTCGAGGTCCGGCAGCGAGAGCGTAACCAACGTCTTGTCCATGTCTTCCCAAGTGCGCAGCATGATGCGCAGGTGAGCGGTGGCCAAGCGCATGCACCATGGATCAGTCAGCGGAACGCCGCTGGACTTCGACAGTTCCAGCAGCAGCGGATGCGGCAGAGCAATCACCTTTTCCTGCACTTCGTCGCCGGAGCGCAGTTCAAACTTCACGTCAACCGTATCCGCGTGGCGAATCGAGATACCGGTCTGCAGCCAACGGAACTCCACCTGCCACTCGCGGTGGAACGGGTCAGCGGCTTTGAAATGGCGGCTATTGAAGTGAGAGGTCGTCTCGGTCATATACCCTTTTAGGGTATCACCCGCTCTACTGGAACAACTTGCGTTCCCGGCGTAGGAATGCCGGAATGTCGATGTCGTCCTTGGGCGGTTCCGGCTTGGCGGGCGTCGAATCCACGACAGCCGTCGTGTTGGTGGACGTCGCTTCCAAAATTTCCGGGCCGGTCTCGGAGATACTCTCGAAACGGCTCATAAAGGCGGGTCGTTCCCGACGGAAGAACTCAAAGCGGGGAGGCGCCGGAGTGGGCACGGCCGGCTCCACAGGCTCCGCCATCAACGGTTCCGGCTCAACGACGGGCATCTCCAGCCGCTGCGGCGACGGCGGTAGAGTCGTTCGCTCCGGCTGCCGGGCAGACTCGCGGCGCAACGTTTCCGCCGAAGCCGGCGGCGCCGACTGGCGCGTGGCTCCGGCCCAGGCCGCGTCCGCGCGCTGCGGAAACTCGACGATCTCCGGCTCGCTCATCACGATGCGTGCCGGCTCCGGCGCACGCTGTGTTTCGGCGGCGAAAAATTCTACTACTTCTTCTTCATCCTCGAAGATTTCCTCTTCGAGTTCGGCGTCGAAGTGCATCTGCGGATCGGGCGTAATCATCCGCGCGTCGATCGGCGTATCCACCGTGGTCGGGTAGAACGTCTTGCGCTCAATCGCCGGCAGGTGCGGACGGTTGAACCCGGTCGCGATCACTGTGATTTTCACGATGTCGCCCAACGCCTCGTTCATCACGACACCGAAGTTGATCTGCACGTCGTCGTTCTTCGCCGATTGCCGGATCAACGAACACGCCGCATTCACGTCGTGAATGCCAAGCGCGCTGGAGCCAGTAATGTTGATCAGAATGCCGCGCGCCCCTTCCACGCCGCCTTCTTCAAGCAAGGGCGAACTGATGGCCTGCCGAGCCGCTTCCATCGCCGCTTCTTTGCCTTCGGCCGAAGCGGTGCCCATCATCGCGTAGCCCATGCCGCTCATGATGGCTCGAATGTCTGAAAAATCGCGATTGATCAGGCCCGGCGTCGTCATGATGTCGCTGATGCCTTGCACGCCCTGCCGCAGCACGTCGTCGGCTATGCGAAACGCATCGAAGAAACTCGTGCCCTTCGGCACTAACTCGAGCAAACGATTGTTGGGAATCGAAATGACGGTATCGACGGCCGCGGCCAAGTCTGCCAAGCCTTTCTCCGCCTGCTTCATCCGCCGTGGACCTTCAAACTCGAAGGGCTTCGTCACAACGGCAACGGTGAGCGCATTCATCTCCTTGGCCAACGCCGCCACCACCGGCGCCGCCCCCGTACCTGTACCGCCGCCAAGGCCCGCGGTCACAAACACCATGTCGGCGCCTTCCAGGATCTCGATGATCCGGTCGGTATCTTCCAGCGCCGCCTGACGGCCGGTCGCCGGGTCGGCACCCGCACCCAATCCATTGGTGATCTTCGTGCCGATCTGCAACTTGTTCGGCACCGGGGAAGCCACCAGCGCTTGCCGATCGGTGTTCAAGATATGAAAATCAACACCCGTCACGCCTTCGGTCATCATGCGCGCGACGGCGTTGGATCCGCCACCGCCCACACCGATCACCTTGATCCGCGTACCGGCTCGCTTTTCCTCATCGTCCTGCAATTCAAATCGCATCGGATTGAATTTCGTGATCTCGAGTTGTCCCATGGTCAACGGTCCCTCTAACGAAAGACGAGCCCCAGAAAGCCGGG
>JALHNI010000005.1 GCA_022843605.1 Bryobacter sp.
GCAGCATTTGCGACAAAGGGACGCCGATGGTGAGCAGCAATGTATAGGGGTCGTGCCGCAGATGCCGGAACTCCTTGGCTGCCACCAGGAGCAGACCTTCGAGGAACGTCATGCTACCCTCTCGAAGTGTTCGTCGAGGCTGGCCGATAGCTCCGTGTAGGGGCCGCACGCGGCCACGCGGCCGTTATTCAGCAGGACCACAGAATGGCAGCGGGCGGCTTCGTCCAAATGATGCGTGCTGGCGAAGACCGCCGTGCCGCGGGCCGCTTCCTCTTCCATGACGCGCCAGGCATAGAGGCGCGCGGCGGGGTCGAGCCCCGCGGTGGCTTCGTCCAGCAGCAGGACGGGTGGCCGGTGCAGAAGCGCGCTGGCCATGGCGACGCGCTGACGCCAGCCATGAGACAGGGACCCTGTCCGGTCGCGCCGGCGTTCCGTCAAGCGAAATCGTTCGAGCGCGGCATCCGTGCGCTCCAGCGCGGTGCCTCGGGCCAGTCCGTAGGCCCGGCCGTAGAATTCCAGGTTCTCAGCGACGGTGAGGTCTTCATACAGCCCGAAGCGTTGGGCCACGTAGCCGAGTGAGCACTTCGCGGCGGGGAGTTCGGTTCCGGCCACTCGGACTGTTCCAGCGGCCGGTGTCAGCAGTCCGCAGAGAACCCGAAGGAGCGTGGACTTCCCGGCGCCATTGCCGCCTAACAGTCCGACGATTGTGCCGGCCCGCACTTCGAGCGAGACATTGTCGAGGGCTACCCGCTGGCCATAGCGATAGACCAGCGACTGGATCTCGATGCCCATCAGAATCGGAGCTCCACTGCGGCGCCGGCCCGGGCATCCGCGGCTTGCGTCGAGAGCAGGACCCTGAAGAGGCCGTCTTTAGCTGCCGCCGTGCTGGCGCGGATGCGTGTTCCACCCGGAAGCTGAAGGTCCACCGGAGTGCCGGATGCGTGCTGGCCCGGTGCCGTGATCACCCATCGGTGGGGCAGATCGATCAGGGCGACAGCAGCGCCGGGCAGGACCCTATCACCTGGCGCCAGTTCGAGGAGTTCCACAGTGCCGTTCACGGGCGAACGGACCTCGAGGCGTTCTCGCTGGGTGGCCAGCCAACGAATGGTCTTTTGCGCTTCGGCTCGTACATTCTCCAGTTTCGAGAGCGTCTGTGGCCGCAACTCATCTGCCCGCTGGTAGGCGGACACCCGCTGCGCCTCGGCCCGCCTCAGCCGGACGCGCGCTGAGGCCGTGCGCTCACCTTCGAAAGCGGCCAGTGCAGCAACATACTCCTGCTCGGCGACCAGCCGCGCGGGATCACTTTGCAGGAGCGATGCCCAGGTCGCCGGCGGCACCCGCTCCACAAATGACGCCGTGGTCGCGATGACCGCGGCCGGTGCCTGCCGCAATGCCGCTTCAGCCTGTGACAACCGCTCATCCAGCTCGCGAGCATCGAAGCGAACCAGGACTTGCCCCGCTTTGACGCTCTGGCCCCGGCGCACCAGGACCGACTCCACCTTCCCGCCCAAGGCGGCCGAAGCCACCGCCACCTCCGGCTCCATCCGGCCCTGGATCGTCTTCGACCGCTCGCCTCGGGCCTGTGGCCGTACCATCTTCACCGTCATGCTCATCAGCGCTACGGCGACAGCCGCCGCGGTGAGAAGCCCGAGCCAATGAGTGATTTTCATCGTCCTTACGGTTTCACGGTGATCACGCGGCCCGGGCTGGCTTGGCCGCCGATCGTGATCACTACTGGGTAGTCGCCCGCCGCGGTGAGTTCGGCCGGCACCCGGATATTGGCTTGGCCGAGCGAGACTTGGCCCGGAGTCATTCCCAGGAAGTCGACTACGGCTGGGATTCCGCCCACGGTCACCGAAGACTCGGCCCGAGGCCTCGAGAGTGGTGACGCCCCGGCCGCGGCGCCGGTCTCGACCGGATTGTCCAGTGCTCCCTGACCGGTGAAGTAGACGACCAGGGACTTGCCCGGCTGGATCGGGTTGTCCGCCGTGTTCACACTGAGCGAGCCGTCATCGGCGACGTTCTGAGCAACCGCGCGATCGACGCCGAACTGGAAGATCCCCGGTGCGGTGGCCTGAACGGTGAAGCTGAATGGGGCCGAGACCACTCCTTCCGATTCCACGGTGAGCGTTGCAGTGCCCAGCGGCGTATCGTAGGGCAACTGCGTATTGATCTGCGTCGCCAGCGCCACCAGCATCGGAATCTGCCGGCCGTTTACGCGAACCTTGACGGTACCGAGTTGAAGCGGCAGAGGCAACGAAGTCGCATCGACTCGTGCCGCGGCCATCGCGGTTCCCCCGATGGTCAGCCACGATCCCGGCGCGATCGGCGCGAGGAACGTTGCGCCGTTAACTACGGCCGTGACCGTGGGACCTGTTGGGCTAATGGGGACCGCGGTGACGGTAAGGTCGAGGTTCACTGCCGTCAGTCCAGCGACCGCGGCCGTCACGCGGGCCGGCCCCGCTGTCGCGCCGAGTGTCGCCGTGGTCGTCGCGCGACCCTGAGTGTCGGTTGTCGCCGATGCGGGACTGACCGTCGCCCCGTTGGCGCTAAAGGAGACCGCTACGCCAGCCATTGCCACGCCGGAGGCGTTCAGCACTTCCACCGTCAGCGGCAGCCGCGAACCGGCGGTGCCCGTGGTGGGTAGGCTGGAAACGAAGCTCACCTTGGCCGGCACCGGCGGAATGACAACCGCGCCGAAGTCGAACTTGGCGATGAAGCCGTCGCCACGTGGCGACAACGTGCCGGTTCCACCGTACGTGGCTTGTGCGGCCGCCGCCACCGGCAGATTGGTTGAGACGGTCACGCCGCCGATGTAAACGTAGCGACCGGCGTCGATGGCGATTGAAGCCGCGGCGTCGTCCTGCGAGCCGCCGAAGAAGCTGGAGTAGACGAAGGCTCCGGCCGCGTCCAGCTTGGCTACAAAAGCGTCGCCGGTGTTTTGAATCCCCACGGGAGGTACCGCGCCCTCGAGCGTGAAGCCCTGTCCGCCGAAGCCGGCGTTCGTCTTCTGCAGGGCATCGGTGCTAAGGGGAAAGTTGGGAGACAGGGTGAGCCCCGCTATGTAGGCGTTGCCGAGCGAGTCGATGGCGATCTCCGCTCCCGCCTCATCGGCCGAGCCGCCGAGGTAGGTGGCATAGACCAGCGCGCTACCGGCCGGATTCAGCTTTGCGACGAAGGCATCGCCTTGCGCCCAGTCGCTGGCATTGCCGACGCCGCCGGAGCCGCCGTATGCTGCTTGTGCCGCGCCGGTGGTGACCGGGAAATCGCGAGACATGGTGCGGCCCGTGATGTAGGCGCTGCCCGCACTGTCCACGGCGATCGACGACGCGCCGTCGCGGAAGGATCCGCCGAGGTAGGTGGCATAGGTCGCTGCACCCTGGCTGTTGATCTTCATCACCCAGGCATCGTCCGCGGCGGACGAGTACGACGAAGTCTCCACCCCGCGAAAGCGGGTTTGCACCGCACCGGTAGTGACCGGAAAATCGCCCGAGTAAGTGAGGCCGCAAACATATAAGTTTCCGCCGCTGTCGATGGCGACGGACCGGGCCACGTCGTGACTGCGGCCGCCCAGGTAGGAGCCATAGACGAGTGCGCTGCCGGCCGGGTTCAGCCGGGCCACCCAGCCGTCGCCGGTGGGCGATACGGCGGAGTTGGCGCCGCCTCGGTAGGTGCGCGAGATCGCATTGGCCGAGGTGGGGAAATCGGTAGAGATCGTATCGCCCACGACGACGGCGCTGCCGGTGCTGTCCACGGCGAGGCCCCAAGCGGCATCGTTGAGGGTGCCCCCCAGGTAAGTGCCGTAGAGGATGCGGGAGCCATCCGGGCTCAGTTTGAGGACAAAGGCGTCACCGCGGCTGAAGAAGAAGTCGCTGGACTGTCCGCCGAATCTGGTCTGAAAGGCGCCGGTGGTGACGGGGAAATCGGTCGAGCGGGTGAGCCCGGCGATGTAGGCGTTGCCCGTGGAATCCACCGCTAGCGCGGTCGCCAGGTCGTCGCCGCTTCCGCCCAGGTATGTTGCATAAACCAGGGTTCCCAGCGGGCTGAACTTCGCCACAAAGGCGTCACCAAAGCCCAGCAGATCGGAGGAGGAGGCTCGTCCCTTGTAGGATGTCTGCACGACTCCACTCGTGGTGCGGAAGGATGCTGAACTGGTGAAGCCGGTGACGTACAGGGCTCCGGTTGAGTCGGTGCGCAAGCTCGCGACACCATCTGTTCCGGAGCCGCCGAGGTAAGAGCCATACCCCAGCGTGGGATCGATGACGAGCGGCGCCGAGCGGTCATACGGGCCCAGGTCGAAGGCCGCCTCGCCAGAGGCCAACAGCTTGTACTTCGCGGACACCGGTACCCGAACGTGGTTCTTTTCCTGCCAGGCGATAGGGCGATGTTGGCGCAAACCGTCACGTTCGTCCCCGAAGACCAGGTCGCCGGCAGCGTCAATCTTTGGTTGTCCGGCGCCGGCGAAGCGCATCCGGATGCGCGAAGGATCGGCGTGGGGTGCCACATTGAAGTCGTACTCCAGCCGCCGTTGCTGTCCGTAGTAGAGAACATCAATGCCAGGATAAACAGCACTGTAGCGGACTTGCGCGAACGTGGGCACATTGCTTTTCCACTTGGTGCGGTCTCGGCCGACGAAGTAGTTGACGGTGCCCGCCAGGCGCGTGGTGGCCTCGGGCTTGATGCCCGTCCGGCCGCCGGAGAACGAAATGGCCAGGGTTCGATTCTCGTTCTTCTTCCCCGTCAGTTCCAGCACGGGTCCGGTGCCCTCCAGCCGAACCGAGTAGTGCGCGCCGCGCGCCACGTAATGCACTCCGGGCGAGGCTTGGCCGCTGTTGGGTTCAAAGGCCATCGGCATGGCCGTATAGTCGGCAGCGGCCCCGACCGCCGTACAGGCGAACGCGAACATTGCAAGTCGGTAATGAAGAATCATAGTAGTCCAAACGGAAGAGTCAAAAACACGGAGTGACCGTGGCAGGCTGGAGCAAGCGGGGAACTCAATGGTGCATCGAGGCTGTGCGCGAAATTCCGCCAGCCGCCCAAGGATATCATTGCCGTCTATCCTCCTTGTCCCGTGCCGAGGGGAGTGTCGGCGGAATCGGTACTCCGCTGCAGCCGGCCATCCGGTTTGACAGGAGGAGCTCAATGTGGCGAACCTGAGGGAGTGATTCGGGCTACGATCCCAGAACGCGGCATCTTTCGGCGCCCCGCCGGCGGCGCCTCGCGTGGGGATGGAAGGGGCGACCTTCGGAAGGCGTATTGCTCGACGGTGGACCAGAGCCAGCAGCCATATCGCCTATTTATCCCGACGGCCTACGAGGGGCAGCCGTTGCCGCTGGTGGTGGCCTTACGCGGGATGGGCGACGACGAGAATTCCCTCTTCGATAAGTATGAGGCCGGACAATTGAAGATCGAAGCGGAACAGCGGGGAATGTTCGTGGTTTGCCCTAAGGGCAGAGGGCCGGCATCGTTGTTCCGGGATGACGCGGAGCAGGACGTACTGGATGTGATCGGTGAAGTGCAACGCGACTATCGGATCGATCCCCAACGGCTGTATCTGATGGGCCATTCGATGGGGGCTTTCGCGACTTGGTCAATTGCCATGGCGCATCCGCGCTTATTCGCAGCGCTGGGGCCGATTGCGGGCGGCGGCGATCCGGCGGGGCTGGAGCGCATCCGGACGATCCCGCACTTTATCGTGCATGGGGACAATGACCGTCTGGTGCCCGTGAAAAAGTCGCGAGTGATGGTGGAAGCGGCGAAGAAGCTGGGTGTACCGCACGTCTATGTGGAGGTTCCGAACGGGAGCCATGGGGACGTGGCCGTGCCGAACTTTGGCCCGATGCTGGACTACTTCGCCAACTGCTGACCGGGGTGGCAATGGAAGATTGTCATGGCCACGAGGACGCCGGCGCCGTCCGCGGCAAAGTCGAGGAGTTCAGCTGAGCGGAAAGGGCTGAGCGCCTGCGTGGACTCATCCAGCACGGCTAACCCCATGGGGATCATCCAAGCCAGCGCCTGCCGGCGGCGGGGTAGGGCGAGGGCCAGGCTGAAAGCGAGTCCGCCGTACAGCAGACCGTGCGCTGCCTTATCCCACGGAGTTCGGAACCAGCCTCCCGGAATGAGTTGGAGGTAGGCGAGCGCCGTCGCCGTGAGCATGAGGGCCGAGATTGACGCGAGGAGAGTCCAGCGCAAGTTCATCTTGAAGTATTGTTGCAGATGTACTTTGTGTTGACAAGTACTTTTAATAATCTGAAGGCACAAGCGGAAAAGGCCGGCGTCCGAAGACGCCGGCCTTTTCGTTGGTACTCGCTAATGACTACGCCGTAACCGGGTCGACCTTGTCCGGGTTGATGCCCAGTTCCTTGATCGCCGCGGCAGCCTTCTGCTTGTCGTACTTGCCTAGCCGGGCGAGTTGCGCCAGCGCGGCGGCGACGATGCACTCGGCGTCCACTTCAAAGTGGCGGCGGAGCATCTCGCGATTTTCGGAGCGGCCGAAGCCGTCCGTGCCGAGGGCGGTGAGCCGTCCACCGAGCCAGGGCGCCAACTGATCGGCGACCACCTTCATGTAGTCGGAAGCCGCGATGATCGGGCCTTCGGTATTCGCCATCACCTGTTGGATGTAAGCCTGCTTTGGCTCGTCGGCGGGATGGAGGCGGTTGATGCGCTCCACGGCGACCGCGTCGCGACGCAGTTCGTTGTAGCTGGTCACGCTCCAAACGTCGGCATCGATTTCGAACTTCTCCCGCAGGATTTCCTGTGCGCGGATGGCTTCGTTCAGGATCGCGCCGCTGCCCCACAGTTGCACCTGCGGCTTTTCGGACGCCTTCAGTTTGTAGATGCCCTTGAGAATGCCATCAATGATCCAATCACGGCCTTCCTCCGGGATCGGCGGCTGGGCGTAGTTTTCGTTCTCGACGGTGACGTAGTAAAAGATGTCTTCGCCGTTCTGATACATGCGGCGAATGCCGTCCTGAATGATGACGGCGAGTTCGTAGGCGAATGCCGGATCATAGGTGACGCAATTGGGGACGCAGCCGAAGAGGACATGGCTGTGGCCGTCCTGATGCTGCAGTCCTTCGCCCAGCAGGGTGGTGCGGCCAGCGGTGCCGCCCATCATGAAGCCCTTGCCGCGCGAGTCGCCGAAGGCCCAAACCTGGTCTCCGACGCGCTGGTAGCCGAACATCGAATAGTAGATGTAGAACGGCAGCATCGGTACGCCGAGGTTGGCGTAAGCCGTGCCGGCCGCCGTAAAGCTGGCCATGGAGCCCGCTTCGGTGATGCCCTCTTCCAGAATCTGACCGTCGCGCGCCTCTTTGTAATAGAGGAACATTTCGCTGTCGACCGGCTTGTACAACTGTCCGCCGCTGGCGTAGATGCCATGCGAGCGGAAGAGGCTTTCCATACCGAAGGTGCGGGCTTCGTCCGGAATGATCGGTACGACGTACTTGCCCCACTGCGGATCCTTCAGGATGGACTTGAGGACGCCAACGAAAGCGGCCGTCGTCGAAGCCGGGCGTCCGCCCGAGCCTTCGAGCGCTTCCTTGAAGACATCAAGGGCCGGTGCCGTCATATTGAGCGGTTTCACCTCCCGGCGCGGCACATAGCCGCCCAGGGTCTCACGCCGGCCCCGCAGGTACTTGCCTTCCGGCGAGTCCGGTTCCGGGCGATAGAAGGAGATCGTATCGACGAGGGCTTCGGGGATCGGGATATTGAAGCGCGTGCGGAACTTCTGCAGTTCTTCTTCGTTGAGTTTCTTCTGGCTGTGGGTGACGTTGCGGCCTTCGCCGGCTTCGCCGAGGCCATAGCCCTTGATGGTTTTGGCCAAGACGACGGTGGGCTTACCCTTGGCCTCCATCGCGAGCTTGAAGGCCTGATAGACCTTCACCGGATCATGACCGCCGCGGTCGAGCTTCAGAATCTGTTCGTCGGTCATGCCTTCGATCAGTTCCAGCGTTTCGGGGTATTTGCCGAAGAACTCTTTGCGGATGTACTCGGCGCCGCGCACTTTGAAGGCCTGGTACTCGCCGTCGACGCATTCTTCCATGCGCTTGAGCAGCAGTCCGCTCTTGTCCTGCTGTAACAGGCGATCCCAACTGGAGCCCCAAACGACTTTGATCACGTTCCAGCCGGCGCCGCGGAAGGCGGCTTCGAGTTCCTGAATGATCTTGCCATTGCCGCGTACCGGACCATCGAGACGCTGCAGGTTGCAGTTCACGACGAAGATCAGGTTGTCGAGCTTCTCGCGTGAGGCCAAAGTCAGGGCACCGAGCGATTCCGGCTCGTCGGTTTCGCCGTCACCGAGGAACGCCCACACCTTGCGGCCGGTAGCCGGGATGATGCCGCGGTTCTCGAGGTAGCGCAGGAAGCGAGCGTGATAAATGGAGTTGATGGGGCCCAGGCCCATGGAGACGGTGGGAAACTGCCAGAAGTCAGGCATCAGCCACGGGTGCGGATAGCTGCTAAGCCCGGGAGAGTCCCGCATTTCGTGGCGGAAATTCTTGAGGTGCTCCTCGGTGAGGCGCCCTTCCACGAAGGCGCGGGCGTAGACGCCAGGCGAGGCATGGCCCTGGAAATAAATCATGTCGCCCGGCTGGTCACCGTAGGAACCGCGGAAGAAATGATTAAAGGCGACCTCCATGAAGGTCGCCTGGGATGCGTACGTCGAGATGTGGCCGCCAATGTTGGGGTCGTACTTGTTCGCCCGTACGACCATCGCCATCGCGTTCCACCGAATGATGGACTTGATGCGCCGCTCAATCTCGCGGTCACCGGGGTAGGGCACTTCGGCCGATACCGGGATGGTATTCAGATACGGTGTATTGAATCGCTGGCCGGAACTAATGCCGCGGTGCGTGGCGCGATCCAGCAGCAGGGTCAATAGCTGATTCGCGCGTTCGGTTCCACCGGCTTCCAGCACTTCGTCAAATGCTTCCAGCCATTCGGACGTTTCCTGGGGATTCGTGTCCGCCAGGACTTCAACGGGGGTCTTGGTTTCGATCATGTCGAGCTCAGCTAATACTCTATCGCGCTTGGCTGCCCTCGCGCCGGGTGGAGCTTCGCTGAGCTCGCCTCAATTGAATCGAAATCTTGACTAGGCCCGATAAGGGCACTTATGGCCGTATCTACTTCTTCGCCTTTCCTTTGCTCTTGGGGTCTTTCCAGGCGGTGAGGCTGATCTCAATCTTGGCGGTGCCTACCAGGCTGGCGACCGCGACCGTTGCGCGCACTGGGCGCGGTTCCGGGAAGAAGGTGGTGTAGACGGTGTTCATGCGCTGGAAGAGAGAGATATCCGTCAGGTAGACCGTGCAACTGACGGCGTCCTTGAAGTCGTAGCCGGCTTCCTTCAGGATGATGCCGATATTTTGGAGGGTGAGCTTCACTTCGTCTTCGAAGGTCTCGCCCATCTTGCCGGTCTTAAGGTCCTGACCGATCTGCCCCGCGACGTAGAGGGTGCCATCGGCCAGAATTCCCGGAGAGAAGGGACGTCCGGGTGCAAACTCCTTGGGTTGAACAACTTGCTTCTCGGCGGCGGCCAACAGGGCAACACCGCAGAGGAAAAGGGGAATCAAAGTACTGGTGCGAAGCATAGCGAGAATGATAGCGGGTTCCAGCCGACCGTACCAGAGCAAATTGGGCCTTTGATTCCATTGTGCCGGTTCAGCGGCAACGGCAAACTAAATCCAGACAGGAGGCCGCAGAGAACAATGATGTTTCCCGGAGCCATGATGACGACGAACCGTATTGAGAATGACCGCCGCCATTCGGACCGCTTTCCCATTGAACGGGAAGTCCGCTACAAGGTGCTTAGCAAGCGCAGCGGAGAAGAGGCTGGCGAGGGCCGGACGCTGAACATGAGCAGCGCCGGGGTCCTGTTTACCGCGGATCACCAGTTGATTCCCGGCAAGCGTCTGGAACTGGCCATCACCTGGCCGGCCCAGTTGAACAACAAGTGTGCGCTGAAGCTGGTGGCCCGGGGCCGCGTGGTTCGCAGCCAGAATGGCATGGCCGCCCTGGAGATTCAGCAGTACGAATTCCGGACTTCGGCACTCCCGGCCGCCTCGGCTGCCGCCATTGGCGCCAACTAGACTTTTTCGTTTTTCGTTCGTTCTTGTAATTTTCGTCTCCTTACTCTTCCCACAGAGAATCCTTCCGCGACTTGCGGGCGGGTCCGGTTCATCCGGACCCGCTTTCTTTTTGGGGCCTATATAATCAGAGGCAGACGATGAAAAAGCGTTACTTCTTCGGGCTGGGCGTGCTGGTGCTGCTGTTCCTCACCTCGTTAGTGGTGTGGCAGGGCTCTTTCAGCGTCGACTACGCGCCGGAGGGTTCCGCGCAGATTTTTCTCTTCTGGGCCGTTTCGACGCTCGTCTTCCTGATGACCGTCACGCTCGGCTTCATGCTCTTCCGGCAGGGCCTGAAACTTTACATTGAGCGGCAAAGCGACCAGGAAGGTTCGCGTCTGCGCACGAAGCTGGTGGTGGGTGCGCTGGCGCTGAGCTTTGTGCCCGTGGTGTTCCTGGTGGTCTTCAGTATTCAGGTGCTCAACCGGAATCTGGACAAATGGTTCAGCCGGCCGGCGGTCCAAGTCCGCGAAAGCCTGATTGACCTTGGTCTGGGCATTCGCAAGGAGTCTCAACGGCGCCTGGATGTGCTCGCCAAGTACGGTGCGCTGAAGCTGGCGACAACGTCTACCACTTTCGACGGCGCGATCTGCCGGGAACTGGAAGTGGATGCGGCCTGGATCGATACGGGGAAGGAGCGCGTGGCGCTCTGTGAGAGCCAGCCGAAGACACGCGATTCGATGACCGGCGTTTTCCCGATCGATAGCAGCCGGAAGCTGGTGCTTGAAGCGCGAATGCCGATCGATCTTAGCCAGACGGAAGCCGAGATTAGCACGGCCGTGAAGCAGTACAACGATCTGGCGCTCCATCGGCGCGAGTTCCGCGACTTCTACATTCTTCTTCTGCTGCTGATCACGCTTTTCATCCTCTTCTTCGCAACCTGGGTTGCTTTGCTGCTCGCCCGTCACTTGAGCGTGCCAATTTCGGCCTTGCTCGAAGGTGTCCGGCAGGTTCGCTCCGGTAACCTCGCCTATCGCGTCGGAGTGAAAGCGGTGGACGAACTCGCAACCCTGGTGCGGGCATTCAACGAAATGACGCAGGCGCTGGAGTCGAACGATCGGGAGTTGGAGCGCCGGCGTCGCTTTACGGAGGCGATTCTCGAGAGCATCCCCACCGGAGTGATCTCGCTTTCGCCCGAGGGACGGTTGCTGCGGGTGAATCCCGCGCTTAAGACGATTTTTCCGCCCGAGAGCGTCGCCCGGGCGACGATGCTTGAGGACCTGTTCACCTCGGAGGATGCGGCTGAGATCCACTACCTGATGAAGCGCGCGCGCCGTACCGGCCTGGCGACGCGGCAGATGGAGATGATCCGCGATGGCCGTCCGTTGCACTTGGGGGTGACCGTGACCGCGCTTGAGGGCACGCATCAACACGGCTACGTGCTGGTGATCGAAGACACGAGCCAACTTCTGCAGGCGCAGCGCACCGCGGCTTGGCGGGAGGTGGCGCGCCGGGTGGCTCACGAGATCAAGAATCCGCTGACCCCGATATCGCTTTCCGCCGAGCGGATTGCGCGCCAATTGGAGAGGCATCCCGCTCCGCCCGAACTGCAACGAGTGCTGCGTGAATGTTCGAGCGTCATCACCAGCGAGGTGCAGAGCGTCCGTGCCCTGGTGGACGAGTTCTCCCAGTTTGCCCGCTTCCCAACGGCCCAGCGGCGGCCGGCCGACCTGAATGAGATCGTCGAGACTGGTTTAGCCGTGTTTCAGGGGCGCCTGGCTGGTATTGAGGTGCGTAAGGACCTCACGCCTGGCTTGCCGGTGCTGCAACTCGATGCGGAGCAGGTGAAGCGTGTCGTGGTGAATCTGGTGGATAACGCGGCCGAAGCGATGCAAGATCTGCCGCTCCGCCGCTTGCTGATTACCACTTCGTACTCGTCGGTCGAGGCGGTTGAACTGACGATCAGCGATACCGGCTGCGGCATTTCTCCTGAGGATCGTGAGAAGCTCTTCCTGCCGTATTTTTCCACCAAGGACCGTGGGACGGGCCTCGGCTTGGCCATTGTCAACCATGTGCTGATGGAGCACGGCGCGACGATTCGTGTCGAAGACAATGAACCTGCGGGCGCGAGGTTCGTGATTGAATTTCCGGTGGCGGCGGTCGCCGCCGAGGCCCCGATGCTGGCGGGGGTCTCTTGAAGCGGGCACGCATTCTAATTGTTGATGATGAACCTGCGATCCGGCAGACGTTGGGTGCGGTGCTGGAAGACGAGGGCTACCTCATCAAGACTCTGGGTGCTGGTGAAGAGTGCATTCCGGAACTCGGGCGCCACGTCTATGACCTGGTGTTGTTGGATATCTGGCTGCCCGGTCTTGACGGACTCGCCGTGCTGGAGCAGATTCAGGAACTGCCGCTGACGGGCCGGCCTCCAGTGGTGATGATTTCCGGCCACGGCAACATTGAGACCGCGGTGCGCGCCACCAAGCTGGGCGCCTTCGATTTTCTTGAGAAGCCGCTGACCATCGACAAGGTCACCATTGCGGCCAAGAATGCGATTGAGCATCGGCGCCTGGAGCAGGAACTTTACCGGCTGCAGGATCACGATCAGCCGCTGATTATCGGCGACAGCGTGCCCATGAAGGCGCTGCGCCAGCAACTGGCCTTGATGGCCGGAACCAATGGGCGCGTGTTGATTTACGGCGAGAGTGGCGTGGGCAAGGAACTGGTGGCCCATGCGATGCACGCCATCAGCCCACGCGCTCAACAGCCGTTCATCGAAGTGAACTGCGCGGCGATCCCCGAGGATCTGATCGAGAGCGAGCTGTTCGGCCATCGAAAAGGCAGCTTCAGCGGTGCACCGGAAGACAAAGTGGGCAAGTTCGAAAGAGCCGATGGCGGGACGCTCTTTCTCGATGAAGTGGCTGATATGAGTCTGCGGACACAAGCCAAAGTATTGCGGGCGCTCGACGAGCAGCGATTCTGGGCGCTGGGGGCGGAAGACAGCACGCAGGTGGATGTGCGCGTGGTCGCTTCGACGAACAAGAACCTTGAGCATGAGATCGAACGAGGGAATTTTCGTGAGGATCTGTTCTACCGCCTCAATGTGATCCCTTTTCATGTGCCGCCGTTGCGCGACCGGCAGCAGGACATCCCGCTCCTGGCTGACTATTTCCTACGGGCGTTCACGAAGTCGTATGGACGCAAGCCGAAGGAACTGACTCCCGAGGCCTATGCGGAACTTGCCGCTTATCATTGGCCCGGCAATGTTCGGGAACTGAAGAACGTGATGGAGCGCATCGTGATTCTGAACCCGCAGACGCGCATTGATGCGCGCAACGTGCCGCTGAATGCCCCTGGCGCCCGACGGGTGGCTCCAGAGCGCTTCGCGAGCCTGCAGGAGGTTCGGGAGAACGCGGAACGTGACTTCATTCTGCGGAAGCTGGAAGAGACGAAAGGCAACGTCACCCGCGCCGCGGAGCAGTTGGGCCTGGAGCGCAGTAATCTGTACCGGAAGATGAAGACGCTCGGTATCGCGGCGAAAGAGTAGATAAAGGTAATCGAATCAATGATTCGCCGGTTCGTTTCGTGGGCGGTTTAGCGGGAGAGTTTGCCCATCGAAACCGCCTTGTTCGCTCCCGTCGCGGACGGCACGTTGTTGGGGCGGCCGTGCCAGCTTTCGTAGGCCATCACCGCGAAAAAGATAGCCTCTTTGGCGTCGGACTCGATGCCGTAGTCGGCGGTGGTTTGGAATGTCGTGCCCGGCAAAAAACCTTCGAGGTAGGCCATCAGCAGGGGGTTACGCGCGCCGCCGCCGCCGACGATCAGGTCGTCCACCGGCATCAGGGGGCGCACAAACCGGTCGATCTGCGCGGAGACGGTGGCGGCGGTAAAGGCGGTCGCCGTAGCGATCAGGTCGAGCATGGGGAGGCCGGTGGCGACGAGGCGATCGACGAACTCCACCCCGTACTCTTCCCGGCCGGCCGACTTAGGCGGTTGCCGCTTGTAGAAGCGATCCTTAAGCAACCGGTCGACGAGTTGGAGGTCCGCGTGGCCCTGGCGGCCGAGTTTCGCGTCGCGGTCGTAGATTTCGCGGCCCTGGGTGTGCCGGGCGACTAACTGGTCGATGACCATGTTGGCCGGGCCAGTATCGAAGGCGAGCACGCTTTCCGGAGCGGCTCCCGGCGGAATGGCGGTGAGGTTGCCGATGCCGCCCAGATTAAGGGCGACTCGTCCCCGCTTGGCATGGCGGAACATGAGGTAGTCGAAGAACGGAGCCAGCGGCGCGCCATTGCCCGCGGCGGCCATGTCGCGCTGCCGGAAGTCCGAGACCACCGGGACGCCGAGGCGCTCTGCGAGGTGGCAGCCGTCGCCAATCTGCAAGGTGGCGGCAATCCTCTTGCCGAGGTAAGGAGACGGTTGACCTTGATGATAGATGGTCTGGCCGTGGCAGCCGACTAAGTCGAGCGTTTCGATCTCGTGCTTAGCGCACAGTTTCTGCACGGCTTCCGCATAGAGCTCGGCGAGCAGGATGTTGAGCCGCGCAATGTCTCGTGTATGGCAGTCGGTGTTCGAGACCGCCAGCAGTGCGGTGCGCACGGCTCTGGGATAGGGGCGAGTTTCGAAGGCGAGGGGTTGAACCTTCAGCCGCCAGCCCTGGCCCTTCATTTCGACGATGGCGACGTCAATGCCATTCAGCGACGTGCCCGACATAATTCCAGCGACTAACATGGCTCTAACTCCTTCTGTAACTCGGCCAGCAGCTGTAAAGCTTCGATCGGCCGTAACTCATCCAGATTCAGACCGCGGATGCGCGCGGCGAGGTCATGGTTGACGGGCTCGAAGAGGCGGATCTGCAAGGGGGCCTGCCGCGTGGGGCGGGGGGCTAGTTCGGCCGTCGCGGTCTGTTCGGTGCTTTCGTGGATCGCCAGGATCTCCCGGGCGCGTTCGATGACGCGGGCGGGGAGGGCGGCGAGGCGTGCGACCTCAATGCCGTAGCTGCGATCCGCCGCCCCGGGTTCCACGCGACGCAGGAAGATGATCTGATCGCCGCTCTCTTTCACCGAGACGTGTAAGTTGCGGATGCCGGGAAGCTGTTCACTCAGTTCCGTCAGTTCGTGATAGTGGGTGGCGAAGAGCGTGTAAGCGCGGATGTGTTCGTGGATGTGCTCGAGAATGGCCCAGGCCAGGGATAGGCCGTCGTAGGTGGCGGTGCCGCGGCCGATCTCATCCAGGATGATCAGGCTCTTCGAGGTGGCGGTATTCAGAATCAGGGCCGTTTCGGTCATCTCCACCATAAACGTGGAGCGCCCACGGGCCAGATTGTCGGCGGCGCCGATGCGGGTGAAGACGCGATCCACCAGCGGCAGCAGCGCGTGGTCGGCCGGCACGAAGGAGCCCATTTGAGCCAGGATGGAGATGAGGGCCGTCTGCCGCAAGTAGGTCGACTTACCGCCCATGTTCGGGCCAGTGATGACGGCGAGAAACTGTTTGGGGTCGAGATAGGCGTCGTTGGCGATGAAGCGCTGCGCATCACGCTCGGTGAGCCGTTCGATAACCGGATGACGGCCCGCAGTGACGCGCAGTTCGCCGGTGGCGGAGAAGCGCGGGCGGGTGTATCGCCGGGTGACTGCAACCTCGGCGAGAGAAGCGGTCACGTCGACTTCGGCGACCGCGGCGGCCGTGGACTTGATCGCTGTGGCGGCGGCGGCCGTTCGCTGCCGAAGTCCTTCGAAGATCTCACGTTCGAGCTTCAAAATCTGCTCGCCCGCTTCGAGGATCTTCACTTCGAGGTCCTTGAGTTCTGGGGTGGTGAAGCGTTCGGCGTTGACGAGGGTCTGCTTTCGTTCGTAGTCGGAGGGGGCCAACTGCAGATTGGCTTTCGAGATCTCGATGTAGTAGCCGAAGACATTGTTGAAGCGGACCTTGAGCGAGGCGATGCCCGTGCGCTGCCGTTCACGCGCTTCGATGGCGGCGACGTACTGTTGGCCATTCCGTTGGATGTCGCGCAGTGCGTCGAGCTCGGCGTGGTAGCCGGCGCGCATGGTGCCGCCGTCAGCTAAGTTGACCGGCGGTTGCTCCTCGATCGCGGCCAGAATTGCATCGCGTACGGCGGGCACGGGGTCGAGCTGGCTGCGAAGGCGGATGAGCGCGGCCGGAGCGAGGTGAATGAGGCGTTCTGCAATTCGGGGCACCGCGTCGAGAGATTTGCCGAGAGCGAAAAGTTCGCGTGGATTTACTGACCCGAGGGTGACTTTCGCTAACAGCCGTTCGAGGTCAAGGATTTGTCCCAATGACTCGCGCAACCCCGCGCGGGTGATCGTGTCCTTGGCCAGGGCTTCGACGGCGTCAAGGCGTTCGAGAATCTCTTCCTCCCGAATGGCCGGCTGCAAGAGCCTTCGTCGAAGCAGACGGCCGCCCATTCCGGTGCGAGTTTCGTCAAGCACGGCAACCAGGGTGGACTCGCGGCTTTCGCCGGCGAACATCGGCTCCAGCAGTTCGAGGTTGCGGACCGTGACACTGTCGAGAATCATGGACTCGCTACGCTCGAACCAGGCCGGCCGTTCGAGGTGTTCCAGCGCGGCGCGTTGCGTGTCGCGCAGGTAGTGGAGGACGGCGCCGGCGGCGCCAATGGCTAAGGGGCGGTCGCCGAAGCCGCAGCCGTCGAGGGAAAGCAGGTGGAAGTGCTCCTTCAGGAGCCGTTCACCATAGTCGGCCGCGAAGGTCCAGGCGTCGAGTTCGGTGCGGACACCGGGCAATCCGGGCGCGCCGGGGGGGAGGAGGACTTCGCGCACGCCAAGGGTCTCGAGGGCGCCGGCGGTCTCGGCGTCGTCAACTTCGGTAACGCGAAACTCGCCGGTAGAGATGTCGACAAACGCCACACCACTCCGTCCAGAATGACGACTTACTGCGGCCAGGAAATTATTCTCGTGAGACCGCAATAGGTTCGCCTCTGTGGCCGTGCCCGGCGTGACGATTCTGGTGATCTCCCGGCGCACCAGTTTCTTGCCTGGGCCGGCCTCCTCCATCTGCTCGCAGACCGCTACCCGGTGCCCTTTTTGGATCAGCCGGGCGATGTAGCCGTCGGCGGAATGGTAGGGCACGCCGCACATGGGGACGGGCTCGCCTTTCTCTTTGTTTCTAGCAGTTAGCGTGATCTCGAGCTCGCGTGCCGCGACGACGGCGTCTTCGAAAAAGAGCTCGTAGAAGTCGCCCAGGCGGAACATCAAAAGGGCGCGGGGAACCTGCTGTTTGAGGGCATGGTATTGCCGCATCAGCGGCGTGGAAGGTTCAGACATCGAAACTGTTAGTGTAATCGCTCAGGAAAAATGACGCTGAAGTAAAGAAAAGCAAACAAAAGCCGAGATGATCCGTATATAATCCCGAGTAGCAGCCTTCTCGTTATGAGGCTGATAGAAAAAATCTCTCTGTTTGAGATCAAATATGCGCACCTTGTTGTTGCTTGTTGGCATTGCCACCATTCCCGCTTTCGCGCTGGACTTGACTGTCCTGCTCGATGTAGAACAAAAACATTCGCAGCGCGCTCTGGCCGAGATGCGCAAAGAACTGTCGAAAGTTTTTAAACCCACCAACCTGAATATCGCGGTCCGCCTGCGCCAGGATACGAGGCCGGACGAGACTTACAATGACGTCGTTATGGTGAAGTTGAAGGGTACCTGCAGGATGCAGAACTACGCTCCTTTGATGGACGAACGAGGCCCGTTTGCTTGGACGCACACCGTGGACGGCAAGATTCTGCCGTTCAGCGAAGTGGCCTGTGACCACGTCGCACGGTCGATTCAAGAGGCGATGGGCGAAAACGGCGGCGATCGAGATCGTCTATTGGGTCGCGCGTTGGCCCGGGTGATGGCGCACGAAATCGTCCACATGGTGGGCAAGTGTGCCGACCACAGCCACGCCGGAGTCTTCCGTCACGCGCTTTCCGGACGGCAGTTGATCGCCGACCGGCTGGAACTGCAGCCCGAAGATATCGCCCGCTTGCCTTAGACGACCCCAAATCTTGAGAGATGACGCACTCCTGGATGACCAACATTCCAGGACCGTCTCCTGTTCCTACGCCGGACCTGACAAGTCCGGCGCTTCTTTTTCAGGGAGCCTTCTCAAAGGTGAAGAGCATTTTCTCGGCTTTGCCGGTGGACTTCTCGGTTTTGTGGAAGTCGATTTCGAGCCGACCTTGCGGGAGTCTTCTGTAGTGCAGGGTACTCTGGGCGTCGGCGCCGTCGCTCTCGAAGAGGGCTTGTTCCGCGGTTACCTTCGAGAGGATGAAGTGAACGAACTTCTCTGGTGCTTCCTGGCCTTTTAGGGCCCGATTGAAGTGCTTGATCTTCAGGTTGGCGCCTTGTGCGGTTCCCTCGATGACCTGGAACTCGTAGAAAACGGCTTGGCCTTTGGCGTTCACCATGCGGAACATGCCCATCATGACGCCGCCTTCGGCAGGCGTCCAAACCTCTTCAATTTTTCCGCCCGCCATCTGGCCGCGCCAACTGCCCGCAAGCCAGGAAAGGTCAGACAGCTTGGGGACCGGCTCGTTGGCGAACGAGGCGGCCAGAATGATCGTGGTGATCAGGATCACGAAGTACTCCTTCGGAAAGTCGACGAGCAGAACAGGGCGAAATCGACCGGTGGCCTAAGAAAGGCTCCCCACCGGCAAAGATATCGTGACTGTGCTGCCTTGCCCTGGCTGGCTTTCCATACGGATCTCTCCCTGGTGCGCGCGGACGATTTGACGGGCGTTGAACATGCTCCAATTGCCGGATTTCACGCGTCCGTCGGCCTCACGAAAGGTGGGATCGAAGATGAGCGCTACTTCTTCGGACGGGATGCCTTTACCGTTGTCGATGATGCGAACCTCGATCCGGCCGGGGGGCGTCCGCGTCTCGATGCGGACTTTGCCGTTGCCGTTCACGGAACCGGCGGCGTTGCTCAAGAGGTCATAGAGGACAGCCGAGATCTGCTGGGGATTGCAGCGTATTCGGGGGACCGCGACAGCGTCGAATTCAAGCACCGTGTCCGGTTTGAGTTGAGGACGGACGAGAGCACGGACGTCGTCGATCATCTCGTTGACGCAGGCCATCTGGAGGGAGGCCTGGTCCAGGTTGGTAAAGCGATTCAGCCTGGCCGCGATCTGTTGCAGCCGTTTGGCCGATTCCTGAATGGTCTTCCTCAGTGATGCTTGCAGCTTAAGAAGGCGACCTGATTCGTCGGGCGCCGCGGTGGCTTGGCGGGCCGTTAAGAGCAGCAGGGTATCGATGCCGCTGGTGAGTGCACCGATGGGGGTATTGAGCTCATGGCTGAGCGCCGCGGCCAGCCGGGTGAGGGAACTGGCATTCTCTGCGAGACCGACCTGTTGCTGCGCGAGGCGCAGTTCCTCTGCCGCTTTTACTGTGGCGGTGTGGCTCTGATAGGTTGCCGAACGCTGAGCGTAGAGGACGCCGCTCATCATGACGGCGATAAGAGTGATCATCAGGATAAACAGAAACTCGGTCGGGTCAACCAGCGAACTACTGGGCGGGAACGTGCTGCTCTGCAGCAGTATCCGGCTGACCGCGCCGGCGACCAAGCCGTAGATGAAGCCCATGCCGACGCCCATCATCAGAGTTTGCCAGGGTCGCAGCGGCGCGGCCACCACGGCGACCATGACGATGAGCGCGATCTGGCCGGGAATGAAATGTTCCGCCGCCGGACTGTTGGGGAAAAAGTAGATGGACGCAAAGATGGAAACCGCGGCGATCAGCCAGGTGAAGCCGATCATGACGCAGCGGCTCCAGGGACGGATGGACTTGATCTGACCCAGAACTAGCGCACCCGCCCCAACTGCGGCGAGCATCAGGCAGGCCCAGAGCCTGGGCAGGGTTTCTGCAGGGTCATAGGCGATGACGAAGCGGCTGAGGAAAATGAAGACTGCGCCGCCCATGGCGCTGGCCCCGACCACTTGCAGACCGAAATGGCCCAGGCGCAAGACTTCCTGCCGGAATCCTTCATCGCGTTCCGCAACATCCGGGATCAGGAACGCCCGTATAGCCGACCAGGACATTCCTTTAATGTAGCGCCCCCGGAAACGAAAAAAGGGCCCGGAGCTGAAGCCCCGGGCCGTAAGTGAGTTAAGGAGTTGGAATGAGGAACAAAATTCGGGGGTGGCCTAGAACCGCTTGGCGCGGCGGAGCGCCGCCCAAGCGAGACCAGTGAGTGCCAGGGCCCAGGTAGAGGGTTCCGGCACACCGTCGCCGCCGGGGCTATCGACAATCAGGCGCTGAGTGAGGCTACCGACGTTGACGTCGCTGATGACGATCGCTCCGGCGTAGGCTTGGCCGACGCTGGCGGAAACGAAGGTTTGCGCAAGGCTCAAGATGATAGGGTCAGTGACATTGGTGGCGCTGGAGGACATCTGCACGCGGCCAGCCGCGAACCCATCGCCGTTGTCGTGAACGACATCCCAAATGGCTAACTGGAGGGCGGCGGCGATACCGGCCTGCTCAGCGGTGGCAGCGCCGTTGATTTGTGGCAACACGTCGTGGAGCATCCAGGCGGCGCGTTCGCCGTTGTTGATGACGCTAGGAGCGCTGAGGTTGACGGTGTAGTCACCGATGGAGATATAGCCGAAACGGTCGACGCAGAAGGCGTCCTGCAATTGGAGGCTGCCATCGAAGGCGACGTTCATGACGCCGATGCCGACGTTTTCAGTCACTTTGGTTTCGCCGCTTGCCACTTGCCCGTCCAGCATCGTGTCGCCGGCCAGATAAGTGATGTCCATCCAGACGGAGGTGGACCGGACGGGATCTAGCCCGCCGTAGTTAAGGATGGTGGCGGACGCCGTGGCGCTGGAGAGAATCATCAGGCCGGCTAAGGTGAACAACTGAGCGCGTTTCATGTAATGATCTTGCGGTTCGAGGTGTTTGCGGCGAATAGGCGGGAGGTCTCATTCTGGGCCTGAATCCGATGGGGTACTGGGTGGTACCGCGGTGTGGGTCTAGAGGTGGTTTTGGGGATCCATCTGGTTTGGTACTTTTTTGCGGGTCACGTAGAATGAACGCGATGACTCGCCGCCAATTGCTTGCCGCCCCTTTACTGGCCCAACGCTCTCCCTCCGGTAAGCCGTGGAACATTCTCTGGGTGAGTTGTGAGGATACGAGCCCGGATTTGGGCTGCTACGGTGACGCCTACGCGCGCACGCCGAATATTGATCGATTGGCGACGCAGGGGCTGCGCTACACGCATGCGTTCTCCACGTATGGCGTTTGCGCGCCGTGTCGATCGTCGATCATTACGGCGATGTATCCGGCGAGCATCGGCACCCAGCACATGCGCAGCCAGGGTGTGCCCCCGCCGGAGGTGAAGTGCTTTACCGAGAGCTTGCGCGCCGCGGGATACTACTGCACCAACAACGTGAAGACCGACTACAACTTCGCGCCGCCGTTGACGGCTTGGGATGAAGTGAGCAATAAGGCCCACTGGCGCAATCGGCCGGCGGGAGCCCCCTTCTTCGCGGTGATGAACTTCGTGGTGAGCCATGAGAGCCAGGTGCGCGCGCCGGAGGATGTGTATCGGCGCAACACCGCCCGGCTGACACCGGACCAGTTCCATGATCCGGCCAAAGCCGTTCTGCCACCCTACTATCCAGACACGCCGCTGGTTCGCAAGGATTGGGCGCGGCTGCACGACAACATTACGGCGATGGACTATATGGTGGGCGATACGTTGAGGCAGTTGGAGGAGGATGGACTGGCCGATTCGACGATCGTGTTCTTCTGGGGCGACCATGGGCGCGGGTTGCCGCGAGCCAAGCGTTGGGTGTACGACTCCGGCACGAGGGTGCCACTGATTGTGCGCTGGCCCGGGCAGATAGCGCCCGGCACGGTGACGGATCGGCTGGTGAGTTTGTTGGATCTGGGACCGACGGCGATTTCGCTGGCCGGAGTGCCGGTGCCTCGCCATATGCACGGGCAGGCCTTTATGGGACCGCACTCTGCACGCCCCCGTGAGCATGTCTTTATGGCGCGTGATCGGATGGATGAGACTTACGACATCATCCGCTCGGTGCGGGACAAGCGCTTCCGCTATATTCGCAACTATCAGCCCGGTAAGCCGTACGCGCAATACATTTCTTATATGGACGAGATGCCGACGTTGCGCGAGATGCGCCGGCTGAATGCAGCGGGCAAACTGGAGGGCGCGCAGAAGCTGTTCTTCCGTCCGGAGAAGCCGGTGGAGGAACTCTTTGATTCGGCAAATGATCCACACGAAGTGAACGATCTGGCCGGCGATCCGAAGTACGCAGCCGAGCTCACGCGGCTGCGATTGGTGCATGAGCGCTTCATGAAGGAGACGGGTGATTTGGCGCTGATGCGGGAAGCGGCGTTGTTGGAGCGCATGCGTCCGGGAGGGAAGTGGTCCACGACGGAGGCACCGGTGTTGTCGACGGCAAATGGCCAAGTTACGGCTCGTTGTCGTACGCCGGGGGCGTCGATCGCGTACAGCGTGGACGGATCGCGCTGGCTGCTCTACTCCAAGCCTGTGGCGGCGCAAGGGCGGCTGCGGTTTAAGGCTTGCCGCATTGGCTATCACGATTCGGCGGAAGTCGCGTCAGAATAAGAGGAGCATGACACTTAGCGATATCGCGGCCGCCCTCGGCGCGACTCTTCACGGCGATGGCCAAGCCGAAATCTCTGGCGTGGCCGGATTGGAGCACGCCGGGCCGGGACAACTCACGTTTCTGGCGAATCCGAAGTACGCGCCGAAAGTGAAGGGTACGCAGGCGGCGGCGATCATCGCGGCGAGCCCGATGGAGGGATTGCCGACACTGGTGTCGAAGAACCCTTATCTTGATTTCGCGCGTGCTCTGGCCTTGTTCTACCAGGCGCCGCGACCGGCGCCGGGGATTCATCCACTGGCCTCTGTGGCGGACACCGCAGTAGTTGGAGAAGGCGCCGCGATCGGACCATTCGCCGTCGTTGGCGAGGGGGTGCGAATCGGTGCTCGCGCGGTGATCCATCCGCATGTGACGCTCTATCAGGGCGCCCAGATCGGCGATGACTTTTTGGCTCATTCGCATGCCGTGGTGCGAGAGTTCTGCGTTGTGGGCCATCGGGTGACGTTGCAGAACGGCGTGGTGATTGGCGGTGATGGCTTCGGCTTTGCGAAGGATAGCGACGGCCGCCATCACAAGATTGTGCAGAGCGGTGTGACGGTGCTCGAAGACGATGTCGAAGTGCAGTCGTTATCGACGATTGACCGGGCGACAGTGGGAGAGTCCCGCGTCAAACGAGGCGCCAAGATAGATTCGCTGGTGCAGGTGGGGCATGCGTGCGTGGTGGGCGAGGACAATATAATCTGCGCACAGGTCGGGTTGGCGGGCAGTACGATTCTGGGGAATAGTGTGCTGTTGGCCGGGCAGGTGGGCGTATCCGGGCACCTGACGATTCACGACAACGCGGTGGTGTACGCGCAAAGCGGAGTGGGCCATGATGTGGAGCCGGGCCGCATTATTTCCGGATCGCCAGCCTTCGATTATCGGGAGTGGAGGCGGTCAGCGTTAGCCTTTCCGAAGCTCGGGGAACTGGTGCGCACGGTGCGACAATTGGAAAACCGCATCGCTCAACTGGAAGGAGCCGGCGGCAAAGAGGAAAAAGCATGAGCGAACCTGGTTACCGCCCGCCCTTATCTTACAAAGACCCCAGCTTTCTCGATCGGTCTGAAGCGCGTTCGGTGCGAATTCTTTCGGAGTATCTGCAGCCGCTGAGCGTGCTGCGCAAGCAGCGGATTCACGATACGGTCGTGTTTTTTGGATCGGCGCGGATTCAGGAGACGGGTCCGTTGTCTCGTTACTATCACGAGGCACGCGAGTTAGCCCGGCTGGTGACCACCTGGTCCGACGCATTGCCCGACGCAACGCGCCGTTTTGTCGTCACCACTGGCGGCGGGCCGGGTATCATGGAGGCGGCCAATCGCGGTGCGATGGACGCCGGCGGTAAGTCGATCGGCTTGAATATTGCGCTGCCCTTTGAGCAGCACCCGAATCCGTACATCAGCCGCGAACTGACTTTCGAGTTTCATTACTTTTTCATGCGTAAGTTCTGGTTCGCTTATCTGGCGAAGGTCCTCGTCGTATTTCCGGGCGGGTTCGGAACACTGGATGAGCTCACGGAGTTGCTGACACTGGTGCAAACCAAGAAGCTTGACAAGAATATGTTGATCATTCTTTATGGCTCGGACTTCTGGAATAAAGTGATCAACTTCAAAGCGATGGCCGAGTTTGGAGTGATCAGCGAGTCCGATCTGAATCTCTTTGAATGGGCGGACGATCCCGCTTCGGCACAGAAGATCATACAGGACCGTCTCACCGAATGGTACCTGGCACCCTACTGTGCCTTGCCCAGAGCCGAGCAACATACTCCGGCGATTTCACATACCCGCAACTAAACGCTTCGCCGCATGAACGACCGCCAAGCTCTTCGTCCTTCTCCGAGCGCTGCCCCCAGCGTATGGGCAGGCTTGGGCTGGCCGGGGCAGGCCTTCGTGTTGATGCTGATTGCGGCGGGTTTGGCCCGGGTTCTGTTGGCACCGGTGCTCTTGATCGATTTGTTGACGGTGCTGGTGCTGGTGAGCGGGGCGATTGTTGCCTACAAGCTGCTGCGCGTCGGACTGCAACGGGTGATCTGGCGGTTGAGGAACCGACTGGCGGTTGCCTATATCTTCATTGCGCTGGTGCCCATTCTGCTGATGCTGATTATGGGCGGCGTGGTGACTTACTTGCTAGCCGGCAAAATGGCGGCTTACATGGTGAACCGCGAGTTGGACCGGCAGGTGGCTCAGTTACAAACCAGCATTGAGCCGGTGCTGAAGATTCCGGCTATTGCGCGGCCGGCGGCGGTGGCGCGCATCGGGAGTTTTTACGCCCAGAGCCGAGAGGGCTTTGTGGTGCACTATCGGGCCGGTGGGACGGAGTTGCGCTTTCCGGAGGGCAGCAAGGTGCTGGCCCCGCCGGATGCGTGGCGCGATGCGTCGGGAGTGGTGGCGCGCGAGGGAGGCTTTTATCTTTGGGCGCGCCTGGCTCAGGGAGATACGAGCGTTACGGCGAGTTATCCGCTTTCCGATGAAAGCCTAAATGGACTGGTGCAGGGCCTGGGAAGTGTGGCCTTGACGACATCGCTATCGTTGGAGTCGGATGGTAAGTCGAACCCTCGAGTACAAGTGCGTTCCACCCGGCGGGCGGAGCGCGATCCACGGGAGGTGTTGGCGCCGAAACAGTTGCCACCCGCCGCCAATTCACTGGACGAACTGTTCTACCTGATTACGATTGCGCCGACTCGCTATGCGAACTGGGATGAGCCCGCTTCGGCGAAAGGCGCATCGTTCTTAATATTTTCTCGTGTTTCCGCCGTTTTGCGGCAGTTGTATGCGCAAGAGGTGGAAGGTGACTTGGCCACGATTTTTCTAAAGGCAATCGGTGTTCTTTTCCTGATCGTCGAATTGATTGCTTTGGTGATTGGCATCTCCCTCACCCGTTCCATTACGACGGCGGTGCATGATCTCTACGAAGGCACGGAGCGTGTGATGGAGGGTGACTTCTCACACCGCATTCGCTCGGTGGGCCGCGACCAGATCGCCAGTTTGAGCCAGAGCTTCAACCGCATGACGGAGAATCTGGAGCGGCTGTTGAAGGTCGCGAAAGAGAAAGAACGGTTGCAGGCGGACCTGGAGATTGCCAGCGAAGTTCAGCGCGAGTTGTATCCGCGCACCGTGCCGCACCTTGATTCGTTAACCTTACGTGCACTCTGTCATCCGGCGCGGACAGTTTCAGGCGACTTTTACGATTATCAGATGCTCGCGCCCGGCAAGATTGCCTTGCTGTTGGGCGACGTCGCGGGTAAGGGCATTTCGGCGGCGCTGCTGATGGCGACGATCCAGTCGTCATTTCGCGCGTTGATTCGCGAATGCATGGACCGCTCCAAGACTGAGGCTGACTACTGCTGGAGTACCGCGCGGTTGGTGACGCGGCTGAACGAGCAAGTCTACGCGACGTCCTCGCCCGAGAAGTACGCGACCTTGTTTTTGGCTATTTACGATGAGAGCGATGGAATCCTCGAGTATACGAATGCCGGGCACCTGCCACCCGTTCTAATTCGAGGCTCGCAAATTGAGCACCTGGCCGTTGACGGCACGGTGGTGGGCGCATTTGCCAGGGTGCCTTACGGTGCCAGCCGGCTACAGATGCAAAAGGACGATCTACTCATCGCCTACACGGACGGAGTTTCCGAGCCGGAGAACGAATATGAAGAGATGTTCGGCGAAGAACGACTGATTGAGTTAGTGCAACAGCAGTTTCACCGCGGCGACGAAGAGATCATGCAGTCGGTGGTGGACGCGGTACAAAAGTGGACCGGCACGCCCGAGATGCAGGACGACCTGACGTTGCTGATCGTCCGCAAACGCTAAGCCCGGTAGAAGTCAGCGCGCCAGTTTTTGATCGACTGCTTGATGGCCTTTGGTTCCGTACCTTGCTCGGCTGCCTTGCGCGCGAGTTCGACAAATTCCTCATCCGAAGCAAAGCGCAGTGCGACGATTTGGAGCGGATGCAGCCGAGAGTCGAGCAATTTGCCGGTCATGACGAAATGACGCAGATTCTCTTCGGCGCGAATCGCCCGGTCCTGTGCCTTGAGGGCGAAGACTCGGCCATAGAAGGCCGCCCCGAAGGTGGCCAGGCAGAGGGCAATGATCAGCGATGAGCTATACATGCGCTGATGGTCGCCCCAACTCTTGTACATATTCACTCCGGCCCCAATCAGTGTGAGCAGGAGGATGGCTGCTACGAGGAGGAACCCTGGCACACGCTGGGCGTGATTCTCATAATTTTGCGACATGGTCCCTATGATCACACGAAGCCTAGGGCCGGACGTGAAAGGTCTCACCGAGGATGAGTCCCGTCGCGTCCAATTCGACGACGGTCTTGAAGGCTGAGCCATCGTCGCTGAAACGGAGATCGAAGACGCTCACGCGCTGGGCGCCGGGTGGCTCGTCCATGGGGACGATGCGCCAGACGGGCCACTGGGCGAAATCGAGAAAGCGCGAGAGAACCGGCGATTTCTTCGCCGCCCGTATGACTTCCAACTGTTGGGGCTTGCTCAATGTAAGCCCGCGTTCCGGGTCGAAGTCAAACAAGACGTTCATTTCGTGTACGGCGAAGAAGCCATCGGTTTCGACGAGGCCTCGCCACTTGAAAGGACTGAAGGTGGTGGGGAGGGCGAGTACGCGGCGGGGTGCCGCTCCCTGCTGGACGCGGGATGCGAGCAACTGCTCGGCTCGTCCACGCACGACACCTCGTCCACCGATCCAGGTGATGGTGAAGAGCAAGGCGAAGACGGCCCAGCCCCGGCCGGCGGTTGGTTTGGCACCGATCTCGCCGGCGACGAGTTTCGAAAGTGCCGGCCCAGCCAGCGCCAGGAGCAGCACGGCGGCCAGCACGCTATCGAAGATGAAGAGCACGGGCCACTGGTACCAGTTATTGCTGAGCGGTGCCGCAAGGTGCGTGCCGTAGGAGGTGACGAAGTCCATGCCGAGGTGGGAAAGTACGGCAGCCAGCGAGATCAGCCAGCCGCCCAGCAAAGGGATGCTTCGCCGGAGACCGTAGCGGAACAGCAGTACAGGCAGGGTGGCGAGCACCGGCGCCATGACGACGCCATGAGTGAGGCCGCGATGGACGTCGAGGTAAAAGAGTTCGCCGCCCGCCAGGCTGACAACGTCGAGGTCTGGAAGGTTTGCCGCGAGCAGCATCATGCCGGTAGCGTGCGGCGTCACGCGATTCAGTCCCGCGCGGGCCAGCGCCACGCCGATGAGCGAATGGGTGAGGTTATCCATAGCTGGGTGGCATCAGCAAAGTGAGCGCGTCGGGCACGATCTCTACCCGCGAAGGGATGGCTCCGGCGGCTTCTCCGTCCAACTGGGCGAAGACCGACACGTCGGGATCCTGAAACTCGACAGACTGCGCACGCAACACTTCGACGCCGGCCATGCCCTTAAGCTGATTGAGCGCCACCCCGGCGAAGTATTTCAGGTAGACCGGAGCGAGCGAGCCGGAAAAGAGGACCACCTCAAAATCAGGCGAGGTGAGCCGCACCTGGCGAGCGATCTCCAGGTCACCGCCGTAGTTGCGCACGCGGGTGACCAGTGCGAAACTTGCGCGATAGTCGCGGCCGTCCACCTTGACGGTGAACTCGGGCAGTCTCCGGAGCACGCTGCGAAAGCCTTCGATCCAGTAGGCGAACTTGCCCAGATTGCGTTTCAGCCCGGGATTCATGTGCTCGACGATGTGGGCGTCGAGGCCGACACCGGCCATGAGCGCAAAGGGCCGATCGCTGTTGGCCGACGTGTAGCGGCCGAGGGCGATGCGGCGGGCGGCGAAATCGGGCAAACGCTGCGCGACCTTCTCCATGGAGCCGGGGAGGCCCAATTCGCAGCAGAGGACGTTCGCCGTACCGCCCGGCAGTACGGCCAGGGGTACGCTGGCGCCCACCATGCCACCGATGACTTCGTTGATGGTGCCGTCGCCTCCGGCGGCAATGATGAGGTCCGCGCCGCCGGCGATCGCTGCTTCGGCGAAGGCCCCGGCGGTATTCGGGCCCGTGGTGGGGCGTTCATTCAGTACCCATCCGTGACTGCGCAGAATGGCCATGGCGCGTGGAAGGCGCTCAGGATGACGCCGCAAGGTGCCGGCCTGAGGATTGAAGATTAAAACGCCGTTACGATATGTCAAAGCGGGGGAATTCCGAAGCTCGATACAATAGCCATAGTAACTGAATGTCATCTGCCCGGCCGCGTGTCGAGGCTCTTCGCGAAGAGCTTCGGCGACATGAACACCTCTATTACGTCCTGGACCAGCCTGAAATCACGGATGCCGAATACGATCGGTTGTTTCGCGAACTCCAGGCGCTTGAGGCCGCGCATCCCGAATTGTTGACGCCTGATTCGCCGACGATGCGGGTGGGAGGCAAGCCTCGCGAGGGCGTCGCGACAGCCGCGCACAGTTCGCCCATGCTGAGCCTCGATAATGCCCTGAACGAGGGGGAATTGCGCGACTTCGACCGTCGCGTGCGTGAACTGCTGGGTGCCGTCGAGTACAACTACACCGCCGAACTGAAGCTGGACGGACTCTCTTTGGCTGCGCGCTATGAAAATGGCCGGTTCGTGCAGGCCATTACCCGAGGCGATGGCCAAACCGGCGAAGACGTTACCGTGAATGCGCGCACCATTCGTACCCTGCCGTTGCGTGTGAAGAGCCCCTACCCGAACTTCGAGGTGCGCGGCGAGGTCATCATGACGCGCCGCGCGTTTGAGCAGGTGAACGCCGAGCGAGAGAGCGATGGCTTGCCAGTTTACGCGAATCCGCGCAACTCGGCCGCTGGTTCACTGCGTTTGCTGGACCCCGCGGTCACCGGCAAACGGCGGCTTGAGTTTCTGCCCTATTTCCTTTTGGTGGACGGGCGACCGATCTTCTCGTCGCATTGGGAGTCGCTTGACGCCCTGCAGTCGATGGGTTTCAAGGTGAACCATCGGCGCGAGCGTTGCGCCAACGTTGACGAACTGTGGGCGTTCTTTGCGAGTTGGGAGAATCGCCGCGACGATTTGCCGTATGAGATCGACGGAGTGGTGGCGAAGGTGGATGCGATTTCGCAACAGGAGTCACTTGGCTGGACGGCTAAGGCTCCGCGCTGGGCGATCGCTCTCAAGTATCAGGCGCGCGCCGCAGTGACGGTGGTGGAGGAGATCGGCGTGCAGGTGGGCCGTACCGGGGCGCTGACTCCGGTGGCTTTCCTGAAACCGGTGGTGGTGGGTGGAGTGACCGTTTCACGTGCCACGCTGCACAACGAAGACGAGATTCGGCGGTTGGGGCTAGAGATCGGGGATAGCATCGTGGTGGAGCGTTCGGGCGATGTGATCCCGAAGGTGGTTCGTGTGGAAGCTCCTGGCGTGGAGCGGCGGCCCTTCCGGATGCCTGCGCAATGCCCGGTCTGTGACGGCCCAATTGTGCGAGCGGAGGGCGAAGTCGCGGCGCGTTGCGTAAACGCCAGTTGTCCCGCGCGGCTTAAGGAAAGCCTTCTGCATTTTTCGCGGCGCAGTGTCATGGACCTGGATGGCGTTGGCGAAGCCCTGGTGGACCAGTTAGTGGAGCGCAAGTACGTCAACTCGATTGCCGATTTTTACATTCTGACTGAGGAGCAGTTACTCGCCTTGGAACGAATGGGCGAGAAGTCCGCGCGTAAGGTGCTGGAGAACATCGCCAACTCAAAGCAAAAGTCGCTTCCGCGATTGCTGAATGGCCTGGGTATTCCTTTCGTGGGCGAGCGCACGGCGCAGATTCTGGCGGAAGCCTTCGGCTCGGTTGATGCTTTGGCGGAGGCGGATGAAGAAGCCCTTCAGCAAGCTGACGAGGTAGGCCCCAAGGTCGCCAAGAGTATCTACACTTACTTTCGCACTCCCCAGAATCAGGAGTTGGTGCAGCGGCTGAAGACCGCCGGACTTACATGGACTCATACTTTAAAGGTCCGCGAGCGCGCACCGCTTGAAGGGCTGACCCTCGTCCTTACCGGTACGCTGCCCTCGCTTTCGCGCGAGTCAGCGAAAGAGCAGATTGAGGCAGCCGGGGGGAAGGTAACCGGTTCGGTATCGAAAAAGACGAACTACGTTGTGGCCGGTGAGGACGCCGGTTCAAAGCTCGAGAAAGCCCGTACGCTCGAGATCAAAATCTTAGATGAGGATGAATTGCTCGCACTACTTCGAGGAGAAGAGCTTGCCAAAAAGAATCAACCCGAATGAAGTTATTTTTACAGAATCTGGCCCAAACGCTGGTCACCTTCGGCCCGCTGGGCATCTTTCTCCTGACCTTAATCGATTCATCTGGCGTACCTCTGCCGGGGGTCGCTGACGCTTTACTTGTTGGCTTGTCGGCGAAGAATCCTGCGCGGGCGCCGCTCTTCGCGGCGCTCGCGATCATCGGGTCAGTCATCGGCACTATGGTCCTGTTTAGCGTCGCCCGAAAGGGCGGGGAAGCGTTTCTCGACCGGCACACGAGCCAAGGGCGTGGCGCGCGATTCCGGACCTGGTATTTGCGCTACGGGCTGGTGACCGTATTCGTTCCGGCGGTTTCTGTGGTGCCGCTGCCGATGAAGGTGCCGGTGTTCTGCGCAGGTGCCCTCGGGGTGCGCCCGCTCACCTTGGCGTGCGTCGTCTTTGCGGCGCGCCTGGTCCGCTACTCGGCTTTGGCTTGGCTGGGCGCTGAGCTAGGCGAGAATTCGATGGACCGCATTTTAGAACTGAAGTGGCACCTGATTGGTGGCGTGGTGTCGCTGGCGTTGGTGATTACCGTTTATATTTGGGTGACGTCGAAAAGGCCGGATATCTCACGGCGCGCTCACCACTAACGCCGTCCGTCGAAAGGCAAATCGCCCCCCTACGGCATCGACGATGTTGAGTTGGCAGATGTACTCGCCGGGCGGCACATTGCGCAACGGCAGGGTGGCACTCAGGGTTACTACTCCTTCACGGTTGGGCACAGCGACAGCGCGCAGCGGACCGGACTCATAGATCTTCTTCTTTCCCTGGTAAACGGCCAGCGTGCCTGCCGCACTGCCTGCCTGATAGACCTCGGCAAAAGCATGCAGGGTCTGCGAACGCCTAAAGACATGCGTGACGCTGGGGATCAGCTTCGTGCCGTTGAAGACCAGCGGATTACTCGCCGCGATCTTCTTGTTCTTCTCGGCGGAGCCAACCGCCGCGCTGAGAAGTTCGCGTTGGGCGCCCAGCACCAGGCTACTTACGGCGGCCTCTGGTGCTGCCGGGTCGCCCGGTACGCGAAAGCGGGCCTCGAAAGTGCCCATCGCGCCGGTCTGATTCTCGCGGACAAGAGCCTTCAGTGAGTAGTCGCCGGGCGCAAGTGCCAGCACCGCGTCGTAGAGCAAGCTACGCTGCGAAAGCTGATTGGCGTTGTCGCCCAGCTTCAGCTTGATTCCATCGCGCAGGCTTTGGATGATTCGGCCGTGCGAATCCTTTACCTGTGCGATAAAGTCAAGCTCGGTGGAGCCCTTCTTCGCGAGTGGTATCTTCGAGCCCGGAATCTTGATGGCGAGCGGCACCATCTGCCTCCCCCGTCCCTGGCGAAAGTAAAGTAACTCCACCGCGAGGGGCAAGTCGGTGGCTGGATTTCCCAGGGCCAAGGCATCGGCCAGCTGTTTCTCGCGCTCGCCGCCATCAAGCTTCGACCATACTTTGTCCGCGAAGTAACCGCTGCGATAGTCGAGCGCATACTTCATGGTGGCGGGCAGTTCCACTTTGATCTTGCGGTAGCGGCCATCCTTGGCCGTGTTCGCGCTGTAGTAGGCGAGCGTATAGTAGCTTTCCACCGCTTTTTGTGCGTCCACCATGCCCAGCGTCAGATCGTTGGAGTCGAGCAGAGCCTTACCGCCGGTATCAGCGGCCAAGGTGTGTAACGTCTCCTGCTGATCGTTAAACTGATCACGTGCCTGTGACTGGAATTTTCCGGAAAAGACGGAACTCCCACGAGGCCCCGAGGCGCTGGAATCTAGCCCCGAGGCGACCTGCAACCCCCGGGTATCAATGGGATAGAACGAGACGTTCGCCTTCACGGCGGCGTTGACTGTGGACTGCAATTGAGACTGGTTCTCGACGCCAGTCTTACTGACGCCGCTGGCAAAGTAGATGACAGCCTTCTTCTCAGGAATTTTTGCTAACTGATCGACTAAGTCCTCCAGGGCGCCCAAGCGACGATCCGTGTTGAAAACGTTGAACTCGGCTTCGTCCGCGGCGAGTTCCGCGTTGGCCGCTTCGGGATCCTCGCTGTTGGCGTTCGATGCCGGATCGTCGGCCAAGTCCGTTGCACGGAAGGACTGAATGGCACGGATGAGCCGCTCGCGATCGTCGGTGAAGTCCACGACAGTCTTGAGGGTATTTGAGAATGTATAGAGGCCCACCAGATCGGCGGCAGTCAGCTGGGTTGATAGGAACTTGATTGCCGCCTCCTGCGCGCGAATCTGGTCAGCGGGCGGCATGCCGGCAAAGTCGAAGAACAGCGCCAGTGCTCGGCGATCGCTGAAGCTGGGCCGTGGGGATTCAATTGCTTCGATCTCCGCCTGCCGATCGAACTTCGGTATCGCTAACTCCGGCAGCTTCTCGGAAGAGAGACTTTGAAACTCGAAAACCGTCAAAGTTTGCGGCTTTCCGTCTTCCAACACTCGGAAGTCCTCCTTCCGCAACGTCGGTACGGGCTTGCCTGCCTTGTCCTTCACCGTGACGTTGACCACGACGAGGCTCGCTGACGCCTCGAAGCGGATAACATCCGGCTGTTGCGCTGCCAAACAGACGGCGATCAGGACCACTAAGTAAGTTCGCATCATGATTTAGAACCGGAACCGCACTTGAATCTGCATGGTCCGCATCGCGGCAGCGCTCAACGGAAGCCCATAGTTGGAGGCATTCACGACGGTACCAAGATTGTTGAACGTGGGGCGATTCGTGAGGTTGTTGGATTCCAGCCGCAACTCGAGCTGCCGACGCTCCTTTAGGCGGAAGGATCGACCGAAGGATCCGTTGAGGGTAAACAGCGTTGGCGTAGGGATCGTGTTGCGAGCGGCGTTGCCGAAGCGACCCGAGGGCGGCAAAGTAAATGCCTGCAGGTTGAAGTAGCCTGAACCGGCGTCAACCGGTTGCCCGGTGGAATCGGCCCGGCCACTGCCGATGACGCCTGTGCCCGCCGTGTCCGATTGGTTGCCGAGTACTCGCGCCGTCAACGGATTGCCGGTGGTTAACGTAACTGCGCCGGTGAGCGTCCAGTTTCGCAGAGCCGCGCCCATCGCGCCGGGAACGCGCAGTCCACCGGTGCGATCTGACACCGGCGAGGCCAGGACAAAGCTTGTAGTGAGCGAATGGCGCACGTCGAAGCTGGAAAGTCCACGTTCGGCCGCCAGGTTCGTGTCGTCCTGAGCGACTGTCCCGCCGCCTCCTCCACCGATGGAACTGGCATTGTCGATAGACTTGCCAAATGTATACAGGGCATTCAACGAGATTCCGCGTGCGAAACGCCGCGTCAGCCGGGCCTGCGCCGCATGAAAGATGGAATTGGCTTGCGAGGTATCGAACGTAAACCCGACGGCATTCCCGAGTAGTCGCCGCGCTTCGGAGTCGGCGGGCGAGCCGGCTGCCGCGCGATTGGGCAAGCGCTGTAAGTCGAGTCGCGTGCCCTTGGTTCCGAGGTAGCCGAGTTCCATAATGTAGTTTCGCTTCAGTTCTTTTTGCACCGATAGCGTCCAGGTTTGGGCATAGCCGATTCGGTAGTTGCGATCGACGGCAAAAGTATTCGTAATGCTCTGCGACGGCGTCACGGCGAAGCCGTTGTCGAGCGTCAAGCGCCGCGCCGGTGACGTATTGAGCGTGCCAGTGCTGGCAAAAGGTGGTTGCGAAGCCAGACGTGTCGCGAAGTTCTGATAGACGTTGCCGTTGTAGTACCAGCCGTAGGAGCCGCGTACGGTCGCGCGTAGCTTCCGGCCTGGCTTCCACGCGAAGCCGAAGCGCGGGGCCAGATTGTTCTTGTCGCCATCGATCAACGCCCGGGGGAAGGCGCCGCTATAGGGTCCGGCCTGTCCGGGAGTCACAGCGGCCACGCCCGTGACTCCTGGCGCGATGTCCAGATTTGCCAGTCGATCGTACTTCTCGGTCCAGGGGCTGAAGTATTCGTAGCGTAAGCCGAAATTGAATGTCAGGTTCGGCGCGGCCTTCCACTCATCCTGCAGAAACAGCGAATAGTTTTGCGCACGATAGTAGTTACTCGGTGAGCCGAAGCGAATTGAACTCGATTGCGGAAGGCCCAGGAGGAAGTCTGCAAAGTCGAAACCGGAGGCGGGACCCGGAACGCCGTTGGCGTCCAGGCGGCTGGTGGCCAAGCCGGAGAAGGTGAAGGTGCCGCGCGCATTCTGATCCGTGCGGTTGTTGAAGATCACGCGCGCTGTATCGCCACCGGCGGAGAGTGAATGCTTTCCGCGTACATAAACGAAGCTGGCGGCGAGGCTGATGTTTAGGTCTCGACGTTGCAAAGGACTTCCGTCGGCGAGCCGCCCAAAGTTCGTGAAGTTCAGATTGGGTGGTCCATAGTTAATCGGATCCTGTGCGGCGCCTTGAATGCCCAACTCACCCGCGATGTTCGTCTTATTGGCGAAGAAAGGGGTGAGGTCAGAGGTGTTGCGATTCAAGCGCATGCGAAGTGTCTGAATCAGCCGGGCTGAATGGTTCCGTGTCCAACTGAGATCAGCGTTGTAGCCGCGGCCAGCGGACTCATCCAGGAAGCCGAATAACTGCGCGGACTGTCCACTGCGAGATTGTCCGCCCACGCTCGCCGAGATCCGGTCCTTCGACGTCAGGGGATGATTTACGCGCAAACTCAGCGACTGCGAGTTCTGCGGCACACCGGTGACAAACTGATAGTTCTGGATGGGCGACCCGACGTTCGAGTTGGGAATGAGATTGAGTAAGCCGCGCGCCGCCGGATGAATGCGCGACTCGGGAATGCGGTTTCCGGCGAAGGGCAGTCCGGTTTGTGGATCGTAAATGGTCACCGGGCCTTGGATGAGCGATTGGGAGAAGTCACCCGCGCGTTCGAGTGCGGTGGGCACGGTAGCGACGCCGCTAAAGGGCGACTGGCCGCGTCCGAGCGAATACTGAAAGACGAACTGGCTGCGTTTGGCCTTAGGAATCGCGCCGCCAAGCATTGCGCTCATGCGGAGTTGCGACTGGTCCGGCTTGTCGTAGAGCAGCCCTGTGAGCGAATAGGGACGTGCATTCCAGGCCGAATCCCGGGCCTGGAGGGTCAGCATGCCGCGAATGTCCTGCCGGCGTTGACGTTGGCGGTTGCCGAAACTGGGACCGGGTCCACCTGGCCCACCGAACCCGCCGCGCATGCCGCCCGGTCCTCCTGGCCGTCCACCTCCCGGGCCTCCACCCCCAGGACCGCGGCCACCGCCGCCGGGTCCACCCGGCCCTCCGAATCCGCCGCGTCCACCGCCAAAGCCCCCCGGCGGGCCCCCAGTTGGCATCCCGCCGCCAAAGCCGCCCGGGCCTCCTGGGCCGCCAGCCATCATGCCGCCCATGCGCTCCCGCATTCCTTCCGGCCCGCCTGCGCCGGGTCCACCGAAGCCAGGGTCCAGGGGGGCCTCAGCCTGACCGGCTTGCAATCCACGGCTGAGGCTACCGGTGACGAGGAATGCCTCGTTCGCCGACTCATCGGCGACAGCCGGAGGGGCGGCCATCGGCAGGTCCGTGGGAAGTTCGAAGGAGGTGGCCTGTTGTGTGGTGTTCGCGGCCGGTCGGGTCTGCAATTCGAGCGTCCAGTCGGCCTTGGGCGCAGGGACGGTGATTGCTCGCGTCGCGGGCGCGAAGCCGAACATGCGCAACGAAACGGTCCATGTGCCAGGGGGCAGCGTCAGTTCATAGGCTCCACTTTCATCGGTAGTGGTTGTTACTGTCGCGTCCCCCATCGTGGCCGATACCGCGACTCCTGGCACCGGCATTCCCTTCGCCCTCACCTGACCCAGGTGGGCGGGTTGCGCCCATGCGCTGCTCACCATGACGGCAATAAGGAGGATTCGCGACATGCTTCTTCATTGAACCCCAACCGCTGGCCTATAGTTACGCTATCCTGCCCCTCTCCTTCTACGTTTCCTTTCCATTTCTGTGGAGATAGGGGCGAAATTAGCCAGGCCGACATTACCCATTTACTATTCTTAACGTCTTCGGGTACTTCTGCCTCTTCGCGCGGCCCCGTGGCGCGCCTGCTCTTCCGTCCCGAGCCCCACCGCTGAACGGCGCACCATCAATAAACAGATTCGTGAGAATACCTTCGAGTATCTCGAGAAAGGGGTGTTTCTTACATCCCCAGCGAGTCAAACTGCTTCCTGACGGAAGTGGGCCGTCCTGATGCGAAATCACTGGCGAAGCCTATCGTCAAACTGAAGCAGCCGGTACGCGCTTGGCGGTTCCCACCGCTCTCGAACGCGTTCCCTATCTTGCGCCCTTTCCCGTAGGTCACGGATCGAGGCGCAGTTCCGTCCAGAGGCGCTCAACGTTGGCAACACGCCGATGTTCTATGCGCCGAGCACCACCTACAGCGCGTCGGCGGCGTTTGGGGTCATCAGCAGTCATGCGAACTTCTCCCGACTCGTGCCAACGGGTGTGCGCTTCTTCTTGTAAAGGGAGGAGTGCTATCCTTCGGCTTGACCTCACCTTTAACCGGCTTCGGCTGGAACGACCATTGGATCGCGGCCTTTTCGCCCTTTGCGGCCAGCCACCAGGCTGGCCGCATCCGGCTGGTTCACCGAGGCCTGTTTAACGTCTTCACCGCCGATGGCGAGCATGACGCGGAACTTAGCCCCAAATTGCGCCAAGGCACAGAACGGGCGGTGACCGGCGACTGGGTCGCCCTGTCCCCCGATGGGAACATCGAAGCCATCCTGCCGCGTCGTACCGCCTTCGTGCGACGCGACCCGAGTGAGAGGATGCGTCCGCAGGTGATCGCCGCGAATGCCGATGTCGCTTTCCTGGTGATGGGCCTGGATCTCGACTACAACATCCGCCGGCTGGAGCGCTATCTCTATCTCACGGCCGAGAGCGGCGCGCGCCCGGTAATCGTACTCAATAAGAGTGACCTTTGCGACGACCTCGACGCTCGTCAGCGAGAATGCGGCAAACTCGCGCCGGTCGTCGTCCTGAATGCCTTGGCCGGCGACGGCCTCGACAAACTTACGGCGCACATGCAGCCCGGCGAGACGGCTGTTCTCCTGGGATCATCAGGCGCCGGGAAGTCCACGATCGCGAATCGTCTGCGGGGCAACGAACTCCTCGCGACCGCGCCGGTGCGTGAGAGCGACTCCAAGGGGCGCCATACCACCACCCGCCGCGAACTCATTCAATTGGATCGCGGATGGCTGCTAATGGATGTTCCGGGCCTGCGTGGTCTGCAGATCTGGACGCCCAATAACCCTGATGCGCTCGACATCGCGTTCAGCGACATTGCCGGCCTACTGGCGACGGGCTGCCGCTTCCGCGATTGCCGCCATGAGGAGGATCCTGGCTGCGTGATCCGCGAAGCCCTGGGCAGCGGAACGCTCGACGAAGGACGCTGGGACAACTATCGCAAGCTGCAGGGCGAACTCACCCGGTTGAACATCGCCACCGATCAGCAAGCCAAGGACAAAGAGAAACAACGCTGGAAGTATCTACAGAAGAAGCAGCGCGAGCGGTAGCTTCCCGGATTCGGCCATCAACGTGCTCCAGAAGTCCCTGTCGAAAAGACATAAGGAGACCGGGTATGTTGATACTTTTGATTTTGCTGGTGCTGCTCTTTGGCGGCGGATTCTATGGACACAGCCGTTACGGCCGCAATGGCGGCCTGGGAATTGGAGGCATCGTCCTGATCGTCCTCCTGGTCTGGCTCTTTCTCGGCGGTGGCGCGAACTCATTGCGCCTCTAGTTGATACCGCGACACCGGCACAAATTGCACCGGTGTCGCGGTTTCCTTGTCATTTATGGCACGTTGATCGTCACCTGATAGGGTGCGACGCCGTTCGCCTCCACCGTCATCGTAAAGCTGAAGGCGGCGGAGGCTGCGGCGCCGGGCCGGTTGAAAACGAGATTGAAACCTGATTCGTTGTTCGGCGCTAAATTGGCGGCGCCGGGCACTGTCGCCGGCAAGGCGAAGCCGCTATACACGAAACCGTTGGTGATGCTGGCGATTGAGTTGATCCGGACGTTCAACAGGTTCGCGTTGGCGATGTTCTTCACACCCATCGAGATGTTTCCATTCGTTCGAGACTGTACTCGCCATTCCAGAACCGGACCCTGGGCTGCCGCCGCCGTGGTGGTCGCCGTCAGCAGGGCCGGTTGGACGACCGTGAACGTGAGTGGACCGGGTCCGCCCTGGCCGGACCCGCCGTTGAAGGGGAGCCAGCCATTTCCTGTGCGCCCGGCAACCGGAGTCAGCGTTGCTGTTACCGCCGTCCCCTGCGGATAGCATCCGGCCGGGAAGTCAGGCAAGCCCTGAGGCGACAGCGATACCGTGCCGGTATTTGCCGGACTCACCGTTGCCGCGATCATGTAACAGGCCACCGTGTAATTCGCCGTATAGGTTACCGGGCCAGAGCCCGGTAGAGTTACACTCGCGCCCTGTGGCGTCCAGTTGTTGAAACGATAGCCGATGCCGCCCGGGCTAACAATCGTGGCGGGCGCGGTCAGAGTCTGGCTGCTGCCGGGCGGTAAGGTGGCCGTGTAGCTGTTCGGGCCCGTTCCTCCGCCAATTCCGACTGTGGCACCGAGATTCGCCGGGTTGGTGTTTACCGTGACCCCGACGGCGGGGCCGGCGCAAACCGCGTTGATCACGACGGGACCGTTCATCAGAATGTTGTGGGCAGTTGCGTTGCCCGTCGGTAGATTGGTGGTGATGCCGTTTGAGGTTCGCGTGAGGCTGGTGATCGACCCGGAGTTGGCGACGAACACGGCAAAGCCGAAGCTGGTGTTGTCTTTGAAGAAGGCCGTGGACTGATTGACGTTGCAAGGGCCCGTCATGTTCACGGTGAATTTGTACCAGACATCGTAGGCGGCCGTGTACAGGTTGGGGCTGGTGGTGGGGATGACGACATCGTAGACGGGTTTCCCGGCGGAATTGGGGTCCGGCACCCCGTTAATCCGCCAATGATTGAAGCGGTACTCCGTGTCCTGCGCGTTGTTCAGGATCGTCGTTGGGGAAGTGCTTACTTTGTGCGGGCCGTTGGGAACGTTCTGGTTCATGTAGAAATTGGTTGCCGGCAGGCCTTGGCCGACCACCCCAACCAGGGCTCCCATGGCGGGCGGGTTGGTGTTGACGCCGACCACCACCGTTGTGCCGCAGTTCACCGTCAAAGTGCCGCCTGGGAACAGGGTGTTGACGCGCGTACCATTCTGCACGCTCTCCGGTGAGGGCGCAGTCCCGCCGCCCAGCGTCGGGCCCAGGTAGGTAATTACGGGCGTGCCGGGTCCGGGTACCGTCACAATTGGTCCGGGATTCATCGGATAGAAGCCAGTCGTCAGGTTGGGTACGCAACTGCCGTTCACCACGACGGTGAGTTTGCCCCAGGCCTCGTAGTTCGCCGTGTAAGTTCCACCCGGCGCGCTCACCGGCACCGGTTGCGCGGCCGCGTTGGTCCACGCGGGATTCGGCGTGCCGTTGAAGCTCCAGTTCACAAATGTCCACTGGATGTTCGGGTTCGCGTTGTCGATCTCCTTATCCGGTTGGGCGCTGACGGTTTGGGTTCCGGGGGGGACGTTGGCATTCTGATAGACGTCGGTCGCCGTGTTAGTCGGGGGTAGCGTGGTGATGCCTACGGTGATGCCCTGCACGGGGTTCAGGTTGGTGTCCACCTTAACCGGGAAGCCGGCGGGTGGCACGTAGGGTTCCGGGACGCGCGGGCACTTACCCGCCTTGGTGAGCGCCAGGGCCTCCACCTCGCCAACGAGCAGCGAGCGATGGAAGAGTTCGAGCTCGTCGACGTCCATCTCAACCGCGAACGGAGCGCCCGTGAGCGTCCTGGTCGGTACGCCAACGCGCATCGGAATTGTGTTCGTGATGTCCCCCGTGAGCACCGCCGTGCTGCCGATGCGGGTGACCCCGGGATCGAGGACGCCGTCGAAGTAGATTCGTGGATCGGACGCGCGATCGGCCACCACGGTGATGTGCTTCCAGGCGCTAGGGAAGGTTGTCGCGTCCAGGGAACTCGTGTACGTGAGAACGTTCCCATTCGAAGCGAACACGAGGCGTAGCTTGTTATTCACTATGCGTACGGACCAACCCTGGAACTCCGCTGGCTTGTATTCCATCTTCTCGACGATGGACTTGGTGACATTGCTGAAGCCTGACCGTAGATAGAAGTCCACCGAGAACGGCTCGATGCCGAAGTTGTGCTCCGCATAGTTGGCCGCCGCCTCCAGATAGGTGGAACTCATGACGATGCGCACCGCGTTCCCTACCGGACCCGCCGGATAGAGCAGCGTGCCCACCTGGTTCAGCACGGAGTTCGTTGTGGCGTGGTCGTTGAGATACGACTGCCCCGGCACCGTGGTAAACGGATACCAACTCACCATGTTTTGTGGTGCCGGGATGCAACCCTGGTCGTTGCGGGGGCACTTGCCCGTATTGAGGGCGCGATAGATGCCGTCGATCTGGGTCTGCGTGAGGGCGATGTTGAAGATCTCAAGCTCATCGATGGCGCCTTGAGTATTCGAACTCGCCCGGTTGAAGCCGCCCACGTTGAGCGGCGCGGTGCTGGCGATGGAGCTATTGCCAAGCGCACCAGCGCTGGAACTAATGGGCTCCGGTTGCCCGTTGACGTAGAAAGTGGGCAGATTGGTGGTGCGGTCCAGGACCACCGCTACATGCACCCAGGCATTCGTATCCACTCTGGTGGTTGCCGTCTGCCAGAACGCCAAATCAGCGGGGGTGCCGCCCGTGGGCGTGGCCGAGAAAGCCAGATAGCCGTTGCGCACGAAGAACGCATAGCCGCTTGTCTGCTGGTTCACGCCGCCGGACTTGTCGACAATCGCTCGATCTCCGGCGACGTTCGGCTGGTAGCGGATCCAGGCGTCAATGGTGAAGCTATTCGTTGTGAAGTTGAGTTCCGGCGTCGAGCCTGCGGTCAGGAGGGATGCGCTCCCATTCAGAGGCACATTCAAGAACTGCACGGCTTGGTTCACTTGGCCCGTTACGCGCGAAGGAGCGCCGGAGCGTGGCAGGAGGTAGTCATCGTTGCCCCGCCGGTCGCGCGACAGGCTGGTGCCCGTCTCCTCGAAGCTCCACCAGCCCACCAGACCTGGATTGTTCGAGATTTCCGAGCACACCGGAGGCAACTTACACTTGCCGGCCGCGCCGGCCCCGAAGATCGCGGCGACCTCCGTGCTGGCCAGCGCCCGCGGGAAGATCTCCAACTCGTCAATCGCGCCCGTGAAGCCCGTACTGTCGAGCGCATTCCGCCCGATCAGCAGCCGCTGGTTCGTGTCGAGCGACAGCGGACGTAGGCCCGCATCGAAGGTGCCGATGGCCACTCCGTTCAGGTAGAATATGCCGCCATTGGTCGCCCGCCGCACGGTTACTGCGACATGGGCCCAAGTGTTCGCCGTCACCAGGGGAGCGGTGGTCGCGGTAGCAAAGTTGGTGAAGGTGACCGCCGCCGGAGTAATGGTGCTGTTGTTTGGCGGCGGAGGGGCGACGAAGACGCCGTCGGCCATCTGAAAGCCCAAGCGTCCGTTGATGACATAGAACAGGTAGCCGCGAATGTCGTTGCCTCCCGAAAGTGCCTCTCGCTTGTCAACGATCGTGTGAATCCCGCTCACGTTCGTCAGCCGGATCCAGGCGTCCAGCGTGAGTTCGCCCGTGCCGACGTTGTAAGCCATGGGGGTGCTCACTTGCACATGCGCCGTATTGCTCATGGTGAGTGCTCCGGCCACGCGCCCTCCAGACGGCGCAGGCGAGCCGATCCAAGTGGCGGGAACCTTGGCCCCGGCGATGCTGTTCGCAGTCGTGCCCGAGGTTTCGTCGAAGTGATACCAGCCCGTCATGCTAGGGGGCGGTGGAATCGAGCCAGCAGCGGCGCAGGCGCTCAGTTCGCTGCAGGCCAGGTTCAGCACCTTGCCGGCGGCGTCGACAGTGGTGGATGCCGGAGCGGGTGCGCTCCAACCGGTGAGCGGCGTGGCCGCGGCCGTCGCGGTCGCACCTTCTGCAACCCACACGCCGCTGCCACTCGCCACCGGAATTCCATTGATCGCCAGCGAGCACGAGCCGGTCACGTTTGCCGTCACCAGCCACTGCCTGGCGAAGCAGGCCCAGTAAGTGTCGCCGGCGGCTGCGACGGCCGCCGTCCTAGTGCCCAAGGACGAGGCAAAAGTGGTACCGGCATCGCAGGTGTTCGGTTCGCGAGTCCATTTGTTGAGAAAGACGTAGCGCGGTGCCGTTGCCGCGGGGACGCCGCCTTGCGGCGTGGTGGTGGAGATGTCGTGCTCGCTCCCCACGGGTACCAGACGGCTGACCGAGTTCGCGGTCTCGGTGGGCAGGCTGTTGAGCTGGACCACCGGTTCTGCGCCTGGGATGTTGGCCTTTACCGTCAGGTTCACGAGGAGCGTTGGCGCGATTGCGAGTAGGCCCTGGGCGGGATTCTTACCATCCCCCGCCGGTCCCAGGCCAGTTAGCGTGATGGAGCCCGCTGGGTGCGCGGTCAGTAGGCCGTTGGAGGTATTGAGGTCGTATGCGGTGAAAAGATAGTCCGCGTTGTTCGCGCTATGGAAGTACAACCGCTGTTCACTGATCGCCAAGTCGTATCCATATTGCAGGCCGCCGAACCCCCCGGACGGGATCGCGTCCGTCACCGTTGTTGCCCAAAGCCCGTTGGGCGCCGTCTCCAGCAACAACATCGTACCCCAGGGCGTTCCTCCTCCAGCGGGAGTTACGTACGCCCACTTGCCCGTGGGGTGAAACGCAATCGAGCCATGCGGGTTGAGTGTAGCGATCTCCGGTCCGAAGCCGATTCCGCTTTGCAGATCGAGCACGAGGATCGGGTGCGGCGCGCTCTTGGCGCCCCCAAGATAAGCGAACTTTCCTTGCGTCGGTTCGATGCGCAGTGCGCCGTACTCGTAGTTCAAGCTCGATGCAGACGGAGGCAGGGGCACTTCAATGAATTGGTTCTGCTGGTTCAGGTCGACGTCGAAAAGCTTGTTTCCCAAGCAAGCGGCGATCAGCCGCGTTCCGGAAGGGTGGATGTCCGCGGTGTAGCATTGCTGCTCCGTACCGTTGGCATCCTTCAAGTTGGCGACCATCTGCGCATTGCCCACCGCCGGCAGCGCGCTGATGTCCACGCTCCAGATCTCATTGAAGGCATTCGCCGCGCCTCCCGGACCCACGCCGAAGTACAGTCTCTGACGGTCCGGCGAGGGCACCACCATGGTGGTTGTGTTAGGAAAAGTGTAGCTAGCACCAACCGGCGTTAAAACTTTGTTCCCGCTGTCGAAGGTGAGTACTTCGAGTTTCGAGGTGGCCGCAGCCTGCATCAGTACGTAGGTGACACCGCCCTGGACGGCCACGAAGAGCGGACCGCGGCCTCTCGTCCCAAAGTTCACGCCCTCGACCGCAGGCGGCGACGCAAAGGCCGTCGACTGCGTAACGGCATGCGTCCCCTGTGAGTAGACATACAGCGGTGACTCATTGCCCGCCTTCTCCCGGTAGCGGCCGATGAAGACATGGTCGGTCTGCGCGTTGGCGATGGGGGCCGTCAAGGCACTGAGCAGCGCAAACCCCAGCAGCGTCCGGGCGGACATAGATCGAGCGGAAGGTAGGTACAAGGTAGTTCTCCAGAAATCAAGGGCGAGATCGGCGTGGGAAATCCCGTCAATCATCAATGCGGCAATGACTCCCAGGCGGGGTCATACTTCAAGCCGGGGGGAACTCCCGGCTTGATCAGTGGCGGTTGGGATCTAAGTGCGATCCAGACGCATCAGGGTCCAAAGTCCGGCCCGCAAGGCGCGCGCGCGGGGCGTCAGTCCGGCATTTCGTGCCCAATTCTCAGGTGAATTCCTCATCTCGATTGGTTTTACATGATTGTCGAGATTTTCGCTGTCCCACAATCTAACTACAGGGCAGAGAAGAACACTAAGTGCTGGTGGAGTGTTTTTTGAAGACGACGGCCACCATGGCTGACCGGCTAGTGACGTTCAGCTTCATGAAGATTCGCCGCAGGTAAGCCGCCACCGTATGCGGGCTAATTCCCAACGCGTCAGCCACTAACTTATTCGGCAATCCCTGCGCGATCAGCTCAACGATTTGTGCTTCGCGGCGGCTAAGGACAGCCAGCACTGGGGTCGACTTCTGCCGCACTGGTCGTCGTACCAGGGTGTAACTGACTCCGTCCAGAACGACGGAAAGTAGCACCCCGTCGGAGTTCTCCGGAGCAATTGCGAAATGACTGAGCAGCGCTCTCAGCTCCGGCTCCCAAGCAATGTCTGAGGACGTCTTAATGGCGTGTTTCTCCACTTAGGGGAATGCGTGAAGCCATCGAGTGCGGGGTCATTCCGGTTCGCTGAGCGCGTATGATGGGCAGAGCCGTGCTAAAGACCTCACTCCTCCTTCTGCTCACCCTGCCCCTCGCCGCGCAAAGCTTTCGCGCACAGGAAATCGATAAGGAATACGGCGTCATCTATGCAGTCCAGGTGGCCGACCTGAATGGCGACAAGCTACCTGATGTGATTGCGGTCCACAATACCCAGGTCGCCTGGTACCAGAACCCGACCTGGCAAAAGCATGTCATCGCCGACAAAGTCACCCCCAAAGACAATGTCGCCATCGCCATCCACGATATCGACGGCGATGGCCGTCTCGACATCGCGCTGGCCGGCGATTGGGAACCCAGCAACACCGAAAGCGGCGGTACATTGCATTGGCTGCGCAACACCGGCGCCGCTGGTTTGTGGCCTGCCACCCGCATCGGCGCCGACCCGACTCTACACCGGCTGCGTTTCGTGGATGTCGATGCCGACGGCCGCCCCGAACTCATCGCGCTTCCCCTCCACGGTCGCCAGACGAAGGCTCCCAAATGGGACCAGGCGCCCTTGCGGGTGCTGGCCTATCGCATTCCGGCCGATCCCGCCAAAGACCCCTGGCCTGTAGAAGTGGCCGATGACACGCTGCACGAGACGCACAACTTCATTGGCGCGGATGGCAAGCTGATCATCGGCAGCAAAGACGGCTTCTTCGCCCTCACGCGCGGCGCGCAGGGCCAGTGGAAGCGCGAGCGTTTCGGTGACGGTCAACCCGGCGAAGTGAAGCTTGGCCGGGTGAACGCGGGCCGTGTACTTGCCGCCGTGGAGCCCTATCACGGCAACACCCTCGCGATCTACGAAGAGCCAGCGCCCGCCGTCGATCCACAAGGCGCCGTACCCGCCTTCCCGGCCGTCTTCCCTTCAGGCCAACCCTGGCGCCGCACGGTCCTGGAAAGCCAGATCTTCGAGGGCCACGCTCTCGGCTGGGGCGACTTCGACGGCGACGGTAGCGACGAACTTGTCGCCGGCTGGAGGGGCCGCCCCACCAACGGTGTGGCCCTGTTTAAGCGCCTGCCCGATGGCCAATGGAAGCAGACCGAAACGCTCGATTCCGGCGGCATGGCCTGTGAGGACCTGGTCGTCGCCGACCTCAACAACGACGGCCTTCCGGAAGTGATTGCCGGCGGTCGCGCCACGCGCAACGTCAAAATCTACTGGAACGAGATGAAGACTAAATGGAAACGCCACGTGATCACGCAGGGCTTCAAGAACTGGACCGCGATCGCTGGCGAGTTCACCGGCGACGGCAAAGTCGACGTTATCACCAATGAAATGGCGACCAAGGAGTACCGCACCATGCTCTATTCCGCGCCGGATTGGAAACCCACACTCCTAATGACCGGTGTGCAGGTGATTCACTCCGGAGTGATGGACGTCGACGGCGATGGCGACCTTGATTTCATTGGCTGCCGCTACTCACCCGGCCTGATCTTCTGGCTTGAGCGCCCGAAGAGTCCGCTCACCGAGAAGTGGATTTATCACGTCATTGACGACGCGGCCCTCGGCGGCGTCGATGGCATTCATGGGCTCATCCTCGGCGATGTTGACCGGGACGGCAAGCTCGATGTCATCGGGAATAGCGCACAACCGAAGGGTGCCTTCGCCGAATCCCTGGCCTGGTTCAAGGCACCAAAGAATGTGCGCACCGCCGCCCGTTGGGAGCGCCATGTCTTCGCCAATAAAGATGCGCCCGGCCTCAGCCACTATCACGGCTTCGGTGACATAAACGGCGACGGCCGGCCGGACATCGCCAGCGCCGCCAAGCTGAAGCCCGCCGGCAACTGGTTCGCCTGGTGGGAGCAGCCCAAGAGCGGCCCCAAAGGGCCGTGGACGAAGCATGTCGTGGCCACGGAACAGGAAGGCGCCACGAACATTCACGTGGCGGACGTCAATGGCGATGGCAAGGCCGATTTGCTCGCCTCGCGCGGACACGGCTACGGTCTTGCCTGGTTCGAAGGGCCCAACTGGAAGATGCACTCCATGAGCACGACCCTGGCAGGGCCGCATTCGCTGGCGATTGGTGATATCGACGGCGATGGCGACATCGACGCGGTGACCTGTGCGAAGGATAGCCGCATTGCCGCGTGGTTTGAGAACGACGGATCCGGGCGCTTTACGCAGCACAACATCCATGAGGAACAAGGCGCCTACGACATTCGTCTCTTTGATATGGACGGCGACGGCGACCTGGATGTCCTGGTCGCCGGCCAGGAGAGCGCCAACGTGGTTTGGTACGAGAACCGCTTGAAGCGTTAGCTGGGCAGTTCGAGGTCGATCTTCTTGGTGGCCGGATCGAGGCCAGTAATTTTGAAGGTACGTACCTGGCCCGGCTTCGGGCCGTCGTCTACTTGCGGTCCACCGACGCCCTGCTTCCAGCGTTGGGCCAGCATCGCGCTCAATGAGGAGACATCAGTGGACTTACTGCCGCCGCTGCCCGCCGATTCGCCTTGGGGGGCGGCCTTCTTGGCTGCCAAGCGGCATTGGGCGAATACACCGTCACCCAGGTCGATCTTGGCGCGGCCCTCGTGAACTTCGGCTACGCGGCCGGTTACCGTATCGCCCACCTTGTGCTCGCCAATGAAGTCGTCGGTACGAGTCGGCAGCAACTGCTTCAGGCCGAGGCGTAGGCGACGGCGTTCTTTATCGATTTCAAGAACCTGCGCCGTAACTGCCTGGCCAGTCTTCAGGGCGTCGGAAGGATGTTCCAGGCGCTTCTCGTGCGTGATATCGCCAACGTGGATCATGCCTTCCACGCCTTCCGCAACGTCGACGAAGGCGCCGAACTTCTGGAGCGAGATGATCTTGCCCTCGATCGTCGAACCGACCGGAAACTTCTCTTCCATCGCGGCCCAAGGGTCGCCCAGGACCTGCTTCAGGCCGAGCGCGATCCGCTTTTCGCCAGGGTTCACAGCGAGGATCTGCACTTCCACCGTCTCACCCACGGTGAGTGCGTCTGAGGGCTTGCGAATCTTCTTGGTCCACGACATCTCAGAGACGTGCACCATGCCGTCGATGCCGGGCTCGAGCTCGACGAACGCGCCGAAGTCGGTCAGGCGGACGACCGAGCCTTTGATGCGCGTACCCACCTGATACTTGTCGCCCACTTGGCTCCAAGGTTCAGGCGTCAGTTGCTTCAGGCCGAGCGAGATTTTCTTGCTCTCGCGGCTGATCTTGAGGATCTTTACTTCGATTACGTCGCCGACGCTCACTACGTCACCGGGCTTGGCTACGCGATTCCAGCTCATGTCGCCGACGTGCAGCAAGCCATCAACCCCGCCGAGGTCGACGAACGCGCCGTACTCGGTAAGGCTGCGGACAGGGCCGCGGACGACGACGCCTTCGGCGAGCGAGGCAAAGATCTCCTGCTTGGCGGCATTGGCGCGTTCTTCAAGGACGCCCCGGCGATCGACGACGATATCGTCTTTCTCTTTGTCGATCTTGGTGATGCGGCACTCGATGTCCTGGCCGATAAGCGCCAGCATGTCCGCTTCGTTGCGCGTGCCGCTGCGGGAGGCGGGCAGGAAGCCACGCATGCCGACATCGACGCGCAATCCGCCCTTTACCGCTTCCAGCACGCGGGCCCGGACAATGCGATTTTCCGAGAACGCGTCTTCCAGCGCGCTCCAATCCTTGGCCGGGGCTTCGGCCATTAACGTATCGAGAAGATAAATGCCATGCTCGTCGCGCGACGAGATGGTCAGCGTCAGTTGTGAACCCTTCTGGACCGTGAGCTCTCCGGCGGGGTTCCGGAATTTCTCTGTAGCAACCACGCCATCGTTCTTACGGCCTAGGTCGACGAAAACCCACTCGTCGGTGATCGACACGACCGTGCCCGTAATCAAGCTGCCTTTACCGGGTGCCTGATGGGACTGCTCGAATTCGGAGAGGATGTCTCCGAACGAATCGTCGACCGGCGCGTCGGCCGGGTTCGTTTCGAGGGCCGGGTCGGGCGAGGCCGGTACGGGCGCTGCCTGTGGCGCGGTCACCGGTGCCGGGGGCGGCGGTGCGGCGATGACAGGCGGTTCGGCGAGCACCGCAGAAGCGTCGACGGGAGTGGCGGCCGGGGAAGCGGCGGGCGAGGTGGGTTCCGAGGCGGGCCAAGGCACCGGGTTAGTGAAGTCCGAGGGGTTCATGCGAAAAATTCAATTCAACTCCCCATCATTCTGACACAGCTTACGTTGGCTAGGGAGGGAGATGGGTCTAAAGTCCTAGGCCGGGCTAGCCGATCACCTTTCTGACTAGACCATGCTCGATTCCGTGACGCTTCTTCGTTGGCTCAATCGCGCTGCCATTTGGTGGCCCATCGCAGCTCAGCGTGAGCGTCTGCGGCTGACCACGCTAAATCTATACATCGATTCGCAACTCAGCGAGAACCGCACCGGCGAGGCCTTCCGGGCGATCACGCTTTACCTCGACTATTCGCGTGAGCTGGACCATGCGGGACGTCTGACGGATGCGCAACGCCTCGAGGTGACTCTGCGCCGCGCGGAACTGGCATCGATTCTTTGTGAGAACGGACGGCCGGACCAAGGCGCGCCGTTACTCGACGAGGCGCTGCAGTCGTTCCGTAGTTATTCGGGCGGAGCTGACGAGTTCTTCGGCGCGTGTCTGCTGAACCTCGGTGGCGCACTGTTGCGCGCGGGCCGGGCCGAGGATGCGGTTCCGTGGCTGGCGGAAGCCAAGAACCTACGTTGCCGGCTGCACGGACCGGAGAGTCAGGAAGCTGGACAGTGTCATACCAACCTTGGAATCGCCTATCAGGAACTAGGCGATTGGCCCGAGGCGCTGGAAGAGCTCGAGCAGAGTGTGCGCATTCATGGGCACCATAACCAAAAGAGCGACGACTACGCGATCGCATTGCACAATCTCGGGGCATTGCTGATCCGGCTGGAGCGTCCCGGTGAGGCACAAGGCGCCATTGCGCGGGCCGCATTGCTCTTTGAGGAGCGAGCCCACCCGCTGCTTTCGAACGCGCTCGATACGCTGGCCGATTCTTACTCCGCTCAGGGGCGTGCGCGCGATGCGTTTCTCGCTCGCGAGAGGGCGCTTAGCCAATTACGCGACGATACTCTGCATTCCGTTTCCACCGCGGACTGGCTTCAGAAACAAGCCTTGTTGCTTGACCAGATGGACCAGGCCGGCGAAGCCGCCCATTATCGGGAGTGGGCGACTGATGTTCGCCGCAAAGTGGCTTTTCGCACGGTAGTGAATGAGCGCTTGCTGGTGCCCACGCCCTAGCAAGGCATTACCGCACGGGAACGTCAGTCCAGAATATTTCGGCCAGCTGTTCATCGAGCGCAAAGTAAAGCTGATCGCCGCGGACGGCGAGTCCCACCGCGGTGACTCGTGTGCGCGTGAGCCGTAGGAGGCTGCGGCGAGGGGAATTGAATCGTTGAACCGTGAAATGTGAACCAGTGGGCTGGGCGGTGACCGGATCCAGCCGCTGCCCAGTGATCGTGCGTTGCCCGGCGCTATCGTTCAGGAAGAAAAGCTGCCTCGAGTCCTGGCTCCAGGCGGGAAGCATGGCGATCTCGCTGCTAGCGGTCACCGCGATCCATTCGCCTGGAGGCGTCTCTCTGTCTGCCGGGGCGATGAAGATCCGGCGTCCTTCCCGGCTCGTTTCGGCGTAGAAGGCAATCCACTTTCCGTTTGGGGAATACCGTGCTCCGCGAAGGCTATACTCTGGGTGCCGCAGCAGGACTTCGGGCTTCCGTTCCCCTAAATGGTAACGGCCCACATAGGCGATGGTCGACCCTGGTTCATAAAGCAAGTGGTTCCCATCGGGTGACCAGGACGTTGGAGCGCCACAGTCATCGCAAATGCGTTCGACCTTCGAGGAACCGGTTTCGGCGATCAATATCGGTACCGTCGGCTGTTCGTTTTGCCGAAAGGCAATGCGTTTCGAGTCCGGTGACACGACCGGAAAGTCCTGCGCAAATCCTGAAGGAGAAACCTGGCGTTCGTTCTGTGTGGTGAGGTCGCGCAGAAAAATCTGGCGCGGCGCTTGGCGGTCTGCGACAAAGACCAGCCACCGGCCGTCGGCGGAAGCTACTGGAAAGCTCTCTGAATCGGTGTGGGACGTTGCCCGAACCGGCTGGCCGCCGAGGAGCCGACCCTCGGGATCCGATTGTAGCGGGAGACGCCAAATGTCAATGGAGGTCGTTCCGTTGGCCGCCACAATGCGATGGCTGTTACCGATCCGTCGAGCCCGTGCCCGGAGGTCGGCGTTGGAGCCCAAGGAGAGCCGTTCGGGCGCAACTTCACCGCCGTAGAAGCGGCCGGAATCGAGGGGCAGGCGCCAAAGCGGCACGGTGCCCGAGAGCGGATTGCCCATCGGGCTGGAGAAGTAGATGAAATTGCCTAGCCAATCTGCCGGCTGTTCAACGAATTCATTGGGTGGAATTTTCCGGCTGCCCGGGGAGAGATGTCGGAGTAGGTTGGGGAACGCCTTGGTCTTTCTGGCGGCGAAGTTGCCGAGTTGGCGGCGATCCGACGGCACTTCCACCGTCCACCAGTCGTGCTCCTGCTCCGGAGTGTTTGATACCCGGGTTCCGCAGAAAAGAATGTGGCGTGAGTCCTCGGAAAAGATGCCGAAGTGCGCGTCGGCAAAATCAGAGACGATTTCCACCGGAGCGCCGCCCTCAGCGGCGACAATGCCCAGTCTCCCGGGCTGCCACTCTTGCTCGTTTCGCAGGGTGTAAAGAATCCATTGGCCGTTCGGCGAATAACGCGGTCTCTGGCCGCCGGGCACGAGCAGTTGCGGGGCGCCACCAGTGAGGTGCCGGCGATAGATCCCTGGTGCCCGTGGATCACGAGAGTGATAGACGATCCAGTTGCCATCGGGGGACAAGTCCGGCTTGGTTGCATCGAAGGAATCTTCAGTTAGCCGCGCTGGTTCGCCGCCGAGGAGTGTTTGCCGCCAAAGTGCCATCGAGGTTCCCGAACCTCGGTCCGCCGAGTAGATGACGGATTGGCCGTCGTGCATCAGCACGGGATCCGTGGCAAAGCCGTTGTCGAGGGTGAGGCGTCGCCAACTGATTGGCCGTGCGTCCGCTCCTGGCTGCCGGGTCGCCCACCACGTTCCTATCGTTAACGCCACCATAGCCGTCGCTGCCAACGCCACCCAAATCGCTTTTCTGCTCCCCCCGGTGGGGGACTCCGGTACTGGCTTGTCCGGGACGGATACTTCAACTGGGGTTCGATTCTCGATTAGAATGCTGTACTTACCCTTGGGCAAGACGAATCGCAGGCGGGAATCACGGCCCTCTTTCTCGTAATACTGTTTGAGTTTCTGGCGGAGCCGGTGTGCCTCTACCCGAACAATGGCGTCTTCTTTGGGATTGTATCCGAGGGCCCGGTCAAAGACTTCGGTCCCGATTACGGACTCTTTCAGCCGCTCGTGATTGCCCAACTGGGACATTTCCAGAGCGTAGCGGATGAACCGCTTCAACCGTTCAGACTGTTGAAACGTCGGCGACGCGCAAAGCCGATCAAGCTCGCTGCGAACGAGATCGGGCGGAAACTGTACCGAATCTAGGTCGTCAGGCGCGTCGGCCATGGCCGAGAGAATAGCAAATTAGGGGTTACAAGTCGACGAAGTGTAGAGCATTGCAGCAGTATAGGGTTAGCTAACCTGGAGATAACCTACTAATGACTTCCCACCTCGCTCAAAGGTCCCTAATCATTGGAGGTACGTAACCTGGTCTACTGAGCGCTTTAGTCGAGGCTGGCGGTCCATCTCTTCTCTCTTCAACGGATCGTTTGTTCCCTAAAGCGTCAGGCGTCAAGACTGGGGTTGGGGCTTTGCCATCTCTCGCTTCCTGCAAAATCCGAAGGTGGCAAGGCTCCGAATACTCCAGCGATCCAGACTCGCGGACGGCTTGTAGCTTCGGAGGTACTGACAGGCGACTGTCATTCCGCTACTGGTTGAATACTCCAGACTCGAGGCAGAGCCCCGTGGAAGAAGCTCTGCTTCGAATCTGAAACTCTACCAATCCGCTACACTACCGTCCCTGTGGAAAACCGGCATCAGTACTTCTGGCTCCCAGGGATGCTTAGCTGCTTCTGTCTCATTGATGTCGATCCCGAGCCCTGGCGCCGTAGGGACGGTCACCGAACCCTGGTTCACATTGAAGCCACCGATGACGATGTCGTTCCGCCAGGGCACGTCTGCGCGTACCACTTCCTGGATCAGGTAGTTCGGCGTCGCGAATGCGACGTGCAGCGAACTCGCCGTCGACACGGGGCCTTGCGGATTGTGGCAGGCCATCGGAACCGAGTAGGTTTCCGCCATGGCGCCGATCCGCCGGGCCTCGCTGATTCCGCCGCAATGGGAGACGTCTGGCTGGACGATCGCGACTGCGCGTTTCTCCAGCAGTTCGCGAAACTCCCACCTACCCACCAGCCTCTCGCCGGTGGCAATCGGGAAGGGAAGGGCCCGGGAAACTTCCACCAGCGCATCAATGTGCTCCGGCCAGCACGGCTCCTCAAACCAGTAGAGGTTGTAGTCGATCAGCAGGCGTCCAAATTGGATGGCGACCGCCGACGTGGAACGCGCATGCAAATCCAACATGATGTCGATCTGGTCTCCCACCGCCCGCCGCATCAATTCCACGGCTCGGGCCGCCTTCTTGATGGTGGCCGCCGACTCCAGGTACTCAGCCACCGGGAGCGGCATGCATTTGAACGCCGTGTAGCCACGGGCGACGCTCTCGATGGCCAGTTCAGCGAACTGCTCAGGCTCGCCGGTTTTGTACATTCCTTCGAGGCTCCCGCCGCCTAAATGGTCATAGAGACGCATAGAGTCGCGCACGGGGCCGCCCAGCAGCTCGCACACCGGTTTGCCCACTTCCTTGCCCTTGATGTCCCACAGGGCTTGGTCGATGCCGCTCATCGCGGAGAAGTTGGTGATGCCGCCGCGCCAAAAGTATTGGTGATGCATGATCTGCCAGCAGTGCTCGACACGCCGCGGATCCTGCCCGATGAGCAGAACCGATAGATCTTCGATTGCGCCGACTACCCCCTTCGTCTTCCATTCGAGGGTCGCCTCCCCCCATCCGTAGAGGCCCGCCTGATCGGTTTCCACCTTCACCAGGACCCAATTCCTCATGCGGGCGTGGACGACTAAAGTCCGGATTGCCGTAATCTTCATGACACTCAACATACAATAGAGACTGTGGAACCCCATCGGCTGGAACGCACAACGGAAGCGATCCGCGAAGTGCTGAGCGAACTGATCTCGCTGGAACTCGAAGATCCGCGCCTTGACGGCTTGGAAGTGGTGGAGGTAAAGGTATCGCCCGACAAGCGTCACGCCTACGTTGCGATCAAGAGCCACGAGGGCATCGTGAACGCCGATACCCTGTCGGCACTCGAAGGCGCGCGCAGCTACATGAAACGCGAACTGCAACAGCGGCTTGAGATGCACCGGACCCCCGAATTGCACTTCGACACTACTGCCAACTTCGGCCCGCAGAAGCGCGTCGACAGCATTTTGCGGCGGATTCGCAAGGGCCGTCCCAAGGACGATCAGGAGAAACCGGCTTGAATCGACGGACGCTGCTCGCCCTTCCGCTAAGCCTGATGAACGCCCAGACCCCGAAGAAGCTCGTGAAGCCCGCGGCATTGAAACCGGGAGATGTCGTTGGGCTGATCACGCCCGCTTCGAACGTCGTCAACCACGGCGACTGGGCTCGGATCGACCAGACGATGAAGAGCCTGGGACTCGAGTACCGCCTGGGCCGGAATGTTCGCCGCAAAGGCTACATTGCGGGCACCATCGACGAACGACTGGCCGACCTGCATGACATGTTTCGCGATCCCGCGATCAAGGCCATACTCGCCATTCGCGGCGGATACGGGACGCCGCAATTGCTGGATCGCATTGACTATGACCTGGTGAAGAAGAATCCCAAGATCTTTGCCGGCTACAGCGACATCACCGCAATGCACCTGGCTTTCCACCAGAAGTTGGGCTTAGTCACTTTTCACGGGCCCACCGCGAACGCCAAGTTTCCCGCCTACTCGCTCTCCCACTTCAAGCGGGCCTTGTTCGATCCGGCACCGCTCGGTCCCCTGACGAATCCCGCGGACGGTCATAGCTTGCGCACGATTCGGCCCGGCGTCGCTCATGGACGGATTGTCGTGGGTAATCTTTCGCTCATCTCGAACCTGATGGGCACCCCCTATGAGATCGATACTCGCGACAAGATCCTGTTGCTGGAAGACGTCGGCGAAGAGGCCTTCCGCATCGATCGCATGCTGACCCAGATGAAGCTGGCGGGTAAGTTAGACCGTATTGCCGGAGTCGTTTGGGGCGAATGCGAGAAGTGTAAACCGACTCCGGGCGTTGATCTGCCACTCACCGAACGCGAAGTGGTGGACCGGATTCTGGGCGGTCTTGGCGTTCCGGTATTGTCGGGTCTTACCATCGGCCACACCGAAGACCAGCTCACTTTGCCGCAAGGCGTGATGGCGACGCTCGACGCGACGGCGGGCAAGCTCACCATTGAAGAGTCCGCTCTGGCAGGCCGTTAAGGTAATCTGAAAGTTAGCTCTGTAGCTCCCAACATGCCTGAAATTTCCATTACTCTGCCGGACGGCAGCCAAAAGTCCATGCCTGCCGGTTCGCGGCCGCTCGATGTCGCACTGGCGATTTCGAAACGCCTCGCCGACGACTGCATCGTTGCCAAGGTCAACGGTGATCTCTGGGACCTGACCCGTGCTTTCGACGGCGATGCCACGCTGCAGTTGCTGACCACCAAGGATCCCGAGTCACTCGACGTCTATCGCCATTCCACCGCGCATTTGCTCGCCGCCGCAGTGCTCGAACTGTTCCCGGAGACCAAGCTCGGCATCGGACCCTTCATCGAGAACGGCTTCTACTACGACTTTGACCGGCCCACCCACTTCACTCCCGACGACCTGGAACTCATCGAGAAAAAAATGTGGGAGATTCAGGCTCGCGGTCTCACCTACGACCGTGTCTACACCAAGAAAGAGGAAGGCCTCGCCAAATACGCGCATGAGCCCATGAAGGTGGAATTGATCACTGAGCGGGCGGGCGAGATCTTCTCTGAGTACACGCTGGGCCCCAATTTCATTGACTTTTGCCGCGGTCCGCACCTGCCTTCCACGCTGAAGATCAAGGCCTTCAAGCTGCTGAACGTCTCGGGCGCCTATTGGAAAGGCGACGAAAAACGCCAGCAACTGCAGCGCATCTATGCCACCGCCTGGTTCACCAAGAAGGACCAGGACGAGTTCCTGGCCCGCATTGAGGAAGCGAAGAAACGCGACCATCGCAAGCTGGGCAAAGAGCTTGACCTGATCTCGATTCAGGAGCTTGCCGGCCCCGGCCTGATTTTCTTCCACCCCAAGGGCGGCATCATTCGGAAGGCCCTGGAAGACTGGATGCGCGAGCAGTATCTCGAACGCGGCTATTCGTTGGTCTATACGCCGCACGTCGCCCGGCTCGACCTCTGGAAAACTTCCGGGCACGCCAACTTCTATGCCGATAACATGTTCGTCCCCATGGAACTGGACGACGCCACCTATCAGCTGAAGCCGATGAACTGCCCGTTCCACATCCTGATTTACGCGGACCGGCAAAAGAGCTATCGCGACCTTCCGGTCCGTTTGGGCGAACTCGGCACCGTCTACCGCTATGAGCGCAGCGGCACCCTGCATGGGCTGCTCCGCGTCCGCGGCTTCTGCCAGGACGATGCCCACATCTTCTGCCGGCCCGATCAGGCCGAAGACGAAGTCGTCGCCTGCCTCGAGTTCGCGCGCGACACGCTGACGACCTTCGGTTTCACCGAGTACGAAGCCGAAATTTCCACCTGGGATGGCGGCGCCTCCGGCAAGTACGACGGCGAACCGGCCCAGTGGGACCTCGCCGAAAACGCCTTAAAGCGTGCCTGCGACAAGGTCGGGTTGAAGGCCAAGGTGATCGCCGATGAGGCGGCCTTCTACGGCCCCAAGATCGACGTCAAGCTGGTAGATGCCATTGGCCGCAAGTGGCAGCTTTCCACCGTCCAATTCGACTTCACCTTGCCCCGCCGTTTCGGCCTTGAGTACGTCGGAGAGGACAACAAGAAGCATCAGCCGTTGATGGTGCACCGCGCGCTATTCGGCTCGGTGGAGCGCTTCTTCGGCATTCTCGTCGAACATTACGCCGGCGCTTTCCCCATTTGGCTGGCGCCGGTGCAGGTCGTTGTTTGCCCCATTACCGATCGCCAAAACGAATTCGCCTACGAACTCGGCCGGCAACTGAAAGAAGCCGGAATGCGCGTCGAAGTGGATGATCGCAGCGAGAAGGTGAACCTCAAGATTCGCGATGCCCAGATGCAGAAGATCCCCTTCATGCTGGTGGTTGGCGGTCGCGAAGCCGAAGCCGGCAACGTCAGCGTGCGCCATCGCAAGCATGGCGATCAGGGCGTCGTGCCCGTCGCTGAGTTCATTGCGCGTGCGCAGGAACTGATCAAGACCAAGAACTCTGTAGACTGACTGTCGTGCTGATTCTCGCGGTGGCTGCCCTGACGGCTGGGGGCATGGTCTATCTGATCCTCACCGCGATCGCGGCCCGCCGCTGTCTGTCGCCGCCCATTGCTAGCGGCGCTCCTATGCCGGTCAGTATCCTGAAGCCACTGGCCGGCGCCGACCTCGGTCTCGAAGAGAACTTACGCAGCTTCTTCACGCAAGAGTACGCTGCACGGTTCGAAATCCTCTTTGCGACTCGCACGGCCGCCGACCCGGCCGTGCCGATCGTGCGGAAACTTCAAGCCGAATTCCCCGCCGTGCCCAGCCGACTGCTCTTCGTTGGCGAGCCACCCTATGCCAACGCCAAGGTGTGGAGCTTGCAGCATCTAGTGGTGGCTGCGCAGTATGACGTTCTGGCCATGGCGGATTCCGACATTCGCGTTACCGCACAATTCCTCGCCGCGGTCGCGGCCGAGTTCAGCGACCCGCGCGTCGATCTCGCCACTTGTCCCTATCGCGCCATTGGCGGGCCTAGCCTATGGAGCCGCCTCGAGGCCGCCGGCCTCAACACTGAATTCATCGGCGGCCTGCTGGCGGCACGAATGCTGGAAGGTGTGCGCTTTGCCGTCGGCCCGACGATCATTGCTCGGCGGCGCGTCCTGGAGGCGATCGGCGGCTTCGAGAAGCTGAGCCCCTATCTCGCCGAGGATTTCGTGATGGGCCAAACGGCTGCCGACCAGGGCTTCGGCGTCATCCTCTCGCGCTACGTCGTCGAGCACCGCATCGGCAGCGAAGACCTTCGCACCAACTTCGCGCATCGCCTGCGCTGGAATCGCAGCACCCGGCGCTCACGCCCTGCCGGTTACATTGGCCAGGTCTTCACGAATCCCTTGCCCTGGGCCGCGATGCTGGCTTTTACTGGCTGGTGGCCGTTGGGTCTCACCACGATTGTCGCGCGTCTAGCGGTGGGTCGGTATCTGGCCCGCACCGTCCTGGGCGGTGGGTGGTCCTGGCTGACCGTTCCCCAGGACTTCCTAAGCCTCGGATTTTGGCTGGCGGGCTTCTTCGGCAACACCATCGTCTGGCGTGGACGCGTTTACCGGCTGCACGCTGACGGAACATTTACTTTGGTGAAGCCTTGAAGCTCTCCACGCTTCCCGATCTGATAACGTCATAGTTTGGGGAGACACTGATGCAGATACTAAATCGTGAACGCCGCCGCCGAGGCTTTTCACTCGTCGAGTTGCTGATCGTGATTGCGATCATCTTGATCATTGCCGCGATTGCCGTGCCGAAACTCACCCGCACGCGCATGTACGCCCAGGAAATGGCCGCGATTCGCGGAGTCATCACACTCCACACCGCGCAGACGCAGTACTATTCACAGTTCGGCAAATATGCGACGACCCTGGCCGAACTCGGACCGCCCACCAGCGGGACCGCCGGGCCGCAATCGGCCGACTTGATCCCTTCTGACCTGGCGACCGGCAAGAAGGGTGGCTACATTTTCACCCTGCAGGCGACACAGGGTGGCTACCAGATCAATGGCAGTCCGGAGTCTTTTGGTAACTCCGGTAGCCGCACTTTCTTTTCGGACCAGAGTCAGGTGATCCGGGAGAACTACGGGCAGGAGCCTGCAACCCCACAAAGTAAGGCGATTAATTGAGCATCCCCCAGCATGCCCAAGGCAGCGCTCTCAAGAAGCTTGAGGATGCTTGGCATCGCTTGAATGAGCGTCCTTACCCGCGCAAAAGCTCAGATCCCGGCGTGGCGGCCCTCTACGATGAGCTTCGCCAAGTGGATGCCGCCATGTCGGAGCGTTTGCGTGCTTTGATTGCTGGCCAACCCGTCAGCCGCCTCGACTTCGAGCCGCCCGTCGACTTCCTCGACCGTCTCAAGTACGCCGGCAACTCTCCCACGCCCGCCTCCACCGAGGCGCACAGCTACATCGATTACGTCACCGATCTCTACCAGGTGCTTCGCTTGGCCCGCCTGATCGCGCGCTAGTTCTCGTCCTTAATCATCCCCACCGAACGGCTGATCAAGCCCCCGATCGCTCCGAAACCCGCCCCGAGCGGGGCGCGCAGCAGTCCCGCTACGGTCATATTCCACAAATCACGAGCCCCATCCGCCGAGCGCACATACTCGGCGACGGAAAGCCCCTTCTTCGCAAAGTCCACGCTGGCGAACGGAAACTGTTGCAGCCGGTCAGTCAGGCCGTAGACCACCGTAAACAGCGTAAACGTGAACAGCATCGTGCCCGTGAGTCCAGCCAAGCCGCCAGCCAGCCCGGACAGCCAAAGGCGCTCGCCAGAGGGCTTAAAAGCTTTCAAGCCGGTCCAACCGCAGAGGTACATCGTTAACAGACCGAGTACCGTTTGCGCGAACATCCAGGTTGTCCGCGAGATCGTGGTCATGGTGCCGGCGTAGATGTCCAACATGGTCATGATGCCGATGATGAGGCCATAGCGCAGCCCCAATTGAAATGCGGTCTGCACGCCTAGCGCACCAGTTCCTTCACCAGAGCATCCGCGCGGTAGATCTTGCGCAAGCTCTCGAGAATTCCCTGGCTGGCCACGTGGACGCTACGCGCCATCGTGTCGGTGAATACGAAGCGATTCGGCAAGCCCTCGAGGTTGCCGTCGAACAAGATGCCGACGATCTCCCCTCGGGTGTTCACGGTCGGGCTTCCGGAGTTGCCGCCGTGCGTGTCGTGGGTCGAAACAAAATTGAAAGGCGTACGCAGATTGAGCCGCGATTTGCCGGTGATCCAGGTGGGTGGCAACTCAAAGGGCTCCTGTCCGGTTACGCGGGGATACATTCCGGCAAAGTTCGTGGCCCAGGGCACGTTCTCGCCCTTGGCGTTCTGGTAGCCCAACGTCTGTCCGTAAGACAGGCGCAAGGTAAACGTAGCGTCCGGATACTCGCGATCACCGTAGAGCGCGAACCGAATCTGCGCGATGCGGGTAGCGGCACCGCGCAGGGTGGCCTCTACCTGATCCTCATAGCGTTTGCGAACCTCGCGGGCGGGTAAGTCTACCGCCAGCATCAACTGGATCAGTGGATCCGGAGAAGCTTGCACCGCCTCCCAACTGTTCGCCAAACGCTTCCGCTCGGCGATCTCGGCCAGCTTCGTGCCGTTCACAATCGCCTCGGCGGCCGCGCGCGGCGTACGCCCTGCCAGTGCCTTCTGCATCGCGGGATGCTCGACTCCGAGCGTTTTCGTGGCCCAGGTGAAGTAGTTCTCGAGCATCGCGATCTCGAGCCCCTTGTTTAGCGGAGCCTCCGAATACATACGCTGTTCCACTTCAGGCAGAGCCGTCTCGGAGTACTCACGCAAGCGCTGTTCGTTTGGCTTGGTCTTTTCGGCTGAGTAACGCACGATGTCGCGCGCGATTGCCATCAGGTCGCCGCCACTCAACGAACGCTCGAGGACCACATAAGGCCCCATCAACGCGCGATAGCGCTCGTAGGCAGCTGCGATCTCATCCCAGGTGGTACCGTAGCGTTTGGCTTTGGCCGGGTCGTCGGCCACCGCCTTCTTCAGCTTGTTTTCGTCCTCGCGTTTACGGGCCATCAGTGCCGGATCATGCAGGCCCCCATCGAAGCCCTGATACGCTTTTAGGCTATTCAGCACGGAGTTCAGCAACTCGGTACCCGCCCGCTTGTTCTCAGCGGAAGTCGCCATAAACGCTTCGAGCGCCTGCCGCATTCCGCGCAGGCGCCCCAGGGTGACCGGGAAGCTGACGTCGCGCTGGAACTCGAGCTCGGTCATTGTCGCCAGCCGTCCGGTTGTCCCCGGATGGCCCGACACAAACGTCAGTTCCTTGTCCTTGGCGCCGCTCTTGGACCAGGGGAAGTAATGCTGGGGCTTTACCGGAGCGTCTTTGTCGTAGGCGCGGAAGAATGCCATATCCAGGCAGTAGCGGGGAAAGGTGAAGTTGTCCGGATCGCCGCCAAAGGCCGCAATCGCGCTTTCCGGCGCGAACACCAGGCGCACGTCGGTGTACTTCTTGTAGCGATAAAGGTGGTATAGGCCACCTGCATACAGCGTCACCACGTCGCAACGTTCACCGCCTGCGGCCACACATTCCTTTTCGATCCGGGACTGCGCTTCCTTCCGTTTCTGATTGGCTTCGCTGGGAGGCGTTGTGTCAGTCAAACCGGCGTTCACCTTTGCTGTCACGTCTTCAATCGACTGCAGAATGTTGATCTCGAGATCCGGGCAGCGTTTCTCCTCGGTTCGGGTCTTCGCCAGGAAGCCGATTTTCACGTAGTCCTGCGTGGGTGACGAAACCTTCTGGATGCAGTCCATTCCTACGTGGTGATTCGTAAACAGCAAACCCTCCCCCGAGACGAACGAGCCGGATCCGCCGTTGTTGAAGCGGACCGAGCCCAGTTGCAGCTGTCTCAGAAACTGGTCAGTGACCGTGAAACCGTACTTCTTGGCGATTGTTGCTTTGGGTACTTGATTGAACAGCCACATTCCCTCGTCGCCCCAAACCGTGGACGAACTGATGATCAGGATCAGCACCGCTGGCAGTGCTGTCGCGAATTTATTCATTCTGTGCATTGGACTCCCGATCCCTCCGCATTCTTATTGCCGATCGCTAAGGGTATTAAAATCTAGGGCTTACAAGAAGATTTGTCCCTAGCTACGCTTTGATTATCGCACTCGCTGTGCAATACTGAAATGAAAGTCCGGCGCAAAATGAGCGTGAAAATCCTGGGTGACGCAGTCACCCGCTACCAAAAAATTCTGGAAACTGAATCTTTCCGAGATTTAGCGTGGGCCGACGAGCTCACGAAAAAGATGGAAGAGAGCCGCCTGGTGATTGCCGGACGACCGGTCTCTCCGTTTTTGCGCCCTCATTTTATCACGCGCAAGCAGTATGACCACATGGTGAAGGCGTCGGAATCGCTCACCTCGGCCATTGACCGCGTCAAGCGGCTCGCTCTCGCCAACCCCCAATTGCTGTCCCGCATGTCGCTGCTGCCAGCGGAGAAGATGTTGGCCCAGATTGACCCGGGATACTCTTATCTCGCGGTCACGTCGTTGCTCGATACCCATATTCAGAACGGCCATTTACACTTCAATCAGTACTCGGCGGAGACCCCCTCGGGCGTGGCTTTCGGCGAGTTACTCGGTGACCTCTTCTACGAGACCGGGCCAGTGAAAGAGTTCCGCAAGAAACACACCCTCAGCAAAGTGGGCGGCACCAAGTTTTTGCTGCAGGCCATTCTCCGCGCCTACAAAGAGTACGGTGGCAAAAAGAAGCCGCATATTGCGATTTTGGAGTTCCGCCAGCCCTTCGCGAACTTTGAGAGCAGCGAGTACCAGCTGCTGGCGCAACTGTTTCGCAAGCAGGGTTACAACGCTGAGGTGATCTCCCTCGAGCAACTCGAGTACAAAAACGGTGTTTTGCGCCGGGGCGACTTTGAGATCGACCTGGTCTATCGCCGCGTGCGCATCTCTGAGTTCTTAGTACGCTTCGACTTGAACCATGCCTTGCTCCGCGCCTATCGCGAGCGTAACGTTTGCCTGGTAAACAACTTCCGCGGCGAAGTCGCGCAGAAGAAAGCAATCTTCGACTTACTCACGGATGAATCGGTGACCGCAAATTTCCCGGTTATCGAGCGCAAGGCCATTCGCGAGTACATCCCTTGGACGCGAGTGGTGGCGAACGTCAAGTCGACCTACCAGAACAAGCCGATTGATCTCCCTGAGTTCGTGGGCCTCAACCGCGAGCGCCTCATCCTGCGCCCGAACGATCAACAGAGTGACCTTCCCGAGGTTCGCGGCTGGGAAGTGGACGATGCTCAATGGGAGCGTGCTGTCCGCCGGGCCACGGCGAATTCCTACGTGGTTCAGGAACGCATCGAGGCGGTGCACGCGCCTTTTCCGGTCCGAACGTACGCGGGCCTCGACTACCGCGAGATGAACATTGAAGTTCATCCCCATAGCTTCCTTGGCAAGGTGCACGGTTGTACCACTTGGCTCTCCACACCCTCGGCGAGTGGTTTCTCCACCGCGTCGGGTTTGGCGCCCACCTTTGTCATCGAAGGTAAATAGACTCGGAAAGTCGCAAAATCCGTGTTCGGCGAAATGCCGTTCACAACGAATTTTGCGTTGCTCGATTCCAAGATAACCTTCCTATAATCAACGAGATGAACTCTACCTGTCTTTCTTTGGCACCCTGAAGAATCGCCAGGGCACCAGCTAAACTCCGGTCAGCTAGGTCGTGCGCGTAACCGGCGCGGCCTCACACGAACTTAGGAGTCTTCCGTCATGAGCACGTTGATCCGCGGCCTGGGCCGCCTAGTCTTGTTTCTCGCCCTGGGGGCCCCGGCCGTCCAGTTGTGGGCACAGCCGCCTCTCACCACCATTCGCGACACGGTCTACCGCGCCGACGGCCAGCCGTTCAATGGCATCGTTCTGATCGAATGGAAGACCTTTCAAGCCTCCAACAATGCCAATATCGGGACTCAAGGCACCACCGTCCGAGTGGTGAACGGGAACCTCTTCGTTCGGCTCACACCGACGACAAGCGCCTACAACGCCTACTATCTTGTCCGCTACAACTCGGATGGGCAGTTTCAGTTCTCCGAAATCTGGAGCGTACCTTCGTCTTCCGCAGCACTTCGCCTACGTGACATTCGCGCGACCTTGCTTCCCGGTGGCATCCTGACGGGCGGCGGGAGCGGTGGCGTGGTGGTGGGCGAAACCAGCGGCGGCGCGATTCCCGGCTTCGGCGACGCCGAGGTCCCCGCTGGCGCCATCAACGGTTCGAATGATACCTTTGTTCTCGCTAACGCTCCCTCCCCGGCGGCCAGTCTGGCTTTGTTTCGTAACGGCCTGTTGCAGACGGCGGGCAATGACTATACCCTCTCCGGTGCTACCATCACCTTCAACGCGTGGGCCATTCCCCAACTCGATGACACCCTTGAGGCGTTCTACCGTACTCCGGCGACCGGCGGTAACAGCAATCACTCGCTCCTGAGCACGATTCATAGCGACACTACGCCCACCTCGCCGACTCGCGGCGGGCTCATTGTCGGTTCCGGCGCCGGCACTCCCACGTGGACGCAGCTACCGCTGGGCCAAGCCGGCCGCTGCCTGACGTCCAATGGAAGCGACGCGATCTGGAGCCCCTGCCTTTACACCGGCCTCACGCCCGGATCGGTTCCCTTCGTCGATTCCAACGGCAGCCTCTCCCAAAACAGTACGACCCTGGCCTACAACAACCTCAGCCGGAGGTTCTCCATCGGCAACAATACTCCGCGTTCCACCCTCAATGTCTATGACGCCTCAGCAAACGGCACCACGGAACTTACGGTTCGCGCGGGGATCGGTCAAGGCTCTGTGCCCATGCAGACCTGGATCTCGAACGCGGGTCAATCTTTGGCCTTCGTGAATGCCGATGGCGGCTTCAACGTACGCCGGATCCTGACTAATTCCACGAGCATCCGCCCAGGCTTCAGCGATGCTGGTACAGCAACGGATCCCGCATCCGGCTTCCTTGCTGACGGCGACACCTGGTTCAACACCGGGACTCGAGTCCGCAAGACTTTCGAAGGGGGCCAAACGCATTCTTCTGTTCAGGTGGTCTGTTCTAATTCCGGTTCGATTACGTCCACCACTGCCTTCGCGGAACTGGGTACCTGCACGATTCCATCAGGCTATCTGTTCACCGGGGACCGTTTGCAGATCGAAGCGACCTTTATGCACACCGGGGGGACGTCGGCATCTGAGATTGACGTCCTGGCTGGCAGCGTCACTCTGGCCGGACGTGCCATTCCGGCAGGCGACGATGTCTACACCCTGAACCTCAGCATTGGTCTTGGAACCGATATGGCTGCGTGGTCTGCCCAAACGGTGGGTGTGGCTTCGGGCACCAACATGAGTCTGGGGCAGACCGCCTTCACCTCCGGCGCTGCGTTCGGGCCCCTCCGGCTTCGGGCGCGCATCCTCACCGCAGGGGCGGATGCCATGCGCCTGATCAACTTCACGGTGCGTCGTCTACCGCAGCAGGTGAATCCCTAGGAGACGATCCTTAGCTCGTCCGTACTAGGATCGGAGGACTAGACCTTTAGGGGCAAAATCCCCCGATCCTAGGGTCCCAGGCTTGTTGTCTTTGTAACGGTACCAAGGCACTATCTTGTTAAGGGCTTTTTTGCTTTTCGAAGTAGACGAGCAGTCGGCGAAAGCGAGAGTGGAGACGATGAAAAACAAAATCAACCAACTCATTCCGGGGAAAATGCTCCGTGCCTTATGGCGCGATGAGCGTGGGCAGGATCTGATCGAATACGCACTGCTGGTCGGCTTTATGGTGATTGCAATTTACGTTGTTCTGCCGAATGACCTCATGCCGACCGTGAGCAAGATCTTCTCGCGCATCGTTGGGATCTTCGCCAGCACGCCTGCCTAAGCTATTCAATCCGGCTGAATCGCCTGACTCCAAGACTAGGCTTTCTCGAGCTCCAACGCTTCCTGCTGTTCACGTTCGAACCGCAGCTTCCCTTGCCATTCCTGCCACAGGGTCGAGCATCCGGCCCAGAAGTAACCGCACACAAACAACATCAGGAACGGGATCGACAAATAGTTGTAAGTTTCGATCGCGTAGGCGACCATTGCCAAAAACGCCATTCCGCAACCGAGCTCTAAATAAGGGAGCCAGCCGGACCTTCTCCGGTACTTACGCTGCTTATTCTGGTGTTGCCCCTTGGCCACCGCATACTTCGGTGTGCGCACGAAAGCGCTGTGCTGCCGCAAAAGCGCTTCGATCACGGACTTCGTATTCGACAACGTCAGCATCACGCCGACCGCCATCAAAGCCGGAAGAAAGATGATTGACCGTTTCCAGGTCTGCGGATACAACTCTAGCTGCGCCACCAGATAGAACGCGCCGATCGATACAAAGTTGGCGATGATGAGCGGCACATCCAGGAACACCATCTCCACCCAACCCATATAAAAACGCACAATCATCACTGGCAGCATCAGCGCCGAAATGATGATCATGAGCGGGTAAGAGATGTTAGGCGTCAGGTGCAGCCAGGCTTCAAGCTTCACCTTGAAGGGCAGGTCGGCTCGCCAGATCCTTGGCCACAACTTGAGGGCGCACTGAGTGAGGCCTTTGCTCCAGCGCTGCTGTTGAACCTGGAACGCATGCGTTTCCACTGGCAATTCCGAAGGACAGTCCACCGACGGCACGTACGCAAACTTCCAGCCCTTCAGCTGTGCCCGGTAGCTCAAATCGGAATCTTCGGTCAGCGTGTCATGCTGCCAGCCGCCCGCATCGCGAATCATCGCTTTGCGCAGGATCCCCGCCGTCCCGTTGAAGTTGAAAAACAGCCCGTTGCCGGACCGCGCGCCATGCTCAAGGATGAAGTGGGCGTCCAGCAACATCGCCTGCACTTCGGTCAATAGGTTGGAGTCACGGTTAATATGGCTCCATCGCGTCTGAACGACGCCAATCTTGTCGTCCGCGAAGTAGTGGATCGTCCGCTCCAGGAAATCGGCTGGCGGCAGGAAGTCTGCGTCAAAAACGGCTACGAAATCGCCGGTCGCGGTCTCCAGGCCATGCTCCAGCGCACCGGCCTTAAATCCAGTGCGGTCAACCCGATGGATGTAGTCGATGTTGTGTCCCGCGGCCCGGTATCGCGCACAGAGCGCCGCAGTAAATGCGGACGACTCGTCCGTAGAGTCGTCCAATACCTGAACCTGGAACAGGTGCTTCGGGTACCGCATCTTTAGCGTTGTCTCGATCAACCGCTCCACCACGAACTGCTCGTTGAACAGGGGCAGTTGCACGGTAACCGGCGGCAGTTCATCGAACGTTTGGGCTGGCGGCAGGTTCAAACGCTTCTTGGCTTTGAAATACTCGTGGATCACCTTGTACCGGTGCAATCCGTACAGCGACAAGATCAGTAGTGTGCCGAAGTAGGGCAGCAGGATCGCCCAGTCAAACCAGGTTAATTGGTGAATTCCGGCAAACGTATCGTCAAACAACGCGTTCAATATCTTGTCGGTTGTCGAGGCGGCAAACAACGGGTATTGGGCTGTTACCATGGCGATGAAGTTTCGAAGCCGGAAAGCGTCTTCGGATTCGCCGCGCTGGCGTCAGAGGCAAAAGCGCGCCACGGGGCCATCGCTTTCGACCGTGATCCGAATGAGAATTTGATCGAAATCTCGATACTTCAAATTTTAGCAGGGAACGGATGCACTTTGGGAGCGATTATTTCCTCGCTTCGACCTGCTCAGCATCTCGTTGATGACAGGCGACTTAAGCGGCATCGCCGGTCCTCCGCCGGATACGGCCTGGATCTGTCTTCTCCTGCCGAGTTCCGATTCGAGGCCCATCGCAATCCTTCTCGTTCGTACCATGAGAAGCACGGTACCATCTGAGAAGGAGAAATTAGGTTCCCTTATGGGCATGGAGACTCATGTCAGGTTTCTGGGTATCCTTTACGTCGGTCTTGGCGTACTGGGAGGCCTCGCAGCTTTGATCTTATTAATCAGCCTCGGCGGCTTCAGTGGTCTGATGATCCAAGTCGACCGCTCTGATTTCGCCTCCGGACCCATGGTCCAGGTTATCCGTTTTTTTGGCAGCGGAATCACCGCCTTGATGCTTCTGCTCGCCATCCCTTCCGTTGCTGTTGGGGTTGGTCTGATGAAGTTCCGCCCCTGGGCGCGGTCCCTCTCGATGGTCGTGTCCACGCTCCATCTGGTGAACATTCCCGTCGGAACCGTACTCGCGCTTTACAGCTTCTGGGTGCTGATGTCGCCCGAAACGGAGCCGCTCTTTAGCCCGAACATGCGCTGATCTCTCATGCCTTTTGACCTCGATCCTGTTGAAACCCGGGTGCTTGGCTGCCTTATCGAAAAAGAGATGGCCACGCCCGACTACTATCCGCTGTCGCTGAACGCGCTGGTAAATGCCTGCAATCAGAAGTCAAGCCGCGACCCGCTGATGTCGCTTACCGATGACGCCGTCACCCTCGCGCTGGACAAGTTACGTCACCGAGGCATGGCCCTGGTCTTTACCGGACGCGATAGCCGCGTCCCGAAGCACGGACACCGCCTCGTCGAGCGCCTCGAAATCGGCAACCGCGAACTGGCGGTCCTCGCTTGCCTTCTCTTGCGCGGCCCCCAGACCCTGGGGGAACTTCGCAGCCGTACGCAATCGCTCTACGATTTTGAGGACACCGAAAGCGTCGAAGGCGTTCTGCGCAAGCTGGGCGAACGAACTGAGCCGTTAACCAAGCCTGTTTCAAACCGCTGGGCCCACCTCCTCTCCGGCGACGTTGCCGGTTTCGTCCCTTCTCCGCCGCCCGTCACGTTAATCCCAGCTGACCGTGTTGCCGAACTCGAGCAACAGGTCGCCGACCTCACCGCACGCCTGGCCAAAGTCGAAGCGGATATGGCCGCCTTTCGAAAGCAGTTTGAATAATGAAGATCCGCGCCGCTGTTCTCCGGGAAATGTACCGGCCTCTGCCTTACGCTAATTCGAAGCCCTTTACCATTGAGGAGGTGGACCTTGACCCGCCTGGCGAAGGCGAAATTCTCATTCGCATCCACGCTGCCGGACTGTGCCACTCCGACCTCTCCACCGTCAACGGCGATCGTCCCCGCTCCATGCCCATGGTGCTCGGCCACGAAGCGGCCGGCGAGGTCGTCGAATGCGGCCCCCAAGTGACTGACCTCGCCCCCGGCGACCACGTCGTGATGGTCTTCGCGCCACGCTGCGGCCGCTGCGCGCCTTGCATCGAAGGCCGGCCTGGACTCTGCGAGCCCGGCCAGCAAGCCAATGGCGCTGGCAGCCTGCTGGGCGGCGCGATGCGCCTGCACCAGAAGGGCTCACGCATCTTCCATCACATTGGCGTCTCCGCCTTTGCCGAATACGCCGTTGTGAATCGCGGTTCCGCCGTGAAGGTTCCCAGCCATCTGCCGTTCGACCAGGCTGCACTTTTCGGTTGCGCAGTTCTCACCGGCGTTGGTGCCGTAGTGAACACGGCCAAAGTCCCGCCCGGCTCTCGCGTTGCCGTCATCGGGCTCGGCGGTGTCGGGCTCAACTCGATTCTGGGCGCGCAACTCGCCGGCGCCAGCGACATCGTCGCCATCGACATTCACGACGACAAACTGGCCCTGGCCAAGTCCCTGGGCGCCACCCACACCTTTAGCGCCGCCTCGCCCACGCTTGTCGCGGACGTGAAAGAAGCCACCAGCGGCGGCGTCGACTTCGCCTTCGAAATGGCCGGCGCCACCGCGGCGCTCGAAGCCGCCTATCGCGTCACCCGCCGCGGCGGCACCACCGTCACCGCCAGCCTGCCCCATCCCGATTCCCGCTGGCCCATGCCGCCCACCAATCTGGTCGCCGAGGAGCGCACGCTCAAAGGTAGCTACATTGGCTCCTGCGTTGCCGCTCGCGATGTTCCGCGTTTCATTCAACTTTTTGAGCAGGGCCGCCTCCCGGTCACAGCCCTCCTGAGCGAACGCCTGACGCTCGACGAGATCAACGAGGGCTTCGACCGCTTGGCTGGCGGCCACACTGTCCGCCAGATCATCGTCATGTAACGTTCGCCCTTTTGGTGATACCTTCGACCTGATGCACGCCCTGCTCCTCTTCCTGACCCTTGCCGCCCAGGACCGTCCCCAAGTCGTCGTTTCAAACGATAAAGCCGAAGCCGCCTTTGACCTCGGCGGCGGCTCCTTCGTCTCCTTCAAGCTGAAGAATGGACTCAACCCCCTTCGCTGGCTCGGCCCCGGTGACGAAACAAAGCCGAATCGCCCCATGGCGCATTTCCTCTGCCTCGACCGTTGGGGCCAACCCAGCGATCCCGAACTCGCCAACGGCATGCCCTATCACGGCGAAGCCACCCGGGTCGACTGGAAGGTTACCAAGCCCGGCACCATGACTGCTTCTCTTCCGATGGCCGGCCTCGACGTTTCGCGCACCATCAAGATCGACCCGCAAGGCGCGCTCGTCACCGTGGCCGAAACCGTCACCAATCGCAACAAACTCGGCAAGCTCTACAACATGGTGCAGCACCCCACGATCGGCCCTCCCTTCCTTGATGAAGAGACCGTCGTCGATGCCAACGCCCGCCGCGGCTTTGCCCAATCGTCGCCCCTCCCCAACCCCGAGGAGCCTTCGTTTTATTGGCCGCAGGCCCTCAAGGACGACCAGCCCATCAACATGCGCCACCTTCGGAATGACCCGATGCCGAACGTTGTCTCCTACGTGGTTGACGAAAGCCTCGGCTGGGCCACGGCTTCCAGTGCCAAGCACGGCCTCCTGATTGGCTACCTCTGGAAGACCAGCGACTATCCGTGGTTCAATGCCTGGCGTCATGTCGATGGCCAAGGCAAGCCTCTTGCCCGTGGTCTGGAGTTCGGCACCACCGGGCTGCACCAGCCCTTCTCCATTCTGGTCCGCAAGGGGCAAATCTTCGGCCGGCCCATCTACACCTACCTCGACGCGGGCGAGACCGTCACCCGTTCCTATGCCACTTTTCTGTTGACGATCCCTGCCAATTGGCGGGGCGTCGATCGCATCGTCGTGGCCGGTGGGAAAGTCACTGTCTCTGAGCGCGGCACCCAGCGTAAGCTGGAAGTAGCCGCCGCTCCCCAATGGTAAAGATCCAATACTCCTCACTCATCAATGCCCCCCTGGCAACGGTCTGGGCCTTTCATGAGCGCCCGGAAGCCATCCACTTGCTTACCCCCCCCGAAACCCCGTTGGTGATCGAAGAGCGTTCGGGTGGCCTCGAAACCGGCTCCCGCATCGTCTTTCGCGTGACGCATTTCAAGGTGCGGTGGGTCGCTGAGCACACAGAGTACGCCTATCAGAAGCTCTTCGCAGACCGTCAGGTCGAGGGCCCCTTCCGTTCCTGGTACCACCGCCACATCTTCACAGCCGAAGGCGAACAAACTCGCCTGATCGACGATATTGAGTTCAGCCTGCCGGGAGCGCCCCTCACGGACTGGCTCGCCGGTTGGGCGGTGAAGATTCAACTGCGCGCCATGTTCCGCTACCGCCACGCCGTCACGAAGCTCCAGTGCGAGTCGAAACCGTGATTCAATAGCCCGGTGACCACTTCCGCTTTGGCCGCTGTTCGTTATCGCGTGGCGGCTTTCACCGTCGCCCTCGCTTTCGTTACCTACCTCGACCGCGTAAGCATCAGTAAACTCGCTGGTCCCATCTCCGCTGAACTCGGCCTCACCATGCAGCAGATGGGCTACGTCTTTAGTTCCTTCACCCTTGCCTACGCCATCTTCGAAGTGCCTACCGCGCGCTGGGCGGACAAACTCGGGTCGCGCGTCGTGCTCACCCGCATCGTCATCTGGTGGAGCGTCTTCACGATGGTCACCGCCGGGGCATTTAACTTTGTCAGCCTCGTCCTCGTCCGCTTCCTCTTTGGCATGGGCGAAGCCGGCGCCTGGCCCGTCGCTGCCCGTGCCCTAAGCCGCTGGATCCCACAACAGGAACGTGGCCGGGTGCAAGGCATCTTCTTCGCCGGTGCCCACCTGGCGGGTGGCATCACGCCTTACCTCGCCTTCGTGCTCGACCAGTACGTCGGCTGGCGGGCGGTGTTTCTCATCTTCGGCTGCGTGGGATTCGTGTGGGCCGGCGCCTGGTATTACTGGTTTCGTGACGAACCTCGCGAACACGCTTCCGTCACCGTCGAAGAGCGCGACTTCATTGAGGCCAACCGCACCCCCGAGTCCCCACATGGCACGGCCAACATCTGGCGGCGTATCCTGCGCCATCCCTCCATGTTTCCGCTCTGCCTGATGTACATCGCCAACACCTACGGTTTTTACTTCATCATCACCTGGCTGCCGAAGTATCTCGAAATGGAGCGCGGCTTTAGCGGCGCCCAACTCGCGGCTCTTTCCGGGCTCCCGCTGATCCTCAGCATCGCCGGCGACTTCGGCGGCGGCTGGTCCACTGATTGGATGGTGCGCCGCTTCGGCTTGCGTCTCGGTCGCGCGGTGATCGCCGGCTCTGCTTACTTCATTGCCGGTATCGCGATGGCCGGCGCTGCCGTCGTCGCCGATCCCGTCGCCGCTGCCCTGCTGATCGCCGTCGCCATTGCCACCAGCATGTTCACGCTGGCTGCGAGTTGGGCTACCTGCGTCGATATCGGCGGATCCAACGCCGGCGTCGTCAGTGCATTTATGAACACCAGCGGCCAGATCGGCGGCATCGTGGGACCGTCACTCGTCCCCTATCTCGTCGACGGACACGGCGGCTGGCCCGTCTCCATCGGCATCATGTCGGCGCTCTATCTGATTGCGGCCGCCTGCTGGCTCTTCATCGACGCTCGCCAGAAGGTGTAGGCCGTGTTTCGCCTCACGCTGACGATCCACCCGGATGCCGAAGACGACGTTGTTACCCAACTGGCGTCCACCAACCTTACGGGCATCAGCCAGTACAATCGTGACGATGGACTCGTCGATCTCCAAGCTTGGTACGCCACCAGGGAGGATGCGCTAACTGCCTACGCCGCCCAACGCAACCCGGGAGGGGAAGACCAGATCGAAGAAATCGATGACCAAAACTGGAATGCCGTTCATCAAGCCACCTGGCAGCCGCTTGAAGTCGGCAGGCGTTGGTACCTGGTTCCGCCTGGAAGTGATGTCCCGGCGCCGCCCGGTCGGTTCCGGCTACAACTGAAGGCCGGGCTCGCCTTCGGCAACGGCGACCACCCTACCACCCATCTCTGCCTTGCCGCCATGGAAGATCTCGTCCAACCCGGCCAGCTGTTTCTCGACGTTGGCTGCGGCTCCGGCCTGCTCGGCGAAGCCGCGGAACTGCTCGGCGGCACCGCCCTGGGCTGTGACTTGGCGCCGGTTGACCTTCCCCGAAATGCCTTCCGCGGCTCCCTCGACGCCCTCAAGCCGGATTCCGTCGACGTCGCCGTGATGAACATCCAAGCTGGCATCCTCGCCGATCTTTGGCCCCGCCTCGCCCAGATTGCAAAGCGGCATGCCATTCTGAGTGGCTTCCTCCCGGACCAGGCCGGCGGCATTTATGCCCTCGTTCAGCCCCCGTGGCGCATCGAGCGACTTGTCGAGCAAGATGGCTGGTGCGCCCTCATCGCTACTCGATCAGCGGATCCGGATCCCCCACCGTCACCGCTGTCGTAATCGACGGCGTGTTGAGCAGCGTATTGTGCACCAGGCATTTCTCCACCGCGTGCCGCACGCCGTCCTGATGCTTCGCCTCGAGTTTCGTCGGCACATGCACCGCGATCCGGAAGTTGTCCAAACGCCCGGGCCCCTTCACCTTGTCGGCGTCCACCTTGATCTCGAGCCCATGGCTCTCCAGGCGGTTGGCATTCAGGTACTCGGCCGCATAGTAGCCCGCGCAGGTCCCCAGCGCCGCCAGCAGATACTCCACCGGCGTCATCCCCTCATCGAACCCCCCGCTGCTCACCGGCTGATCGCAGAATACCTTGTGCCCCCGCGTCTCCGCCTCAAACTGCACCGCGCCCAGGTAACGAACGGTCATCACACTCATGGCTAATAGTCTATCCTGCGTTAGCGCGTCAAAAGCCTAATGCGGATTTTCTAAGAAACGTGAACAGAATGCCAAAGACCAGAAAAGTGAAGAGACCTTTCTCGAACCAATCTGCCGTCTTGCCCCGTCGATCCGCTAGGCTCGAATCGAAAGTAGTAAACGGATAGAAACGGGGACCCAACCAGAGATAAGCGCCAAGTGCTAGTGATAAGACAATGAGAGGAGTCGTTAACCTGGGTGAAACTTCCACAATGCGGATGGCCCCGGTCGCAGTACTGCCGAAGGCAACCGCTCCTAGTCCTTGAAAAAACAATGTTGGCTGGTATCGCCAGTTGGTTGTTTTGGCCGGTTCCAGCCATTCGAAGACCGCTCGCTGCGCCGCAATCACCACGTCGCAAGCGCCTTCACAGGTTGCAGAAATTTGAATACGACTCCAAGAACGCTCACGATCGAATACGATAGTCGCAGAGAATTTACGACTTTGCGAATACGAGTCGCAGTGAATAGTGACCCGTTTTGTGCCATCCAAGAAACGGTCGAGATGCCATTCCTCCATGGATTCGACCTTACCCTGCCCAATATCGTCCACAATGCTTACAGAGAACTCGTCGAACCGAAAGTCTTGCTGCGATGAACTTACGATTTTGCTTCTCTTTTCGAGTAAGCTTCGCTGAAGATTCAGAATCAGGCTCTTGGTCACCTTAACGGAAGGAAGGCTTTTTTCAAGGCTGAAGCTTGTCACAATAACCTTTAGTTTACGACAGTTGACGCTCACCTATTCCGCCATTTGAACCGATCCGGAGTTCGATCGCGGCCAAGCTGCACTCTTGAGTGCCAGTGCCGACGAACTGATGTTTTCCGTCAGAAGAAGTCGTGGCCTTTTGCCAGAGATGAACTCGGCCCGTCCGCCGTCCAAGCCATGGAGCAACTCTAAGCGTCCGCAAAACGCCCGCTCGTTTGGACTCTCTCTACCAACCGACTCAAGCCCTACACCGACGCCAGCGACCAAGCGACATGGCAACTCCAAGTGAACGACTTCCCCGCCGAACCCTTCGATACCCTGCTCATTTACCCCAACATCGACGACCTCAACGAATGGCCCAATAACTGGATTCGTCCCTAGAACCGCATCCCGCCGCTCACCACCAGGACCTCGCCCGAAACGTAGTCCGACAGCGGCGAGCAGAAGAACCATACCGGCGCGGCCGCTTCTTCCACTGTCCCCAATCGGCCCAGCGGCACCATCTGCTTCATGTTCTCGAGCATCTTGGGCTGTACGCCCACCGCGATCTCCCGGCCCGCGATATCGATCGTCGCGCCGCCCTGGCCCAAGGGCTGGGTCAGTCTCGTCTCGATGAATCCGAACGCCACCGAATTCACGTTGACGTTGTACCGGCCCCACTCCTTGGCCATCACATTCGTGACGCCGTTAATTCCCATCTTGCCTGCGCCGTAGCCGATCTGCCCCGCGTTGCCGTACACGCCCGACACCGACGAGATGTTCACCACTTTGCGCATCACACGCTTGCCCTCTTCGGCCTCGCGTTTGGCCGTCGCGCGGATAAACTCCGACGCCGCCCGCAGCACCCGGAACGGCGCGATCAGATGCACCTCCAACATCGCCTGAAATTGCTCGTCGGACGTCTTCTGGATCACGTTGTCCCACGTGTAGCCCGCGTTGTTCACGATGATGTCGAGCCCGCCGTAAGCATCGATCGTCGCCTTCACCAACGCATTCGGAAACTGGGGATCGGTCACGCTGCCGGCGAGGTATTCCATACCCAATTCGCCCGCCGTCTCGCGCGCCACGCTTTCATCCAGATCGTTGATCATCACCGACGCGCCAGCGTCCGCCAACATGCGCGCGATGCCCTTGCCGATGCCGCGTCCCGAACCGGTCACCAGTGCCGTTTTTCCCGTGAGCTGAAACATGCCCTACAGCATACAGCCCAATTGGGCGACACTAATAAAAAGCCATGTATCGCATCCGCTTTTCGCGCAACCTCAATCTGCCCTCCTCCACCCCCGATTCCGCGGGCGGAGTCGAATATGTTGACCTCACCACGCCGGAGATCCCGCCGGACGTCAAACTGCTGCCTCCCGTGTCGCCCTCGAAGATCGTCTGCGTCGGCCGCAACTATGCCGCGCACGCCAAGGAATTGGGCAACGACATTCCCACCGAGCCGCTGATCTTCCTGAAGCCTCCGTCTTCACTGATCGCACACGGTGACGCGATCGTCTATCCAGCCCTCAGTACCTCGGTCCACTTTGAGGGCGAAATCGGCGTCGTCATCGGCCGCCGCGCCCGCAATGTGAAAGCCGCCCAGGCCTTTGACTATGTTCGCGGCTACACCATCGTGAACGACGTTACCGCCCGCGACCTCCAGAAAAGCGACAAGCAATGGACCCGCGGCAAAGGCTTCGACACTTTCTGCCCCGTGGGCCCTTATGTCGTTCCGGCCGAAGAGATCGACTTCAGCAAGCTTTCGCTCGAGACCATGCTGAACGGCGAACGCCGCCAGCACGGTTCCGTCTCGCAGTTGATTTTCAGCCTCGGTGATATAATCGAGTTCGTGACTCGGTTCATGACGCTTGAGCCGGGAGATCTGATTGCCACCGGGACTCCCGAGGGCGTCGGACCGATGCAACCCGGCGACTCGGTCACCGTTAAAATCGAAGGCCTCGGAGCGCTCACTAACTCTGTAATCCGCGAGCAATAAACAACATGAGAATTTTCCTAGATACTGCCAACCTGGATGAAATCCGTAAAGGCGCTGCTTACGGCATCGTCGACGGCGTCACCACCAATCCTTCGCTGATCGCCAAGGAAGGCGTGCCGATCGAAGAGCAAGTGAAGCGTATTTGCGAGATCGTCGACGGCGACATCAGTGCCGAAGTCGTGGCCATCGAAGCCAAGGCGATGATCTCCGAAGGCTTGAAGCTGGCCAAGATCCACAAGAACATCGTGGTGAAGTTGCCGCTCATTCGTGACGGCATCATCGCGTGTTCCGCCTTGTCCAAGGAAGGGATCCGCACCAACGTCACGTTGTGCTTCTCCCCGGCGCAGGCTCTCCTCGCCGCCAAGGCCGGCGCTTATCTCATTAGCCCCTTTGTTGGCCGCCTTGACGACATCGGCGATGTCGGCATGGATCTGATCACCAGCATCTGCAAAATCTACAAGAACTACAGCTTCAAGACGCAAGTTCTCGCCGCTTCGCTCCGCTCGCCACTGCACGTTGTCCAGGCCGCCGAAGCCGGCGCGCACGTCGGAACCCTACCTTACAAGGTGCTCGACATGCTCTTCAATCACCCGCTGACCGACAAGGGGCTCGAGCAGTTCCTGAAGGATCACGCCAAGGCCTTCGAAGCCAAATAATGTGGCTTTAGCTTTCGATGTCCTGATAGCCAGTGTCGGCGTGACTGCCGCACTGGCTATCTTTGTTTGGGTACTCTGGCGAAGCCGCTTGACGCCGCAGCAGCGTGAACTCCGCCGGGAGTTCCGCCGCCGGCAGGCAATCTCCAGCCAGGGCCGCATCATCGAAGCTCTCGTAACCGATATTCAGGATGAAGCCGTCTATTACTCGTACCAATTGCAAGGCGTCGTCTACAACACTTCCCAGGATGTGTCCGTGTTCAGCGGCTCACTCCCGGTAGCCCGCGAGAAGCTGGTGGGACCAGCGGCTTGCAAGTATATTGTCAACAATCCGGCCAACTCCATCGTGATCTGCGAGGGATGGTCGGGACTGAAGAGGATTGAAAAGGATACTCATGAAGAAACTACTCCGTAATCTCACGCTGCTTACGGCGGCAATGGCCTTCAGCCTGAGCGCCGTGGAAATGCCCAAATCGGTGATTCACGTCATCAACGTAAAGTTCAAGCCTACGGCCTCCAAGGCCGACGTTGACGGAGCCGTAGCTTCCATCGGCGAGATGGCGACCAAGTTCCCCAAGGCGGGCATCACCCGCGTTTGGCTCAAGCCGATCCTCGTGCAGGGCGGTGAAAGCAAGTTCACCCATTGCCTGGTGATGGAATTCAAGGACGAAGCCGCGCTCAAGGCTTACAAGGATTCCGAGGCCCAGAAGTGGTGGTACACGAAGTGGATCCCGGTCCGCGAACTGTCCAACACCCACGACGTCTCGAACTAACCCTAAGCGGCTTTCAGTGGAGCGGGCCCCTCGGCCCGCTCTGCCTTGATGGGCCGCATGTCGCCCATGCCCCAATGCAGGATCGCCAAGCCCGTCAGGTGGAACGCCCCCATGATCAGGAAGATTGGCGTGAACCCGTAGTTCTGCGAAACATACCCCGCCATTTGCCCTGTAAATAAGAAGCCCCCGAATCCTCCAAGGCACCCTCCGATACTGGTCACACTCGCGACTGCTCCCCGTGGAAACACGTCTGATGCCGTCGTGAACAGATTCGCTGACCAGGCCTGATGGGCAGCCGTCGCCAAGCTGATCAGCGCGACTGCCAGCAATGGACTCTCCGCCAATACGCATGTCGCGCCCACGGGCATGCAGAGCGCGAAAATCAGCAGGCTCATCTTCCGCGCCTTCCCAATTTCCCAGCCCCGCCCAATCAAGAATCCCGATAACCAGCCGCCGAAGACGCTGCCCAGGTCCGCCATGAGGTAGATCACCGGCAGAGCCCAGCCGATCTCCGCCAGCTTGAAGCCGCGTACCTCGCTAAAGTAGAGCGGCAGCCAATACAGGTAGAACCACCACACCGGATCGGCGAAGAACTTCGCTGCCGCGAAGCCCCAGGTCTGCTTGTATTGCAGTGCCTGTCCCCAGGTCACCTTCGGTTCCACTTCATGCGCGACATTGTCCGAGTAGATATGCGCCAGCTCGGCTGCATTCGCCTTCGGGTGGTTTGACGGCAGTCGATACACCAGCAGCCAGATCGCCAGCCAAACCAGGCCGCTGGCACCGGTAACGAAAAAGCAAGTCCGCCAGCCGTATAGCGAGTTCATCCAGACGAACACCGGCGGCCCGATCATCGCTGCGACGCTGGCCCCAGAATTGAAGATGCCGCACGCCAGCGCGCGCTCTTTCTTCGGGAACCACTCGGCCACGCATTTGATCGCCGTAGGAAAGTTGCCGGCTTCGCCCAGCCCCAGCACTGCTCGCCACATCGCCAGGTCAATGCCCGTTCGCGCAAAAGCATGCAGCGCCGCGGCAATGCTCCACCAGCCCGCGGACACCGCATAGCCCACTCGCGTTCCGAAGCGATCCACGAACCAGCCAAAGAAGATAAAGCCAAGCGTGTAGGTCAACTGGAAAGCGCTCGTAATATCGCCATACTCCTGCTTCGAGATCTTCATTTCGGCCAGGATTACCGGGCTGAGCACTGAGAGTACGATGCGATCCAGATAGTTGATGGTCGTCGCAAAGAAAAGAAGGGCGAGCATCCACCAACGGACAGAAGTCATCACGTGATTATATGGCCTGAACGGCGTGGCCACCCGCACAGGCGACAATAGAGGTTTATGCGCTACGGATACCCGGTCTTCCTCGATCTTCAAGACCTACCCTGCGTTGTCTTCGGTGGCAACTGGATGGCGGAGGAGAAAGCTCGTGGCCTCGTCGAGGCCGGCGCACGCCTCACGGTGGTCAGCGCCGAACTCGACCCCAGCTTTGGCCCCCTCATTGCCAGCGCCCACTGCCAGTGGATTGCGCGCGACTATCAACCTGGCGACCTTAAGGGCTGCTTTCTGGCCGTCTCCGCGGGCGACCGGCAATACAACGCCGCCATCTGGGCTGAGGGCCAGCGCGAGAACGTCATCGTCAACTGCCTTGACGATCCGCCGCACTGCCGCTACATCTACCCGTCAATCCATCGCCAAGGCGATCTTGTGGTGGCCCTTTCCACCACCGGACGCTGTCCGGCTCTGGCCGTTCGTCTGCGCCAGCGGCTCGCCGAGCAACTCGGCCCCGAATACGCCACCTTCCTGGACATCGTCAGCCAGTTTCGAGATCGTCTGGCCCGGCTCATTCCCGAGTTCGGCACCCGGAAGGCGGTATGGTATGAGTTGGTGGATTCGAAAGCGATCGAGCATCTCCGTGCCGGAAATCGACCGCAAGCTGAGGCTGAACTGGAATCCATCGTCCGGCAAGCAACCGCAGAGAAATCTTCCTCATGACGCCGCTCTCGAAGTCACCTCCCGCCGCCACGAAGGCTCGCCGCCGCCGCAAAGCTGCTGAACCCGCGGGCTTGTTTCTTGATAACCCGAACCTCTACGTCAACCGTGAACTCAGCTTGCTTCTCTTCCAACGGCGCGTGCTGGAAGAAGCGCTGGATGAGGCGAATCCACTTCTGGAGCGCGTCAAGTTCCTCGGTATTCTTGGCTCGAATCTCGATGAGTTCTTCATGGTGCGGGTCGCGGGTCTCAACCAGCAGATCGAGGCCGGTATTCAGGAGCCCGGCCCTGACGGCATGACGCCTCGCCAGCAACTTGATGCCATCCGCACGGAGTTCGGTAAGCTGCTCATTGAAGCGCACGATTGCCGGCGTCGGCTCTTCGATGACCTGCAGCGGCAGGGCATTCGCATACTCGACTATCGTGATCTGGCGAATGGTCAGCGGCAGTATGCCGACGCCTACTTCTGCGAGACCGTCTATCCGGTACTGACGCCGCTGGCTGTCGACATTAGCCGTCCGTTTCCACACATTTCCAATCTGAGTCTGAACCTCTCCATTCTGATTCGCGACCCGCAAGGCCATGAGCAGTTCGCCCGCCTGAAGGTGCCGGATACTCTCCCGCCGCTGGTTCCCGTGCAGAGCTCAACCAAGCGCAATGGCCGTCCGCTCTGCTACGTCTGGATCGAGCAGGTGGTGCAGGCCAACCTGCAGCAACTCTTTCCGGGAATGGAAGTCATCGAGTCCCATCTCTTCCATGTCACTCGTGACGCGGACCTGGCGATTCAGGAACTCGAAGGCGGCGACCTGCTCGAGACGGTCGAGGAAGGCGTCCGCAAACGCCGCTTCGGTGATGTCGTCCGGCTCAAGGTTGATGCCCGTATGCCGCCGCACGTCCTCAAGATTCTTCAACTGAATCTGGAGATTGAGGACTCTGACATTTTTCGCGTCGATGGTCCCCTGGCGCTCAGTCGACTTCGGCACTTTGTTCAACTCGATCGCCCGGATCTCAAGGACCCCACCTTCATTCCTGGCCTCCCTGAAAAATGGAACGAAGACGACGATATTTTCGCCCAAATCCGTCGTGGCGATATCCTCCTCCATCACCCCTTCGATTCGTTTGCCCCGGTTGTTGACTATCTGCGGGCCGCCGCGCGCGATCCGCAAGTGCTCGCCATTAAGATGACGCTCTATCGGGTTGGCCGCAATTCCCCGGTGGTTGAGGCCCTGCTTGAAGCCCTTGAGAACGGGAAGCAGGTCGCCGTGCTGGTGGAACTCAAAGCACGTTTTGACGAAGAGAGTAACATCGAGTGGGCCCGAGCCTTGGAGCGCGAAGGCGTCCATGTGGTCTATGGGCTGCCTGGTTTGAAGATCCATGCCAAAGTGGCGTTGGTCGTCCGCCGCGAAGGGGACGTGATGCGCCGCTACGTCCATCTCTCCACCGGTAATTACAACGCAGTCACTGCCCACCTTTACACCGATGTCGGCTTGTTTACCTGTAACGACGCCGTCGGCGCCGACGCAACGGACTTATTCAATTTCCTCACCGGCTACTCCGCCAAGGCGGATTACCAAAAACTACTCGTCGCTCCCATCAACTTGCGTCAGCAGTTTGAGGCCTTGATCGAGCGCGAGATCAAACATGCCCGAGCCGGCCTGCCCGCCCGCCTCATCTTCAAGACCAATGCCCTTGGTGATCCACGGATCATCCGTCTGCTTTATCAGGCCTCTCAGGCCGGCGTCCAATGCGACCTGATCGTGCGAGGCATCTGCTGTTTGCGGCCCGGAATGCCCGGCATCAGTGACCGGATCCGCGTGTTCAGCATTGTCGGCCGGTTTCTTGAGCACAGCCGCATTTTCTACTTCCACAACAACGGTAACGAGGAGATTTACCTGGGCTCCTCCGACATCATGCCGCGCAATATCAACCGCCGTGTGGAGATTCTCTTTCCCATCGAGCGCCCTTCCCTCAAACGTTACCTCCGCGACGTGGTGCTGGATGCCTATTTGGCGGACTCCGTCAAGTCGCGTCAGATGCTGCCCGACGGCACCTACGTACGCGCCCCCAAACCGGACGGGGAACAACCGGTGAATAGTCAGCTGCTCCTCCTGAAGAGCCGATGCTCAAAAACGTCAATTTAAAGCGTAAGCTCGCGCGAGATGAGTACAAGCGCGTTTTGCCGGACCTGCAGCAGCGCGTTTTCGGTCTTGAGAAGGCGTGCTGGGACAACAGCGTCTCGTCGATCGTCGTCGTCGAGGGCTGGGATGGCGCCGGCAAAGGCGCCGCGATCGCCGCTCTCACTCAGCGGATGGACCCTCGCGGCTTCAAACTTTACCCGATCACCAAGCCCAGCCAGGAGGAACGCCGCCGCCCCTGGATGTGGCGGTTCTGGATGAAGGTCCCGGACAAGGGCGATATGGTGATCTTCAATCACTCCTGGTACTACCGCGTTCTCGATGCGCGCATTGACAAAGAAACGAATGAAGTCGAGTGGCGCCAGGGCTATCGCGACATCATCGAGTTCGAACGCATGATGGCCGATAGCGGCGTGGTCATCATCAAGCTTTTCCTGCACATCAGCAAGAAGGACCAGAAGAAGCGCCTGCGCACTACCGAAAAGGACCCTCTCGAGAGTTGGCGAGTGACTCCGACCGACTGGGACCGCCATCGACGCTACGACGACTATATGGTTGCGATCGAAGATATGCTCGAACTAACCGAGAGCGAGCACGCTCCCTGGACGATCGTCGAAGCGAGTTCCCGTTGGTTTGCCCGCAAGAAGATCTTCGACACCATCATTGCCGCTCTCGAAACCCGGCTCGGTGCGCTTGCACCTTCGTCTCAGGATGCCCATGAACGGGCCGAGCGTGAATCCGACTTACGTGACGCTTCGGAGATGTTGGACGAGAATAAGCTCGAGCAAGATCAAGATGACGAGTCCGCGGGAGACGAGGAATAGATGCTCGAGACGCTTGATCTCAACCTGAAGCTTGATCGGGGGACTTACGTCCGTGAACTGACGCGCCGTCAAATCGAGTTACGCGAACTCGGGTATCAGATATATCTGCAGGGTCGTCCCGTGATTATCGTGTTCGAGGGGTGGGATGCCGCCGGCAAAGGTGGCGCCATCAAACGCATCACCGAACGCCTTGACCCTCGGGCGTACAGCGTCTATCCCATCTCTGCGCCGCAAGGTGACGAAAAGACGAAGCATTATCTTTATCGATTCTGGAAGCGCCTGCCGGAAAACGGCCAGATTGGTATCTTTGACCGCTCGTGGTATGGGCGAGTCCTGGTGGAACGGGTTGAAGGCTTCGCCAGTGAAGCCGAGTGGCGTCGCTCCTACCGTGAGATCAATACCTTTGAAGGACAACTGCGCGATTCCGGAGCTATCTTGTTCAAGTTCTGGTTGCACATCTCCCGTGACGAGCAACTCGCACGCTTTGAGCATCGCCAACAGATTGGCTACAAGGCCTGGAAACTGACCAGCGAGGACTGGCGTAACCGCGAGAAGTGGCCTCAGTACACTGCCGCTGTGGAAGAGATGTTACTTCGCACCAGCACGCGAAGTGCGCCGTGGAGTCTCATCGAAGGGAACGATAAGTCTTGGGCCCGTGTGCAGATTCTCTCGAAGCTCGTTGAAGGGCTCTCTCGCGAACTCAAGTATCAACCGGCAGATCCGCTTGAGCATGAGAAAAAGAAGCGAAAGCTGCGCCTCTAAGTTAGCGCCGCTCCAACACCGGCCGCAGTAAGTCAGCCGTCAGCCGATGCCCCAGCGTATTTGGATGGATGCCGTCCAGCAGTAAGTCGTCAACTGGGCCGGAACGCTTCTGATAGGCCTTCTTGACATCGATCAAACGCACCTGCTTCTCCTGGCACAATTGCCGGATTGCCGTCTGGTATGCCTCGCGTCCCTCGTCGAACCCGTCGACGTGATTCACCCGGTAAGGCGCTCGGCCGTAAAGCTCCTTCAACTTCGGCGTCCAGGTGAGGGGATTGAACGTCATCAGCATCACTTGCGCTCCGGCTCTCCGCGAGCCTTCGACAAAGTAGGTCAGGTTCTCGACATAGCGTTCGAGGCTTACTCGCGGCTTGCTTTCCGGGGGCGTCTTCCAGACATCGACCGACGAATCGTTGATCCCGAATTGGATGATGACGACGTCCGGGTGCGCGCCAACCACGTCACGCTCAAAGCGCTGCCGCCCCATCTCCGTCGTGTTGCCGGGCACGCCCCGATTCAACATCGTTCGTCCCGATTGTTCAAGCTGCTGGCAGTATGGGACCACTCCGGCCCTCGGCGCGGTGGTCGAGTCGCCAAAGCACAGCACTCGCAATGGATTCTGGGCCGCCATTGCCCAGGGCAGCAGGATCAGGATCAAGAATCGAAAACGGTTGTCCATTGTCGACAGTCTATATGTATACTGAACTCGTCTGGTATGCCCAAGCTCCTCAACTTCAAGCCCGTCTCGGTCGCGACACTGAAGCAGAATGTCGCGGACGTGATTACCGACGCGATTTTCAGCGGCCAACTGAAACCCGGTGACCGGCTGAACGAGAGCCAGATCTCCCGGGAACTCAAGGTGAGCCGCGCTCCCATCCGGGAGGCTTTGCAGCAATTGCAGGAACAAGGCCTGGTGCTTAATAGCCCCCGCCGCGGCATGTTCGTGGTGAACCTTGAAGACGACGATGTCCAAAAGATCAGTAGCGTTCGTCTTATCCTCGAAGCCGAGGCGCTTCGCCTGGCGCGGGACAAGATGACCAAAGCTCAGCAGGCCAAATTGCTGCGGATGCTGGATCAATTGGAGCAATCCGAGTCCGCCCCGCCCAGCGAACGCGCACGTCTCGATTTCGATTTTCACCGGGCGATCTGGAACGTCGCAGGCAATGACTATCTGGCGCGTACCCTGCACGCGCTGACTGCGCCGATCTTTTCCCATAGCGTGCTCCGCATGGTCACCAGCAAGAAGGTCCGGCACATCGTCTACTCGCACCGCCCGCTGATCGCCTTCCTGCAGGGCAAGACCAAGTCCTCCGCCGAAGAGGTGATCGCCGAGCATTTGCGTGTGCCCTGGCAACACCCTTCCGCTGCCCCTCCATCCAGTTCAACCTCGGCGGAGGGGAAACCCTCGCGGGTTCGTCAGTAGTTTCCGGTCCGCGTTTTCACCCCACACTGGCGCAAACTTTCTTCTCTTCGCTCATTTACAATCTGTCGACAGAAGACTATACTTTCATCCTATGGTGCGCCGATTCGTCCTTCTCGTCATCTCTCTTCTGCCCCTCCTGGCTCAGCGCCCAGCCTTTGAGAGCGGTGCGGTGATTCGTTCTGACCAGGGAAAATTCCATCGCAACACCATCCCGCAGATTGCCCGCCTATCGAACGGACGGCTCTTCACGGTGTGGGGTGCTTTCGATAAGGACGCGGCGATTCCCGGCAAGATCTACGGAGCACTCTCTGCGGACGATGGCCGGACGTGGTCCGCACCCCGGCTGCTCATTGAAGACTCCGTCAAAATGAACGGCGACCCCAACATTCTGGTGGATGGCCGTCGCGTCTTCGTTTTCTGCACGCGCGTGAAGCGGCCCAACACCATCGACAAGAGTTGGACATTTATGATTCGCAGTGAGGATGACGGCGCCACGTGGTCTGCGCCGTCAGAGATCGTGATCCCTCGCCAATACGTGGCGGGCAAGCAGCACAACGGCATCAAGCTTCGCGACGGTACCTACCTGGTCGGCATTGCCTGGGACAAGTGGGGGGAGAAGGGAATGGCGCCTCGCACCGAGGGCGAGATGGACCTGACAACCGGCGTCCTGGTCTCAAAAGACGGCGTGAAGTGGACTGTGCATGGTGCCGTCCACACTTTCGTGGAGGACAAACTCACCCCAGGTGGAACCAACGGTCTCTGTGAACCCTCGCTCGTGGAACTCAGTGATGGCGAGGTGCTCATGATCCTTCGCTCCGGCGACACGCATCACTATGAGAGCCGCAGCCGGGATAGCGGACTGACGTGGTCCGCGCCCAAGCGCAGTGCTCTCCCCGGCCACAACACGCCCAGCGCCCTGTTTCGCGTCCAACAGAATTCGCAAGAGATCATCGCCGTTTGGAACAGTTCGCCCCTCACCCGATATCCGCTCAGCAGTGCGATCTCGGCCGATGGAGGGAAGACTTGGAGCGCGCCGAAAATTATCGCCCGCACCGAAGGCCTACAGGTCTCCTATCCCGGCGTTACCCAAGCCAATGACAATACCTTCGTCGCCGTGTGGCAGCAGGCGTTGCCCGATGGCGGACGTGACATTCGTTGGGCGCGGTTCACTCGAGAATGGCTGCTGGCTAAATGATCTTTGTGCTGCTACTCGCTGAACTCGTCAGGCGCGAACGCGCTCCGCTACCTTTGCCGCGTGCCGGCTATGCGGCGGGCCAAGTGGGCCAGCTGCTCTTTGCCGGCGGTAGCCATTGGGAGGCGGATCGGAAGATTAACAGCAGCCGGACTGACTTCTTCGACCCGCGGCGCAACACCTGGAGTAGTGGTCCCGAGTTGCCTGCGCCGCGAAGTGACGCCGCTTCCGTCACGCAAGGCGACTGTGTTTTCGTCCTCGGTGGGGTGGTGGACGGCCAAACCACCGCTTCAGTGCTCAGTTCAACAAGGGCGCCCTGGCACCAGCCCTCTTCGAGATCTTCGAGTTTGGTGGGCAGCATGAGAGCCTTTCGGCAAGCTGATGCATCCACTGGCCGACGCCAAATACGTGGTGATTGGCGATCGATTGCTGACAGCCGGGTGCGAGTCCGGTGTCAAGGTTCGAGCTCCTTGGACGCTTGAGGCAGCGTTGAGTCGTAGGCGGCCATGAGCGGTCTTTCTGCCATGGATTCTATCGGTGTGCCCCCTGGAACCGGACGCCGAAGCGGGTGACCACTCGCTTGCGCCGCGGCAGCGCTATTCGGGCGGAGCGTGCTGCTCTACTCCGAACTAGTTCGACTTGATCCATCATGGTTTGAATGACCAGACGAATTGCGATCGCAACTCCACTCGCGTTGGCGGCGGCCGCGCCAGGCTTGGCCGATCTGCTTTCGAGCAAGGAGCCGCTGACCTGGGTATTTTCCGGAGACAGCATTACGCACGGAGCGGCTCATACCTACGGGGGCCGAAGCTATTCGGAGCATTTTGCCGAGCGCTTGCGCTGGGAGATGCGGCGGTCGCGGGACATAGTCATCAATACGGGGATCAGCGGCGATCGGCTGCCGAGGATGCTGGCCGACATTCACTGGAGGGTGCTACGGTTCGAGCCTAAGGTCGTATCGCTGATGTTCGGGATGAACGATTGCCTGGCCGGCCCGGCGGGGCGCGAAACCTTTGCCAATACGCTGGTAACGTGCTGGGAGAAGCTAGAGGCAAAAGGCATCCGCGTGGTATTGCATACGCCAAACTTGATTCACTACCCCGCGGATCCGGCGCGCCAGGACCTTTTGGCGTATGTAGACTTGATCCGCAAGTTCGCAAGCGACAATCCGGTGCTGTTGGTGGATCACTATGAGCATTGGATGAAGAGCCGCAAGAGCGCGTACGAATTGCTGATGCTTCTGGCCGACGGGGCAATTCATCCGAATCAGTTCGGTCACATCGAGTTGGCGCGCGAGACGTTTCGCCGGTTGGGGATCGATGATCCACAAAGCCGGACCGGGCGCTTGTTTGTGCCTTAAGCCGCCGTTTTCGGCCTATGGCGAAAACATGACGAACCAGTTGGCTATCTGCATCCAGGTATTGGTGCCACTTAGCGGTACCCGCAGCAATTGCACAGCCAGGACCGAAGCTCCGGCAATCCAATACACCGGATGCACTTGGCCACGGGATCGGCGATCGTAGATCATGCCCGCGACTATCAGCAGGTCCGCAATTAGGCCGGGCGGCACCGTAACGAACATCGGCGGTGGCGGCATCGGGCCGGACGCTGCAGCGGCCTGGACCGGGGCAAAGAGGAGCATGAACCAACGCCCGACGGCTGCCTGAAGCAAAGATGCTGTTGCCACCAGCAGCAAGCGCTTGTGGACCTCGGGCTTCTTCGCCTTGACGATCGCAATGGCAAACAGTACGGCGAACAGGCCAATGGAGGTGACGGAAAGAAGCGAAAAGGCTCGGCCCTCGTGGCCGAGTCCGGCGCGGTCGAAGAACTTGATGCTGTTCATCGCGGCGCCAAGCCCTGTGAAGCACATCCCGGTTGCCAGGGCCACCCCCAGCACGCCGAATTCCCGGTGCAGCCTGACATTGCCCTTTGCCGCCAACCATGTCTGGGCAAGAAAGTGAAAAGTCCAGCTCTAGAAGAATAAGGCGTGCAGGTGCGTGATTGGCGGAACCTTGAGCGTTCCCCGGGCGAGCGGAAGCCAATACGTCGGTGCGAAGCCGAGGACGGCGACGACCGCAAAAACAACGGCCATCATCAGATAGAAGCGCGGCTTAGGTGCCGTTGCCTGCAGCGGTTGCGCTGAGCCACTCTTCGCGTTGCCGTTTCCAGCGAGAATCTGCATGGCAGGTGGTGCTCCGATTAGTCGCGAAACAACAATTGGGCGTACTTGGTGAGATAGACTTGCCAATTTGGCCAGCTATGTCCGGCGCCGGACTCGTTCCACGTGTGCTTCACCTTCTTCGTTTCCAGCAGCGTATGGAGGTTCTTCATGCCGCTATAGGCGAAGTCCTCGGTTCCGCACCCCAGCCAGAGGACCTTCAGCTTCTTGTTGAGGGCGTCGAAGTCGGCCTTCTCCCATTCGGCCCTGTTGCCGGCAGCGCTGAAAGCTCCGAGGTAGGCAAACTGGTCGAGATGATGCAGCGTGATCATCTGTGACTGAGCCGAGCCCATGGAAAGGCCGGCAATAGCCCGGTGATTCCGATCGATGAGCACACGATACCTGCTCTCCACCATCGGCTTGATCGCCGTCATCAATTCCTTCTCGATTGTGCCCGCGTCGGTGGGGGAAGGCGCCGCCGAAGGATTGGCGGCCGTCTTGATCTCGCGGGTGACGTGGCCATAGGGCATCACCACGATCATGGGTTTGATCTTTCCGTCCGCGATCAGATTGTCCATGATGATGTGAGTGCGGCCGGTCCAGGTCCAGGAAGCTTCGATCTGCCCGTTGCCGTGCAGCAAATAGAGCACGGGCAATTTCTGCTTGCCCGTTTCGTAGCCGGGCGGGGTATAGACGTAGACCATGCGCTGGACGTTGAGATTCGGCGAGTCGTAGAAGTTGACGTGGACACTTCCATGGGGAACACGCCGCTCGTCGATGGGCGCCTCGTCCTGACCCGGGATGACGAAGGAACTGGTGGGCCCCCAGCGGCGCACCTCGAGGTTGGGATTCGAGGGATCCGGTGTGCGCAGGCCTCCGTCAATCGCATAGCCGTAGGTGTAGAATCCTGGCGCCAGGGGTCCCACGGTGAGGCTCCAGACGCCGTTGTCGCCACGCACGAGCGGGAGTGGCTTCTTGATCACTTCCAGAATGCCCGGTGAACCCATCAGGAGCACCTCGCTTGCTTTCGGAGCGAAGAGCCGAAAGATCACTTTGCGGTCGGTCTGCACTTCGGGCGAAACCGGAATGTTTTTCGTGTCTTCGTAGAAGGGCGCGGGAGCCCGCGGGCCGCCCGGAGGTCTCTGGCAAACGCCGAGCCCGGCGCTAACGATGAAGAGGGCAGCGGCAACCCGAACCCGCATTGCTGAACTCCTTGGAGTGAAGTGCCGTCCAGTATATAGAGTCGGCTGCGCACTGACAAGACTGGAACCCGCGCGGCCTTACCCAGGCAGTTGATATAGAATCAAGGCGTCTGGCAGTCGTGAAGCGCGCCTGCGCGCTCGGATGACATCAGAACCGGCCCCATCATGCCCTTTTCGCAACCGCGCGTACGACTGAGACAGCGGGCAATGCCTTTCACCAGGATTTTGCCCACCCTTGCGGCCCTTCTCGCCGTTCCGTTTTCCTCCCCCGCGGCCCCGCCATTTGCCGGTGCCACGGAATTCCTGCAGAAGAACTGTGTCGCCTGCCACGCCGCCGCTGCGCCCAAGGCGGGCCTCGACCTCACGAAGCTCGCTTACGAACCCACCAACGCCGATAACTTCGCCGTCTGGGTGAAAATCCACGACCGTGTTTCGTCCGGCGAAATGCCGCCCGCTGGACTCGCGCGGCCCGCTGCCGCTGCGGCCTTCGTCAATCGCTTGGCGGTAACGCTTACCGCCTCCGAAAAGAACGCCAATGCCCGGACCGGGCGTTCTCGACTCCGCCGGCTCAACGCCTACGAATACGAGAATGCGATTCGCGACCTTCTCAACACGCCTTGGATCCCGATCAAGGACAAACTTCCGCAGGACGGAATCGCCCACCGCTTCAACAAGACCGGTCGGGCGCTGGACGTTTCCCATGTCCAGATGGCCCGCTACCTCAGCACGGCCCAACTGGCGATGCGTGAGGCGATGGCCTCCCAGTTAAACCGGCCGAAAACCACCATCACGCGGATCTACGCCCGCCAGGAGCCTACGCTGGCGCGCAATTTCTGGCCGCGCGAAGGCAACACGCGGACCGACCGGCTCAACTTCCCGGTGCTCGATTCCCATGCCCAACCCGACGTCCGTGCTGGCCGGCTTCCAGTCACCAGCCCCGAAACCAAAGAGCGCGAAGCGGTGGGACGAGTCTCCAGCATCTTCTCCGATGCCGGCGGCTTCAGTTGGACGAGCTTTCGGGTTCCCGCGGCGGGCCGCTACCGCGTCAGAGTGAAGGGCTACAGCATCTGGGTGAGCGGCGGGGGCATCGACCACTGGAATTACACTGGCTTCGGCAAGGAAAAGACCGCGTATCTTTACACCCCGCGCCCGGAGCGGCCCAATCCGGACGAGGTCTGGCGCGGTCGGCGCAATGAACCCATCGGGGTGTATGCGCAAAGCGCCGGCCAATCTCGCCCGCTGGCGGCCTTTGATTTCACTCCCGACCCCGCGGTGAATGAGGTCGAAGTGCTACTCGGGGCGAACGAACTGATCCAGACCGACAGTATGCGGCTCTTCCGTACGCGAGTGAACGGAAGCGAGTTGGAATACGTCAATCCCCTGGCTGAAAAGGACGGCATGCCTGGCGTCGCCTTCCAGTGGCTGGAAGTAGAAGGCCCGCTTTACGACGAAACCTCCGGTGCTGGTTATCGCCTCCTGTTCGGAGATCTTCCCCTGCGCCGACTGCGGGACGGCGAGTCCGGCGGCGTTACGCTGCAGGTCCCGGCGCCGCGCCCGCCTGGCGGCGACGATGGGGGATTCCGCAATCGCCTGCCGCGGCTGCAGGACGTCGCCGTCGCCGTGGACACTTCCCGTCCGCGCGAGGATGCTGAACGTCTTCTGCGCGCCTTCATGGCTCGCGCCTACCGGGCGCCGGTGGAGGATGCCGATGTCCGGCGTTTGCTCGCACTCTTTCACCAGCAGTTTGCCCTCGGCCATGGCTTTGCGAAGTCGTTGCTCTCGGCCTATACCGCCGTTCTCGCTTCTCCAGGATTTCTCTACGTCCAGGAACTGCCCGGCAAATTGAACGACCACGCGCTGGCCACGCGCCTGGCACTTTTCCTATGGAACTCGCCGCCCGACGCCGAACTGCGCGGGTTGGCCGCTGCGGGACGGCTGAGCCATCCCGCGGTGCTGAAGGCGCAAACCGAGCGCCTCCTCAACGACGCTAGGTCGCGGCGCTTTGTCGAAGCCTTTACCGACTATTGGCTCGATCTCCGCAAGATCGACGACTCTTCCCCGTCCACGACGCTGTACAACGACTACGAACTCGACGATCCGCTCAAACTCGCCGCCATCGAAGAGACGCGCCTTTTTGTGGCGGAGATGCTTGATCGCGACCTTCCCGCCCGCAGCATCGTGAATTCTGACTTCACCTACCTGAATGAGCGCTTGGCCAGGCACTACGGAGTGCCAGGAGTCGAGGGCGTCAGGATGCGGCGTGTCACTCTCCCCAAGGACTCGGTCCGCGGCGGGCTCTTAACCCAAGCGAGCGTCCTCAAGGTCACGGCGAATGGCACCACCACCTCGCCCGTGCTGCGTGGCGTGTGGATCATGGAGCGTATCCTAGGCTTCGAGACTGCTCCCCCGCCCAGCGTCCCCGCCGTCGAACCGGACATCCGCGGAGCCGTCACCATCCGCCAACAACTGGACAAGCATCGCGCCGATCCGAGTTGTGCGTCCTGTCACCGCCGCATTGATCCGCCCGGTTTTGCCCTCGAAAGCTTTGACGTGATGGGCGGATGGCGGGACCGCTACCGGGCCGCTTCGCCCGACGCCCGGCCCGAACCGGGCATCGGCTTCTCCGGTCAACGCTTCGCCTTTCACTATGCTCTGCCGGTCGATTCGGCCGGTGCACTCCTGGGCGGCCCCTCGTTTCAGAACGTTCGCGAGTTCAAGAAACTCTTGGCTGAACGTGAGGAGCGAACTGTAGCCCGCAACCTGGCGAACCAACTGGTGATCTATGCCACCGGTGCGCCGTCCGGATTTGCCGGCCGCCAGCAGGTCGACAGGATTCTCGAAGACACCCGCCGCTCCGGCTACGGAGTCCGCAGCCTGGTGCATGGTATTGTCCGGAGCGAACTCTTTCAAGTGAAGTAATCAGCAATCATGAATACAGACGGATCTCGCAACAACGCACGCCGCTTCGCCATCTCCCGCCGGACTGTTCTCCGCGGTGCCGGGGTGGGCTTGGCATTGCCCTTGCTCAACGCCATGCACCCTTTGGCCGCGGCCCAAGCGGCTGTCCCGCGCCGCATGTTCGCGATCTGCAATAACCTTGGCTTGCTGCCTGGCGACTTTTTCCCCACCGGCATCGGTCACGGCTATCAGCCTTCGCCTTATCTCAAGATCCTTCAGCAGTATCGTGACAGCTTCACGGTTTTCTCCGGTGTGTCGCACCCCAACGTCGACGGCGGCCATCCCTCCGATATCAGCTTCCTCACCGCCGCGCCGCATCCGGCCAGTAGTTCGTTCCGCAATTCCATTTCGCTTGACCAATACATTGCCGAACGCATCGGCAGCCAAACCCGGTTTCCATCGCTCACCCTCGCCGTAAACACCGGTGCGCGTTCGCTCTCCTGGAGCGGCAGCGGCGTGGCCATCCCGCCGGAGCAAAGCGCTGCCGCGGTGTTCCGCCAGATGTTCATCCAAGGCACGCCGACTGAAGTGGAAGCCAAAATCGCTGAACTCGATACCGGACGTTCGATTCTGGACACGGTCGCCGATCAGGTGCGCCGGCTCGACAGCAATGTCGGCGCCAGTGACCGCGCGCGGCTCGACCAGTATTTTACCAGCGTCCGCGAACTCGAAGGCCGCTTGCAGGCATCCCAGGGCTGGGAACGCAAACCGAAACCGGTGGTAAAAGAATCGGAGCCGCAGGACCCGCCCAGCCCCGCGCAGTATATGGGCAAGGTCGCCGCCATGTATCGTCTGGTGCGGCTGGCCTTTGAGACGGACTCGACCCGGGCCGTCACCCTGATGCTCGATAGCGTGAGTTCGCCGGTGCTGCAAATTCGCGGCGCCACCATCAACGATGGCTATCACAACCTTTCGCATCATGGGAAGTCGGAGGAGAAACTCGCCCAGCTTCGGGTGATCGATGCCTGGCACATGCGCCTGCTGGCGGATCTGTTCCAGGGATTGAAAGGCGTTCCGGAGACCGGCGAAACGCTCCTCGACCGCACCATGGTGCTCTATGGCTCGAACCTCGGCGACGCCAACGCCCACTCCACCAACAACATGCCGACGCTGCTGGCGGGCGGCGGCTTCAAGCACGCCGGACACCTTGCCTTCAATCGTGAGCAGAATTACCCGCTCCCGAATCTGTTCGTCTCTATGCTGCAGCGGATGGGGATTGAAACCACCCGCTTCGCTTCTTCCACCGGTACCATGTCGGGCCTGGAGCTGAAGAACCACGCATGAGCCGTTTTCTGGGACTGCTGTTGCTGGCTGCCGGCGTCGCGCCCTGGGTTGCGGCCGCCGAAGTGGTGGTCGACTTCGAGGGAGCTGTCGTCCTTTTGCCGCCCAACGACAAAGCACACCGGGCGGAGCAGTGGGTGGAGAAAGGCGTCACTTTCAAGCTGGCGCATGCGCCGCGCGAATCGCAGGCGAAGGGCCTGGTCATGTTCTTCGAACATCTCTCCAACGGCCACAAGGGACTCGCCTCGGCGATGGCCTTGGAAGCGATTCCCGTCCGCGCGACTTTCCCGCAGCCGGCTTCAACGGTCACGGTCATGTTCTGGGGCTCGACGGCCACGACGGCTTTGCTGGAAGCCTTCGATGCGGAGGGCAAAGTGGTGGACCGGGCGAGCCTTTCCGCTATTCCGGGTCGCAAAACCGCCGGTGAACCGGTCCCCACCTTCGCCATGACCGTTCGCGCTCAGCGGATCGCCTACATTCAGTTTTCCGGTCCCCGTGCCGGTGAATTCCTCGCGGCGGATGAGGTCCGCTTCACGCCAGTCGAGGCCGCCGCCCGCTGATCGCTCCTCGCGACGTCAGTCGAACAAAGCGCCTGGGACGGGTTTGACTTCCCTTGTCTATTGCACGACAGGCAAGGTGAACCAAAATGTGGAGCCTTCACCCGGCTTTGACTCTGCGCGAATGCTGCCTCCGTTGCACTCCACCAACTTGCGGCAGGTCGCCAGTCCGATGCCGCTTCCCGGATACTCCCTGCCGTGCAACCGCTGGAACGGGAGAAAGATTGTCTCGGCGTACTCGGGAGAAAAGCCCTGCCCGTTATCCTTCACCGAGATTACCCAATCGGAATCCAGTCGTCGCCCGGCAACTTCGATTCGCGGCGCCTCCTCGGGGCGCCGGTATTTGATGGAGTTCCCGATGAGGTTCTGGAAGATCTGCCGCAGGTGGAGCTTGGTTTGGATTTCCGGCGGCAGATCCCGATAAATGATCGCCGCCTCGGACTCCTGAATCGCCGGCCCGAGGTCCACCATTGCGACCTCCAGCGCTTCCACCGCAGTGGTGAGCGAGAGCTCCTCGCTTCCGCTGGCTCGGGCGTAGGCGAGCAGGTCGCGAATCAAAGTTTTCAGCCGTTGCGCACTGGAGGCGATCAAGTCGATCACCTGATCGCCTTCCGCGTCGCGGCCTCCATATACTTCGCCCAAGAGGCCGGCTAGCGTGCCGATCGTGTTAGCGGGCGACTGCAGGTCGTGGGAAGCGGCATCCGCAAAAAGCTGCAGGCTTTCGTTGGCCCGGTGCAGATCGTCGTTCAGCCGGCGAAGGTTCTGGGAGATCTGCGCTAGATTCTCGATGGCCTCCACCCGCGCCGAAATGTCGGTTTGCGCGGCGATCATCCTCACCGCCTGGCCTGCGGAGTCAAAGAAGAAGTGGGCCTTGATGTTTAACCAACGAATCTGGCCGTCCGGAAGAAAGGCGCGAAAATCTGAGGCACAGGCTGCTTGCTCAGGGGTGGCGCCCCTGAATTCCTGCTCCAGTTGATCCCGGTCCTCTGGATGAACGAGCTTGAGCCAAGCGCCGAAAGAGCGTAGCGCACCGTCGGGAAGCCCGTAGTGTGACCGGTATTCGTCGGAACAAGTGAATGTATCCGTAAGTACTTCCCAGTCGCACATGCCGATGTTACCCGCGCTCTGCGCCAACGCCAAACGCTCCTCACGAAGCCGTGCCTCCTCCGCCAATTGCCGCCTTTCGGTCGTGTCCCTTTGTACAGATACCCAATGGCTCTGTATGCCCCCTTCGACAGCCACCGGCACGATGCTGATATCCACCCAGAACTCGGTACCGTCCTTGCGGTAGTTGAGTAGTTCCACCTTCACCGGTGATCGCGACCGCAAAGCCTTCCGGATCTGTTCCAACTGCTGGGGGCTCGACTTCGGCCCGCGCAGGAAGCTGGGAACCTTACCAATTACCTCGTCCTGGCCATAACCGGTCATTCGAGAAAATGTCTCGTTTACGTACAAGATCGGAGGACCGGGCGACTCAAGCGGTTCGGCCTTCGTGATCACCACCGCATCCGGGGCGGCATCGACCGCCGCAGCGAACAATCGGAGTTGGGCCTCTCGTTCCTTGCGATCCGTAATGTCCATGGTGACGCCAATGGCGTGAACCGGCTTACCGGCCGCCACCCTGAGCACTTTGCCCTTCACCGACACCCATCGCAATGCGCCGTCAGGGCGCTCGATCCGGTACTCATCATCGAACGTATCGTCGCGGGCAAGCCACTTCTCGACGGCCCGCTGCACGCGAGCCTGATCCATCGGGCAAACCCGGTCCATCCAATTGTCGGAGAGTTCGCCCGCTTGATCGGGATTGAGGCCATGCAAAAGTAGCAGGGCGGGACTCCAACTGGTGGTATTCGCCGCCAGGTTCCAGTCCCACGGAGCAATGCCGGCTGAGTCGTAGGCTAAACGCAGCCTCTCCTGAGTTTGCGCAAGTTGCTGGCGGCTGACCGCGTTCTCTACCGCGCGAAAGAGAAGCTCGGAATTGAGGTGAGCTTTCGGCAAACAGTCCGCCGCACCGGACTTAATCGCCCGCACGCTGAGGGGTTCATCGCCCTCGCTGCTCAAAACGACGGTGACGATCTCCGTGGTGACCAGCCGTTCTTTCAGCTTTTCCAGAAACTCCGCGCTGTCCATGTCCGGCAGACGGTCGTTGAGGATGATGCAGTCGTAAGACGGCGGCAAAGCGGCGACCGCCAAAGCTTCCTCGCCTTTGACGGCCTCGGCGAAATGCCATCCCCCATTGTCGTGTTGTGATAGTAGCCGCCTCACGGCGGCACAGTCCGCGGGGCTTCTATCGACGATCAGGATCTTTCTCACCCCGCTCACGAAGGCGGCGCGCGGTGCGGACGCCTGAGCCGGCGCACTGGAGGCAGTTTGCCGCTGTTCAGTTTGCTTGGTCAAGGGCGTCACCTCCCGCACGATCACTTCATGACGAGGAGCGCCAGCGACGGCCACGATCATACTCCTCCGCGAAATCGAGGTCGAGCGCTATTTCGCGAGTTTGCGGCTTTGGCTCGACCGTTTATCCGCGAGGATCGGCCGGCCTTGGCCGTGGTGATCCGCAGTACGCCGGTGTCGAGCGTGGCCGTGGTGGCGTCCAGGTTGATGGGCTGCGGTAATTCGATCCGGCGGTAAAGGTCTTGGGAATTCCCTTCTTCCGCTCGATCTGGCTCTTGATTCTTGGCATAAACGAGAATTTTCGAAGGCGTGACGATCACCTGGATCAGGTTGAGACTGTAGTCATCCAGGGGAAGCTCAAACTCATACGCACTATCGCTCTCGCGAGTCTGCACAGGAGGCCAACTCCGTATCTGTTCTTCCGCCTTCAGCCAATCCTCAACCTCATGGCCGGGCTCGCACCCTCGCTGCTCAAAGAATGCGAAAGCCCGCCGCCGGATCTCCTCCTGCACGCGTTCCATCTCTTCCAAGACCGGCAGTGCCGGGAGATCTCCGTTTTCGATTTTGCGGAGAGTGATATGGGCCATGGTTGACTCCTTTGTCTGGGACTGCAAAAACTGCACGTCGGTTCGTGGTGAGCACCCATATATGCACGTAATGTGCCAATATATGCACGTAATGTGCCAATGTAAAAGTGTTTCATTCTTCCCCAATTTCGGCGGTTTGATGCCATCGCCCTGAGGGGATTGGCGCAGCATTGGCGTAGGGGTGCGCAGGCGCTGCCGCCGGGCTACCAGGGAATACTCCGAGCATCTTGCCTCCAGTTCGCCTCGCTGACTCACCCGGAAAGTGACCGCCGGCGGTCATCTGTCAAAATAGCTTGGTGAGGGATTCTCTCCTTGGCCATTTCGGGCAGAATTAGGACGAAAATCGAGAGTCGGTCAGGCAGAGCGCCGGGTATCAACCGGCGTAGTGTATAAAGAGCCCCACAGGAGGGGATATAGCGAGCCATTCCGGCCTCGAGTTTTGCAGCGGGCATCGCAAGGTGCCGATTGAGGCGTAAACAGAGGAAACGATGGGCTGGGGGATCGAGCTCCGAATAACCAGTCCAGCAGACGTTCTTGCCGTGTGCGGCGAGACGTTCATTGACCGTCAACAGCGTGAAATCTTCACAATGCGCCTGCGCGATCAGCATCCGGTTAAATGGATCGCGATGGTGAAAGGGCAGGTGAAAAGGAAACTGCGCCCTGCAATCGGCATAGGCCCGGGAGGCCGGCAACCAGTGAAACGACGACGCATCCAGTGCCGCATCGAACTGAGCCGGCAGATCGAGCTTGCCCATTCTCTGCCTAATCCGAATCTCCCAGGTCGTGGCTGTGCTGACGAACACCGTTCGCTCAGAATCGGCAATGAGTCCCGCATCTCCGGCGGCAGGCGGGCCGAGTCGTCAAGCCACTAAAGGAGCCTCGGCGACGTTCGGGGAAGGTCGTCAAAGTCGTCCGCGATCCGGATTTGCCCTTTGAGGGCTCCGGGCTTGCGCGGAGTCGGACGAGTCTCGCCACCGGCTTGCCGGCCTTGCCGATGATGACTTCCTCCCCGGCCTGAACCGCCTCAATGAGGGCAGACAGTTGGCCTTGGCTTCCGAGATTTTACGGAGCACCATACGAATTAAGAATTTACGAAGAATTCAAGCAATACAAACGCACCTTCAATCCCCAACGCTTCGGCATCGCCATCCCCTAAACTCTCCCTATCTCCAATCTGACCCAGTAGGGCCGGCCTCCAGCCCCGCCAGGAAGTCGGTTCCATCCACCCCGGCCGGCCGCAACTACACCTTCACTTACAACGCCTCCGGCGAACTGCTCACGGTCAAGCTGCCCCGCAACGGGGAGTTGCGCTATACCCACCAAACCACCAACTTCGCCAACAGCGTCAGCGCCCGCGAGTTGCAGAACCGCCGCCTGGTGAAGCAGGCCGGGGCCAGCGAAGTGACTTACAATCTGATTCGCGATCCCAGCGACGCCTCCCAGGTGATGCATTCGAGCCTCGCCTTAACTGACCCTTCGGGCGTCGGCCGCAAGTGCTGGCTTTTCTCCAGCGCCAACGACTATACCCGCGGCTTCCTCACCCAATAGTTTGAGCATCCCACCGCCAGCGGCGACACCGACATCCTGCGCCGCCACACCTATACCTACACCCAGGACGCGAACCAGATGCCCGCCGTCCAAAGCGTCACCACGGACCTCGACCCCAATACCGCCAACGCCAAAACCATGAAGACTGACCAGACGGTGGATCTCTACGGCAACCTCACCCAAAGCCGCATCTACGAGTACGGCAACCTCAGTACGCCGGCGCGTACCATCAACTGCACTTACTTCTTCCCTAATGCCCACTACCTGCGCAATCTACCCGCCAGTTTCCAGTCGACCGACGGCGTCAAAAACGTCAGCCTGTTCGCGAATACTTACGACGGCTACGGCGGGGCGAATCCCTTGACCCAGGTCATCGGTTCGCCCACCATGCACGCCACCGGAACCTACAACACCACTTACACCACGCGAGGCAACCCGACCTATCTCACCAGCCCCGGCAAAGCCACCACGCTCACCTACAACATCCTCGGCGAAGTCATCAAGGCGGTCACCAATGGGCAAACGGTGGAATGGACGTACTCGGCCTCCAACAACTTCGGCGCGCCCACCCAGATCACGCCCAACTTGTGCAGGCGGGCTACCAGGCGCCGGTGCTGCCGGTGGCGGGCGCGGTCTATCAGTACACCTACGACGCCTTCGGTCGGCCCACGGGCGAGACGCGGCAGGAGCCAAGCCAGTCGCCCGTCTCCATCGTCGACCAGGTGACGTACAATACCTTTGGAGCCCTCACGCAGATGCGCAAAACGATCGCCCTGCAAACCGAGACCCGCGCTTACGACGCCTTCCAACGGCTGACGTCGATGACCCAGTTCGACGGCACCGCCATTACCTATAACTACGCGCAGACGGCGAACGATGGCAAGATCGTCTCTCAGGTCACGACGCCTTCGGGCGGCATCGCCGAGACCGTGAATTATACTTACGACTCGTTAGGGCGTTTAACTCAGGCCGCCACCGCCGGTGCCGGCGGCTGGGGACTCGCCTGGATGTACGACGGCTGGGGCAATCGCCTGCAGCAGTCGGCCGTGAAGGGCACGGTGCCGACGATGGTCTCGACCACCGATCCTGCCACCAACCGCATCCAGGCCCACACTTACGACGCCAACGGCAACACCACTTACACGCCCCAGCAGGGCACGATGACTTACGACGTCTTCAATCGCCTGGTCACCGTCGCCGCCGACACTTACGGCTACGACCCCGCCAATAAGCGCCTCTGGAAGAACGACGAGTTCACCTTCTGGGGCGCAAGCGGCGAACGCATCGGCCGTTACTCGGCGGTGAAGCTGATCGAGAATCAGAACGGCACCCTGGTGCATAGCTTCGTGTTTCAGAAGGTCCAGACGGACGAGTACTTCGGCGGTCGGCGGCTGACGACGCAGGATCGCCTCGGTTCGGTCGGGAGCTATTATCCCTACGGCGAGGCCAAGTCGGGCACAGTGTCCAATGCGGATTCGTTTGCGTCGTACTATCGCGACTCGACGGGTCTGGATTATGCGCAGAATCGGTATTATGTTGTTGGCTCGGGCCGATTCGCGTCATCGGATCCGCTTGACTCTAGTGCGATATCTTCCGATCCATCTAGTTGGAATCGATACGCCTACACCAGGGGTAGCCCTGTTAACGCGATCGATCCCAATGGTCTAGCTGATTGTCCCGCTGGGTCGAATACGAGTACGACTGTATGCGCGACGTCGGATCCGCTGGTGTTGGTCTCAAGTATCGTCAGTGGAACGTTTCAGTACAAACAGATTCTTCCTCAAGGTCAAATAGACTATGAGTCCGGCGGTTGCGTAGACCCTAGAACTGGCCTAGCTTGCTACGAAGCGGATCGGATGCGAAGAGAATGTATGGAAAACGCGCCCCCTTCTGTCCCAGCCGGAGTGAGCGTTGAGGATCTGGTGACAGCGGCTCTGGGCCAGATAAATGCCGTGATCGCCGAGGCCGTCGCCATCGCTTCGGATCCCTTGTTCTCCAGCGTTAATGGTATATCGCCGACAATGTTTGTATTTAACGTCGTCAATACGTTTCTAGTAAATCAAGTGGCCCCGCATCATGCTTGGGATTGGAAGCACCAGTGGGGACATGAATACCAAGCGTTTGGCAACTGGTTTTTTGGTGTTGTGACGGCACACGCTGGTCTCGGTTCGACTTATAGCCAGTTCGGAGCGGGTGTGGCGCAGATCTGGGTTGATGTTTCGGGCGGTCAGATGCCATCTAACCTTAATCTATCGACATTCGGCGATCAACCGGGCGACGCGGCGAACATAACGGCAGGTCGGAGGTTTCTCCATGGGGGGTGTACAAGACTCGGTCTTTAGGATTGCTGCTGCAACGGCCGTATTTCTTGTTGTCTCGTCGGGGTGTAGTAAGGTTGCTTGGAACGCTGTGGCACAGGCGATGTCCCCGAGCCGAGCGTGGATTTATCGAATAGAAGTGCGGCGAGATCCTGTGTCGCTCAATACGGACTACACCCGGGTCACCGTCGCAGATTCCTCGGGTGGAGACCCTGAGGTGGTGTTCCAATTGTCCGGTTTGCCAAAGGTCAAGGCTTGTTGGATGTTTGACCATGTGCTCGCGATCGCCTGGGAACCGTTTCGCGAGGCGGATGGAAACGAGGTGACTTATGTCAAGATCCAAGAGGGTGGCGCGTTTGGCAAAGTTCGCATTCGGTATTATCGGCCGTCGAATAAGCTCTTTGCGTTTGGCAAAACTTGTCGAGGAGGAGACACTGAGGGAGACACTGAGAAGATGGTGAAAGATTGACGGAACATGGGGGAAAGATGGTGCCAGGCGTAATTTAGGAGGCTGGGCGCCTCATCCGAGGCAAAACGCAACAGGGCAAGCGAGAGCGACTCGGCCTGACGGCCGACAATGGCAGAAGATGGTGCAAGGCTTCATTTAGGTCGGCTCCGAGGAGTGCAGGTGACCAGTTTAACTCTCAGATTTCTTCGGTCAATCCTGGATCACAGCGACAGGGTATCTTGACTCTAATCCACGAGTTCGCCCACTCTCTTGGCGCCAACGGATTTCGTTCTGATAGGGGTAACTCTAACAACGGTCGATTGAACAATGATGACGTTTGGCGGCACTGCAATCGCACAATCACAGTTGCTAGGAATTAACACATGCGAGTTCGATCTGGATGGCATCGAGTCGGCGTGCTCATGGTGCTCTTTTACGGGTGCTTTGCGAACAGAGTTCTCGCAGGAGCAGAACCCAGTTGCATCGAGGAACTGACAATTCCGAAGTACCCGTCGCTTGCTCGCCAGGCGAGGCATCAGGGCGAGGTGGAGGTCAGAGTTTTGGTTGACAGATCAGGAAAAGTCATTAAGGCCATCACTAAGGGAGCGACGCCACTACTTCGCCAAGCGGTTGCGAATGCTTTAGACGCTTCACGGTTCTCTGGGTCTTGTTTCAGGAATGAGTTCAGGGTGCAGTTTAAATTTGAGATTGACGTTGACGCTCCGCCTAAGTTGTTCGACGAGGGCACCGTGATCATTCGTTCAGTAGATGTCATTCTCATACGGGCAGTTCGATTTCCTCTCACTGGCGGGAGTTGAGTGCGGGGGGGAACATAAAGATGGGAAAGATTGCTGGGAAAGATGGAGGGAAAGATGGAGGGAAAGATGAGGGAAAGATGGGAGGGAAAGATGGTGCCAGGCGTAATTTAGGAGGCTGGGCGCCTCATCCGAGGCAAAACGCAACAGGACAAACGAGAGCGACTCGGCCTGACGGCCGACAAGGCGAGCCGAGCGTGTAAAAAGGATTGTGTAAACGTCGTTCTCTTGGAGAATGAAGGAGAACGAGATGAAACTAAACGTAGAAAGTTTTGACCGGCTGATGGACGAAGCGCTGGAAGGGCGGGTGGCACCGTTGGACGAGGCGAGTGCGAGCGACCTGATGCGGCAGATGGTGAAGCGGGTCTACGAGCGGGCGTTGCGGGGAGAACTGACGCACCAACTGGGCTATGAAAAACACGCCGTGGTCGGGCACGGGAGCGGGAACTCGCGGAACGGGACGAGCCCGAAGACGGTTCAGGGCGATCTGGGACCGTTGGTGATCGATGTGCCACGGGATCGCAACGGGGAGTTCGAACCGCAACTGATCGCCAAGCACCAGACGCGATTTACGGGTTTCGACGAGAAGATGATCTCGTTGTACGCGCGCGGGATGAGTACGCGGGATATTCAAGCGCACTTAAAAGAAATGTATGGCGTGGAAGTCAGTGCCGGGCTGATCTCGGAGGTGACGAATGAAGTATTGGAGGAAGTGAAGGCCTGGCAGAACCGGCCGCTCGAGCCGCTGTATTCGATCGTGTATCTGGATGCGCTGATGGTCAAGATCCGGCACAACGGGCGGGTGGAGAACCGGGCGATCTTCGTAGCGATTGGCATCGACTGGCACGGCCAGAAGGATGTGTTGGGCTTGTGGACCTCCGCAACCGAAGGAGCGAAGTTCTGGCTGGGTGTGCTGACGGAGCTGAAAAACCGGGGAATCAAAGACATTCTGATCGTTTGCATTGACGGACTAAAGGGATTTCCGCAAGCGATCGAAACGGTATTTCCGCAAGCGCAAGTGCAGTGCTGCATCGTGCATGCGATCCGCGCCAGCTTGAACTATGTGAACTGGAAAGAGCGCAAAGCGGTGGCGGCGGACCTGAAGCCGATCTACCGGGCGGCGACCGAGCCGCAAGCGCGCCTGGAGTTAGAAGCCTTTGAGAGTAAGTGGGGCACGAAGTATCCGTCGATCGTGAAGCTATGGGAGAGTAACTGGGACACGCTGACGCCGTTCTTCGAGTTTCCGGAGGAGATCCGCAAGATCATTTACACGACGAACGCGGTGGAGTCGCTCAATAGCACGATGCGCAAGATCATCAAGACGCGCGGTTCATTTCCGAGTGAAGAGGCCGCGCTCAAGCTACTGTACCTGGCGATCCAGAACCTGACCGCCAAATGGGAAACCATCCAAGGTTGGAAGGCGGCCATGAACCGCTTCCAGATCCAGGCCGGCGACCGCATCCAAGCGGCTTTGGGCGCCTGATCGTGAGTTGGCCTTCGCCCTTCTTGATCGTGAATGAGGCAGGCTGGAGACCGCCGTCAAGGCAACCCTGCGGGCTCGCTGCGCTCGGCCTTGACCGCGGCCCCCGCCTGCCTCGGGAACCTATAATGAGGGCGAAGGCCGAGAATCGTAGTCCGTTACCGACTCTTCGGTGACTTAACCCGAACGGCGTTTACACAAAACTATTGACACGACCGGCGAGCCAAAAATAGAAACAGAGCACCGAACCAGGCCACGGACAACAGAGCCAAAGCCGACCCCTACCCCGGCGGCGAACCCGCCCCAGCCGCGATCACGGGCGGCGCCCACCCCCGAACCCGATTAAACCCCGACCCCGAAGCCGCCGTCCGCACCACTCGACCCGCATTTGCCGCCGCCTCCTCCTCCGGACCCTCCACGAGGAAAGATGGTGCCAGGCTTAATTTAGGAGAGCTGCGCACCCATCTGAGGTAAAACGCAACAGGGCAAGCGAGATCGACTCGGCCTGACGCCCGACGAAGCGGGCCAAAAATAGAAACAGAGCACCGAACCAGGCCACGGACAACAGAGCCAAAGCCGACCCCTACCCCGGCGGCGACCCCGCCCCCGCCGCGATCACGGGCGGCGCCCACCCCCGAACCCGATTAAACCCCGACCCCGAAACCGCCGTCCGCGCCACCCGGCCCGCATTCGCCGTCGTCTCCTCCCCGGGACCCTCCACAAACTCCCGCCACGCCTCCGCCGCCCCGGCCAAATCCGGAGCCCCAAACAAATGCGCCCACTGCTCCAAACACAAACGGCCCCCATCATCCGAACCCGCAAAATGCGCCCCCGCGCTCGACCAGCGCCACCGCTCCGCGCGCTTCACCATCCGCGCCCGCACCGGATTCAGCTCGATATACCGCAAAAACGACCGAAACCCCGCCGCATCCAAAAACTCCGCATCATAGCGTGGCGTCCAGTTCACCGGCCCCGCCCGCAAGTAACTTGAGTAACTCCGCTGCCGCTTCCGACCCCGCAACGGACCCAGTAACTTCCAAGGCTCCTTCTTATACTTCTTATTCAAGTACCGCGAGTAACATCCCTGCATATCGCGCATCAAGTTCGAGATCGAATCCTCGGAAAAGGCCTCAAACACCCAATGCCCATGGTTCTGCATCAGGCACCAACCCCGGATCTTGACGCCATACCGCAAGGCATACTTATCCATCAACTCCAAAGCCTTGAGAAAATCTTCCGCATCACAGTAAACCCACTGCCCGCGATTCCCGCGCTGCGTCACCGCATACAACTGGCCCGGTACGAAATCCCGCAACGGCCTCATCGCACACCAGCCAAAAAGATACTCATACAAGTAAGTGGATTCAAGCCGCCAAAGTTCTCAACTCTTCGGAGGGGCCCCCCAAGCCGCCTTTGCGGGGATCGCGCGAAAAGCGCGGCCGCAGAAATCACCAGTCACCAATCGAATAACTTAAGTAAAGTCAATCCGATCAATGACTTAACCGCACGCCCACCTCTTCTCGTTAGAATCCGCCTGCTATGCTCATCCTCGGAAAGCTCCATGCAAAACTACACCGACATCGACTACGAATCCTTCCCCGTCGCCGACCTGTTTCTCGACTTACACTGGATCCAACTCCCCGCAGCTCGCCTCGCCGAACAGCGCGCCGCCCGCGAAGCCGCCGCCGAGCGCGACCTCGCCGCCACTTTGCCCAA